>NZ_JASGES010000162.1:0-20241 GCF_047606205.1 Propionicimonas sp. | reverse complement strand
GCAGCGCGGTCGAGCGCCCGAGCGCGCTCCGCGACGGACCGGCCCAGGCCCATCCTCGCCTCCCCCGCCCGCGGCGCACGGGCGAGGAGCCGGCTCACGATCCCTCGCGTCACGACGTCCTGGTAGTCCTCGCGGGAGGCGCCGCGGCCGCGTAGTTCGCGCGCGACGGCAGCCACCAGCGCCACTTCGTCGGCGGTCATCGAGCGGTTGCTGCGGTCGCCGGCCAGGCCGGGCGGAGGCTGGAGCAGTCCTGGCGGTAGGCCGAGGAGCGCCTCGACCACGCGCGGGGTGGCCTGTGCTCGCCCGGGGTCGGTGACGACGCAGGTGAGCGCGTCCGGGCCGACCGCGCGCGACCAGCGCTCGACGAGCCCGGCGTGGTCGAGGTGCCGGACCCGGCCGCGCCCGGCGGCGATCCCGTCCATGGTGGTGGCCGCCCAGTCGTCCAGAGTGCCGGGACGGCGTCCGGACTTCACCAGCTGCTGCCACTCCGACGGCAGCAGCGAGCGCAGCGGCCGCAGGCCCACCAGGACGTGCAGCGGGCCGCCGAGGCGCGCGCACAGGGCGGCCACCGCCTCGTCGTCGAGCACGGCGAGCCGTTCGTAGGAGAGCCAGATCCGGGCATTCCGCGGTGCCGCGGCCAGCTCGCGGAGCAGGTCGGAGCCGTGCCGGGGCGGCGCACCCGTGGCGTCCGTCCGCGCCCAGCCCCAGGTGAGGCCGGTCAGCGAGGCCATCGCCCACCGGTGGTTCAGGCCGCGGCCGGGATAGACCACGCCATGGGCGGCCAGCGCTTCGCGCCGGGTGGACGCCACGTGCTGGATCGCCGTCGTGCCGGTCTTGAACGGACCGATCTGCAGCAGCTTCGAGCCCGGCGCGAGCGGCGGCACGTCTGCGGGTTCGGCCATGCAGGGCAAGCTAGCCCGACGCGGTGGCCGGAGGGCGACGCCGACATGACGCGAGAGTGACGGGAACCCCGGGAACGAGCGACGTGCCCCGGCGCCCCGCGCGTCGGTGAGCCGCTCGATCCCGGTCGGGACGCCCCGCGGGACGGAGCCGGGGCTCGGTGCCCCAACTCCGTCCCGTCGTCGTGGTCGTCGCCAGGCCGGCTGCCGGACCGGAGAACCGGCTCGGGTCAGTCCAGCTCGAGGGGTTTCCGGGCCATGTCCTTGAAGGTGAAGGTGACCGCGATCGTCGCGACGGCCACGAACATCAGGATGTAGATCGGGAAGATCGTGATTCCCGTCGCCTTCACCAGCCAGGTGTCGAAGAACGGCGCCGTGCCGCCGAACGCCGCCACCGAGACGTTGTACGCGACCGAGAGCCCGGTGACGCGGACGGCGGCGGGGAACAACTCGACCATCGCCGTGAACGGGCCGCCGGCGTAGAAGCCGTAGATCAGTCCGAGCAGCAGGGGCCCGAGGATGATCCCCGCGATCGTGCCGTTGAGATACAGGCTGGCCGCGGGAATCCCCAGCACCAGATACGCCGCACAGGCGCCGATGATCACCGGCTTGCGTCCGACTCGATCCGAGAGGCGGCCGCTGACCAGGAGGGCGACAATCGCGGAGGCGTAGATCACCACCGGCGCTATCGACGCGACGTTGGACTTGCCGCCGGCTGCGGTCGAGGCCGCATTGGAGAAGTAGGTGACGATGGTGTAGCTGCCCATGTTGTGCATGGTGGCCAGGACCAGGCAGATCAGCATCAGCGGCGTGTACTTCTTGAACACCGTCGCCAGCGGCGCGTGATCGCGACGCTGCTCCTTGCGCAGTTCCACGAAGGTCGGGCTCTCGTCGATCTTCGTCCGAATCACGAATCCGACGATGCCCAGCGGCGCAGCGAGCAGGAACGGCACCCGCCACAGGCCGGAGGCCATGGTGTCGACCGATGTCGCCAGGGTCAGCGCGGCGACCAGACCGGACGCGGTGAGTCCCGCGATCATGGCCGAGATGTTCTGCCACGCGGTCACCCGACCACGGATGGCATCCGGGGCATGCTCGGCCAGGTAGGTCAACGAGCCGCCGATCTCGCCGCCCGCGGAGAATCCCTGCACCAGCCGGGCGATCACCAGGAGGATGGGCGCGGCCATCCCGATCGTCTCGTAGCCAGGAAGGATGCCCACCGCGAACGTCCCCACCGACACCGCGATCACGACGATCGCGAGTTGGCGACGACGTCCGATCCGATCGCCCAGCGCCCCGAAGAAGGCTCCACCGAGGGGACGTGCCGCGAACGTCACCGCGAACACGGCGAACGAGGACATCAACGCGGTGAGCGGGTCCTTCGACGGGAAGAAGCTCATCCCGATGTAGATCGCGAGATAGCCGTACAGGTTGTAGTCGAACCACTCCACGAAGTTGCCGACGCCGCCGCCGATCACCGCCTTGCGGAGTTTCGGGTCAGCACTGATCGAGGCCTTCCGGCTCCCCGACTCGGTTGCCGCCGTCGACATCACTGGGCCCTGCTCTCTTGACCAGGGCCCATGTCCGGACCGCCTGACTCTGACATTTTCCAACTCCCTTGTTGACGGCCCCCGAGGGGCGCTCCCAGGTAGGCGAGGCTGATCTTCGATTCGCTTACCGTTAACGGTTGACCACCGTACACCTGCGCCCAGGGTGGTGGAAGAGGCCCCGCACGGAGTGTTGCGAACCAGTCCGACCGACCGGGACGGCGCAGGGCAACACCGACCCTCCGCGGGACGGGACCGAACGCGTCCGCCTCGAGGCCACGCCCACCCGGCGGTTTGACGCACCGACGAGCCGGTGACAGGCTGTCAACCGTCAACCGTCAACCAGAGTTCCTGAACAGCGGACTCTGCGTTCACCGGGAACCGTCAACGAGAGGAGCGCGCCGTGAGCTCGCCGGAGTTCGAACTGATCTGCGCGCCGGTGACGCCCATCGATGATCGCGACGAGCTGGACCTCGCTGCCACCCGCCGATCCTTCGCATGGCTTCGTGACGCGGGCGTCACCCGGGCCCTGGTCCCTGGCACCACCGGCGAGTTCGTCACGCTGTCCGACGCCGAACGCGCCCGCGTGCTCGAGCTCGCCCTGGACGTGTTCGGACCACAGGGCGTGATCGCGCACATCGGTGCCGAGAGCAGCCATCACGCGCGCGCCCTCGCCGCGGACGCCATCCGCCTTGGGGCCACCGAGTTCTCCGCGATCACCCCCTACTACTTTCCGGCGGGGCCGCACGCCCTGACCTCGTACTACACCGATCTGCGAGAGGCCGTGGGCGCTCACCGGCTGTACGCCTATGTCTTCAGCGATCGGACCGGCGTCGTGGTGCCGCCCCCGGTGCTCGCGCGCCTCGCGGCGAGCGGCAGCGTGGACGGCGTGAAACTGTCCGGAGTCCCGACCCGAACCGTTCCGGACTACCAGGCGGTCGTCCCCGACGGCTTCCGCGTCTACTCGGGCAACGACGCCGACCTGTTCGAGCTGGCCGACGCGGGCGCGGCCGGTGTGGTCTCGGGAGTGTCCTCGGTGTTTCCTCGACCGTTCGTGGACGCGATCGGTACGCTCCGCAGGCAGGGTGCGCGCGCGGAGGCCGTCGAGGAACTCCAGGCCGCCGTCGCCGCGGTCTCGTTCGGCGACATCAGCGCGCTCAAGCTCGCCGGCTCCGTTCAGGGCCTGATGTCCCCCGCGGTGCGCGCGGCCGTCGAGCCGCTCTCCGAGGAGGCACGGGGCGCGCTGTTGCAGTACCTTTCCAGGCCGGCTCCCGTGGCGGTCTGAGCGACCGAGGCTGAGGGTCGATGCCGATCATCCTGCTGCACGGCCTCGGCGCCGATCGCTCCGAGCCGCTGGAACTGTTCGGGCCGGTGCTTCCGGCGGACCGGGCCGTCTTCGCGCCCGATCTGCGGGCGCATGGCCGATCCCGCGACGTCGGCGGCCCTGCTGCGTTCACCGCCGAGGCGCTCGCCACCGAACTGGCCCGCAGCGCAGCCGACTGGCTGGCCGACTGCGGCGAAGCCGGCCCAGTGACGATCCTCGGTATCTCTGCGGGCGCGATGCTCGCGCTGTGGCTGTGCCGGATGTCGGAGCTGCCGATCGAACGAGCGGTCTTCGTCAAGCCGGCGTTCACCGACACACCGTTTCCCGCCAACCTGATGGTCCTGAGCGAGATCGCAGAGCTCCTGCGCACCGAAGGGCCTGCCGGCGAAGCCCGGCTGCGCGAGACCGAGCGCTTCCGGGCGATTGCCGCGGCCAGCCCCCTGCTCGCCCGAAGTCTGCTGGCACAGTTCCGCGCGCCAGCGGCGGTCGAGCGGGCCGTCCGGCTGGCCGAGATCCCCCGGAATGTGGCATTTGCACCCGAACTCGCCCCGCCGAAGGCGGAGATGCTCGTCGTCTCCACCCGCGACGACCCGGTGCACCCCACGGAGGTGGCGGACCTGTGGTCGAACCGCCTCCCGACCGCCGCCCGAGCCGACGTGCCGTCCCGCGACCTTGATCTCGAACGCTACCGCAGCGCCATCCGGCGCTGCGTGGAGGGCTGGCTGAGCTGAGCACGCGCGAACGGTCTGGGGTCTGCAGGCGGTGCTCCCTGGCGCGCCGCGCCCCCGAACCGGACACTCCGCGGTGGTAACCTCTGGAGGCATCGCGTGGGTCCAGATCGGGCGGTCCTCGTCCTACGCCTCCGCCCTGCGGCAAGGTGGGGCTGTTTTCGACGAGTCCAGAAGGTGGGAGCAGCGACGGTGGCCCGGCAAGTTCGACTGGGATCGCTCGGCGAGCGTCTGACCGATGACCTCCGACTGCTCATCGTCAGCGGTCGCATCCCCGTCGGTGAGAGGCTGGTCGAGGATTCGCTGGCCAGCGAGTACGACGTCAGCCGCGGGCCCGTCCGAGACGCCCTCCGAACCCTCGGCCAGGAGGGCCTGATCGCCGGACGCCGCCAGGGCTACGTGGTTCGCGGACTCACTGCAGACGATGTGAGTGAGTTGTACACCGTCCGCAGAGCCCTCGAGGGCCTGGCCATCCACATCCTCGCCGAGCGCCCCGCCGAGAGCGTCGACTGGACGCTGACCGACGCCGCGCTGGCCGCGATCCACGAAGCGGCCGAAGCCGGCGACGAGCACGCGTTCTCCCAGCGGGACCTCGACTTCCACACCACCCTCTACGAGGCCACCGGCAACACCCGGCTGTCCGGACTGTGGGAGGTGATCCGGCCGACCTTCGCGGCCATGTTCGAGATCACCAGTTCGCACAACCTCGACCTGCACGCATCCTGGAACGAGCACACCCAGATGCGCGACCTGATCCGTTCCGGCGACGACGACGCCGCGCAGGCCTATCTCGCCCGCCACCTCGCTGGTTCCCAGGCGCGCATGACCGAGGCGCTCGCCCTGATCGGCACCTGATTCGTCGATCGCCCGGCCCCGGCCGCGTTCAGCGCGGCCACGCATCGTCCAGCGCGCTCAGTGCGGCGCGGACGGTGGCGAGCCGCTGATCGAGCGACGCCCCGGCCGGACGGACCCCGACCTTCACGCCGTCGAAGGCCAGCCCCGAACCGGCCGCCCGGCGCGCGGCTGCCAGCCGGGCCCGGGTGAGCAGCGAAGCGGGTGCACCCATGCCCGGCTCGGCCCGGATGCCGGCATGCGCGTCGGCCCAGGCCGGCCCGAAGGGACTGTCCCGATCACAGGCGCCGGAGAACAGCAGGCCCCGGAGCAGTCCGGTGTCCCGAGCGCAGATCACCTGCTCCAGCACATCGGGGCTGCGAGCCTCGATCGCGGACCGGCCCCAGTTGAGCGCGATCCCCCATCCGTTCTTGGGGGCGGCCATCGCCGCCATCGCGGAGATCTCGTCCGCCAGGGGCAGGAAGCCCTTCTCGTGATGCCCGTCGGGACGCGCCGCGTCGCAGTGCTCGAGCACCACGACGGCGCCGGCCCAGTCCCATCCGGAGATCTCCTCGAGGCTCCTGGCCAACGCCATCCGCCGCTGTGGCGTGGCGGCGCCCGCCGGCGCAGAGGGGATCTCGACCGCGCGGATCAGCTGGTGCCGTCCACCGGAGTTGACGTCGACGACGAGCCTTCGGGCAGTGTCCGCGAGCCGCAGCGCGCCCTGGCGTCCTCGTTCGACCGCTGAGGAGAGCCCGAAGTCGGGATCGTGAGCGATCGCCTCCATCGTCGCCGGGAGCAGGGTGAGCACGTGCCGGCAGCCCGGCGGGGCGTCGGCCCACAGCCAGTCGCTCGACCAGCGGCTCCCCGGGGGCCCGAAGGGAGCCTCGAAGCCGTCGACGCGAGAGTCGGCCCAGAGTTCCGAATAGAAGGCGCGGCGCTCTGCCGGTGGCTCGGGAGCCGCGGCGTAGGCGCCCACCACCCTGATCATCCGAAGCGAGTCCGCGTCCCTCGACGGCCCGGCTGCGTTCAATGCCACCCTCCCTCGCTTCGGCCTTTCTGCTAACCGTATACCGTTAACGACTGTCTGAACCGAGGGTGGCCGCGTGGGGCCGCTGGCGTGCATCACCGAACTCCGCACGGGGCTTCCTGGACTCCGGGCGCATGCGAATGCTCTGCCCGAAGCCACGGAGCGGTCCGGGTCGTGGCGGGCCGGTCACGGTCCAGCCAGGCCAGGCCTCGCGATCAGCGCAGGCGACCCGCCGGCCGCCAGGCAAGGCTGACCACAGCCCCGGCCGGACCGGCGACGTCGGCCAGCCGGTACTCCGCCGAGGCGCCCTCGACCCTGGCGAAGCCGGAACCGAAACGCACCTGCGCCGGATCGACCCGGAGGCCGAGGCCCGCGGCCTTCAGCACGGCCTCGACCTGGGTCCATCGGCGGAGGGCCGCGTCCGGCGGCACGCTGAGCAGGCGGGCGAGATCGTCCGCGCGGACGGGATCGATCCGGTCCGCCTCCACGTCCACCCCGAGCCGGGTCACGCGCGCTGCCGCCGCCACGGCTGCCACCACCAGCCCCTCGGTGTAGGCGACGGACGCCAGCGCAGCCACCCCGCGAACGGCCACCGGCCCGTGATCGCCGCCACAGCGGACGCACGGCGCGGTGTCCACCGACCAGGCCGAGGAACCGGGAACCAGCTCTCGGAGCAGCGCCCCGATCAGGCCGCGGCCCGTGCGGAAGGCACGGGCACGCGCAGGGGGCGCGGCCGCCACCCGCCGCGCGTCCACGGCGCCGAGCCGAACCTCGTCACCCAGTCCGCTGCCGGGCGCCGCCCAGCCGACCAGGATCCCCTCGGCGACCACCCGGTGGGCGAAGGGCTCCCCCACCCGCGCGACGTCGGGAAAGGCCCACAGCGAGCGGACGACGACCTCGTCGACCAGCTTGCCCTCCGCCTCGTCAGCCACGGGTCAAGAGTGGGCCTCGCAATCCCCCACGACAAGCACCGCCACGGCCGGGGACGGTTCCTTTCCCGTTCGCGGGTCCGTCCCTTTCCCGTTCAGGGGACGGTTCCTTTCCCGTTCAGGGGACGGTTCCTTTCCCGTTCACGTGTCCGTCCCTTTCCCGGTCAGGACCAGCGATGGGCTCGTGAACGGAAGCGGGGACGGACCAGCGAACGGAATCAGAACCGTCCCCGACCCGGGTCAGGCACTCGGGCGAACCGTCCCGGGGACGGTCAGGCGCGGGCGGCGTTCACCTGGGCGAGCAACTCCTCGAACTCGGACTGGCGCTGGCCGCTGAAGCCGACCAGGGCCGCCAGCGGCATCGACTCCATCATCCGGATCAGGTCGGGGTCGCCGGTGAAGATGTCGCCGGCGAGTTTCGCGACGATCTCCGCGAAAGCGGGGACGGCCATCCCCTCCGCCACCGTCGAGCCCAGCGTGAGCGGACGGAACGGCTCGTTGCCGGCGACGGCGACCGTGCCCGAGAGCCGAAGGTCGCGACTGGACGACCCCACCTCGACGGTGTAGTCGCCACCCTCGACCACCCACGCGTGGTCGGCCACGCTCCAGTAGGCGAGTTCCGAGGAGGGCACGAACACCTCCACCCTCCCGGACGCGCCCGGCTCGAGCGTCACCGACGCGAACCCCTTCAACTCCCGCGGCACCCTGGTCACCCTCGACGCGCCGATCGACGCGTAGACCTGCACGACCTCCCGTCCGGCGCGAGCGCCGGTGTTGGCGACCGTCAGGGCCACCCGCACGCCCCCGTCGGCAACGGTCAGCGACAGATCGGAGTAGGCGAAGGTGGTGTACGACAGCCCGTGGCCGAACGGGAACGCGACCTCGATACCGGAGGCGTCGTAGCCGCGGTAGCCGACGAACAGCCCCTCGCCGTAGCGGACGCCCGTGTCGTCCCCGGGGAAGTTGAGGTAGCTCGGGGTGTCCTGCAGCCGGCGCGGGATCGTCTCGGTGATCTTCCCGGACGGGTTGACCGCGCCGTAGAGCACGTCGGCGATTGCGCGTCCGCCGCCTTGGCCGAGCAGCCAGCCCTCCACGACCGCCCGAACCCTGTCGGCGAACGGCAGCAGGACCGACGAGCCGTTGCTGAGCACGACGACCACGTTGGGGTTCACCGCGAGGATGTCGTCCAGCAGCGCCAGCTGCTCGGCGGGAAGGTCCGCATTGTCGCGGTCGTAGCCCTCCGACTCGTGGTTCTCCCCCAGCCCCAGGAAGGCCAGCACGACGTCCGCGTCCCTGGCGACCGCGACCGCGTCCTCGTGGGCAGTCGGCGACAGCTCCTGGCCTGCGGCCGTCGTGAATCCCGGCGCGAACGGGACGTCGTGCCCGACGAGTTCGCGGATCGCGGCCAGCGCGTTGTCCAGCCGGGTCGGGTTCACCCGGGACGAGCCGGCGCCCTGGTAGCGGGGCGTCCGGGCGAACTCACCCACCACGGCCACGGACACGTCGGGCGCCAGCGGCAGCACGCCGTCATTGGACAGCAGCACGACGCACTCGCGGGCGATGCGCCGGGCGAGCTCGTGGTGGGCATCGACGTCGAAGGAGTCCGGAGCGCCATCCAGGCTGGCCGCCGCCCTTTTCACGATCGCCTCGACCCGGCCGAACGCCTGATCGATGGTCGCCTCGTCGATCTCGCCCGCAGCGAGGGCCGTCGCCACGGCCTCCGCGTGCGACCGGTTCGCCGGCATCTCCAGGTCGAGGCCGGCCTTGAGCGCGCGGACGCGGTCCCAGACCGCGCCCCAGTCCGACACGACGACGCCCTCGAAGCCCCACTCGTCGCGGAGCACCTCGGTGAGCAGCCAGTGGTTCTCGGACGCGAACGTCCCGTTCACCTTGTTGTAGGAGCACATGATCGTCCACGGCTGGGCCGTCAGCACGACCCGGCCGAAGCCGCGCAGGTAGATCTCGCGCAACGTCCGCTCGTCCACCTGGGAGTCCCTGCGCATCCGGTCGGTCTCCTGGTTGTTCGCCGCGAAGTGCTTCACCGACGTCCCGATGCCCTGGCTCTGGATTCCCCTGACGAGGGCGGCGGCGAGTTCTCCCGCCACCAGGGGGTCCTCCGAGAAGTACTCGAAGTTGCGTCCGCACAGTGGCGAACGCTTGATGTTCAGGCCCGGCCCGAGCAGGACGCCGACGCCGAGAGCCCTGCACTCCTCGCCGAGCGCGACACCGACCTCGGTGAGCGCGTCCGGGTTCCAGGAGGACGCGAGTCCGACCGCGGGCGGGAAGCAGGTCGCGGGTTCGGAGGCGTTGATCCCGACATGGTCGCTCGACCCGGTCTGCTTGCGGACGCCGTGCGGGCCGTCGGTCCACATCAGTTCGGGGATGCCGGCCTCGGGCACCGCGGGCGTGTGCCAGAAGTCCGACCCTCCGGTCAGGCTGATCCTGGCTTGGACATCCACCATCTTCCACTCCTCCGTGACGACGTTCCTGCAAAGACTCCCGGCCCGGTCAGGCGCTCGCCGCGTCCTCGACGCGACCGGTGCGGGCGACCCGGGCGAACCAGAGCGCGCTGGCCTTCGGGATCCGGCGCAGCTCCTCGTCGACGCGGACCAGGCCGAACCGCTTGGCGTAGCCCATCGCCCACTCGAAGTTGTCCATCAGCGACCACGCGAGGTAGCCGCGCACGTCGGCGCCCGCGTCCATCGCCTGGCGGACGGCGCGCAGGTGCGAGCGCAGGTAGTCGATCCGATCGGTGTCCTCGACGAAGCCGTCGGGGTCGGCGTGGTCGTCCATCGCCGCACCGTTCTCGGTCACCACCAGTGATGCGCCGGCCGGCCCGGTGTAGGTGTCGTGCAGCCGCACCAGCAGGTCGCGCAGCCCGCCGGGGTCGATCTCCCAGCCCATGTCGGTGACCGGAAGGTCGCGCAGCACCTGGACCGCGTCCGGGGCGCTGATGTGCGGGGTGGGGACGTCGGCGACCTCCCCGGCGCGGAACACGTTGGTGGAGTAGTAGTTCACACCCACCACGTCGATCGGGGAACTGATGGACGCCAGGTCGCCGTCGCGGACCAGGTCGGCCGGCCAGTACTCGGTGAGGTCGTCGAGCACGTCGGCCGGGTAGTGACCCGTGGTGACCGGCTCGATGAAGAACCGGTTGTTGGTCCCGTCGACCCGGCGCGCGACGTCCACGTCGGCGGGACGGTCGGAGGCAGGAAGCGCGGGCGTGAAGTTCAGCGTGACGCCCAGCGTCGCCGACGGGTCGGCCGCCCGCAGCGCCTCGATCGTCCGGCCGTGGGCGAGCAGCAGGTGGTGGGCGGCCCGGATCGAGTCGGCGATGTCGGTCTCCCCCGGGGCATGGACGCCGGCCGCATAGCTGAGGAAGGACGAACACCAGGGCTCGTTCAGCGTCGTCCAGGTGCGGACGCGGTCGCCGAGCCGGTCATGCAAGGCCATCGCGTAGTCGACGAACCGGGACGCCGTGTCGCGGTTCTTCCAGCCGCCGGGCAATACGGCCGGCAGGTCCCAGTGGTACAGCGTCAGCCACGGCTGGACGTCGTGGGCGAGCAACTCGTCGACCAGCCGGGAGTAGAAGTCCATGCCGGCGGGCAGGATCGTCCCGTCGTCCAGCACCCGCGGCCAGCAGACCGAGAACCGGTAGGTGTTCATGCCGAGGTCGCTGATCAGCTGCACGTCCTCGGCGAACCGGTGGTAGTGGTCGCAGGCGAGGGTCCCGTCCTCGCCGCCGGCGATCGCCCCCGGCACCCGGCAGAACACGTCCCAGATCGAGTCCTGCTTGCCGCCGGAGTGGACGGCACCCTCGATCTGGTAGGCCGAGGTGGCCGAGCCCAGCAGGAACCCCTCGGGGAAGTCGAAACTCATCGGTGATCCTTCCACGCCCTCGTGCCCACCGACGGGTCGGGAGCTCGGCCGGCTGTGGACGGCTCAGCTGCTGACCCCTCGGGGAGTGGGCTCAGTCCCTGCGGGCCTTGAGACTGCCCTTGAGGTCGGGCACGTCGGACAGCAGGCGCTTGGTGTAGTCGTTCTTCGGGCTGAAGATCACGGCGTCCGTCGTGCCGCGCTCGACGACCAGCCCGTGCTCCATCACGACCACCTCGTCGGCGAGGTAGCAGGCCTGGCCGATGTCGTGGGTGATGAACAGGACGGTCAACCCCAGGTTGGCGCGCAGGTCCTGCAGGACGTTCAGCGCGCTCACGCGCAGCGACGCGTCCAGCATCGACGTGGCCTCGTCGGCCAGCAGCACCTTCGGGTTCATCATCAGCGCGCGGGCGATCATCACGCGCTGCCGCTGGCCGCCGGAGAGCTGGTGGGGGTACTTGTTCACGCAGTCGGCGGGTTTCAGCCCGACATAGCCCAGGCAGGTCTCGATGAGCGCATCGAGGGTCTCCTTCTCCAGCCGCTCCGCCCCCATGCCGCGGCGCAGCGTGTGGCCGATGGTGAAGAACTGGTTGAAGGAGGCGAACGGGTCCTGGAAGACCGCCTGCACGTCGCGCCAGTAGGAGCGCAGCTCCGCGCCGGAGATGTTCGTGACGTCCTTGCCCTGATAGGTGATCGTGCCGGAGGTGACCGGCAGCAACCGCAGCAGCATCCGGGCCAGCGTCGACTTGCCGGAACCGGACTCGCCCACCACGGCGAGCACCTTCCCGGCATGGAAGTCCACGCTGACGTCGTCGACGGCGGTGATGTGGCCGCCCGCGACCCGGAACTGCTTGGTCACATGGCTGGCCGAGAGGACGGGGCCCGCGCCCGGCTGGGAGTCGCTCATGCCTGGTTCACCTCCATCGGGACGGTCTCGAACGCGTGCTCGTTCGCCCACCAGCAGGCCACGGAGTGGTCGCGCTCGTGCAGGTACTCGGGCTCCTTGACGCTGCACTCGGGCATCGCGAACTTGCACCGGGGATGGAACCGGCAGCCCGAGGGCGGGTTGGCCAGGTTCGGTGGTGAGCCCGGGATCCCGAACACATGCTTGGTGCGGGTCTCCTGGGTCGGGTCCAGCACCGAGGAGAGCAGGGCCGAGGTGTAGGGGTGTCGCGCGTTGTGCACGAGTTCCTCGGTCGGGCCCGCCTCGACGATCTTGCCCGCGTACATGATCGCCAGTCGGTCGGTGACCATGCTCAGCACCGGCAGGTCGTGGGTGATGAAGATCACCCCGCGCATGATCCTCGCCTCCACCATCGCCAGCAGCATCTCGATCAGTGCCTTCTGGCTGGAGACGTCGAGCGCCGACGTCGGCTCGTCCGCGATCAGCAGGGCGGGGTTCAGCAGCGTCGAGATCACGGTCACCATGCGTTGCTTCATGCCGCCGGAGAGCTGGTGGGCGTAGGAGTCGAGCACCCGGGTGGGCATCTCGAGCATCTTCAGCCGGTCGCTCGCGCGGTCCAGCGCCTCCGCCTTCGTCGTGCTCCTGTTGTGGGCGCGCATCACGTCCACCACCAGGTCGCGGATCCGCAGGGTCGGGCTGATCGCGTTCATCGCGCCCTGCGGCAGCAGCGACACCGTGGCGCCACGGTAGGGGCGGTGCCGCTGGTTCGAGGACTTCGACAGCGTGGACAGGTCGATCTCCTGGCCGTCGATCTCCATCCGGCCGGCCACCACGTAGAGCGGCGGGTTGGCGATCATGGCCAGCGTGCTGCCCAGCGTCGTCTTGCCGCAGCCGGACTCGCCCGCCAGGCCGAGAATCTTGCCCTCGGGCACCTCGACCGTAACGTTGTCGACGGCAGGGACGTCCTGGCCGCTGTCGGCGGCGTACACCGAGGTGACGTTGGTCGCCCGCATCAGAATGCCGCTCACCGCGGGGCCCCCGGGCAGCGGTTCGGAGGAAGGCAACCCGGGAGAAGAACTCTGTGGGGTGCTCATGCGGCCACCTCCCTGGGCTGGTCGATCTGTTCGGCCAGCTTGCGTGCGGCCTCCTCGCGGCGCTTGGCGGCAGCCGCGAGATTCTTCTTCTTGCCGCGGCGCAGGCGCGGGTTGAACACCTCGTCGAGCGAGGACTGCAGGTACAGCAGGCCGAAGCTGATCAGGGTCAGGACGATGGTCGGCGGCAGGAACGCCCACCAGGCACCGGTGGCCACCGCCTGGAACGCGAGCGCCCAGTGCAGCTGCATGCCGAGGCTGTTGGTGCCGGAGGGGCCCAGGCCCAGCATCGAGAGGGTCGACTCGGCGAGGATGGCGCTGGCCAGCTGCAGCACCCACGCCATCACCACGTAGCTGGCCAGGTACGGCAGCACGTCGAAGAGGAGGATGCCGGGCGTGCGGGCGCCGGAGAGCTTGGCCACGTCGATGTGTTCGCGCGTGGCCACCGAACTCGCCTGGGCTCTGACGGCTCGGGCCGTCCAGGGCCAGGACGTGAAGCCGATCACGAGCGCGAGGCCGACGATGCCCTTCAGGAAGGGGATGTCGGTGCTCTGCAGCGACATCGAGATGAGGATCAGGATCACGATCGAGGGGATCGCCAGCACGATGTTGGTGAAGCCCATCAGGAGCTCCTCCAGCCATCCGCCGACGTAGCCGGCGAGGATGCCGATCGCGACGCCGACCACGGTGGCGAGCGTGCCGGCCAGCAGACCGTTGATCAGGGAGTTCCTCGTGCTGGCCATCAGCACGGCGATCACGTCGTAGCCGAAGTTCTCGGTGCCCAGCAGGTGCTGCGCGCTCGGCGCGTCGTACAGCGAGCCGACCTTCTCGTCCGGCCCGAAGGGGTAGACGAGGGGGCCGACGAAGGCCATCACCGCGATCACGACGATGATGCCGACCGAGACCCACAGGCGGGGCCCGAAGTTGAGGCTGCGCCACGCGGGCTTCGGCCTGGTGCCCTTGGGGGCGTCCGGCTCGGCCGGGACGAGCGGGCCCTCGGCCTCGGCGGTGACGGCGTTGCTCTGGATGTTCGTCATGTCACTTCTCCCCGGACTTGGCGGCACGGATCCGCGGGTCGATGAACCCGTAGAGGACCTCGACGAGGTAGTTGGCGACGAGGACGGCCACCGTGATGATCAGGGTCACCGCCTGCACGACCGGGTAGTCGTTGGAGGAGATCGCGTTGAACAGCAGCGTGCCCATGCCGGGGTAGCTGAACACCAGCTCGGTGATCAGGGCGCCGCCGACCATGGTGCCGATGCTCAGCGCCAGGCCGGTGATCTGGGGAAGCATGGCGTTCTTGAAGATGTAGCCGGTCATCTTGCTGTCACCGATACCGAGGCTGCGGGAGTAGTTGACGTAGTCCGAGCCGAGTTCGTAGATCGCCATCGAGCGCATGCCGACGGCCTGGCCGCCGATGTTGATCAGCAGCAGGGACAGGAACGGCAGCCACCAGTACTGCAGGGCGTCGGAGAAGAAGTCCCAACTCCACTCCGGGGAGTTGCCCAGCGAGTACGCGCCACCGGGAGGGAACCAGCCGAGCACCACGGCGAGGCCGTACAGCAGGATGATCGACAGGCAGTAGTAGGGCATCGAGTTGAACACCAGCGAGGTGGTGAAGACCGACTTGTCCCAGGCGCCGCCCTTGTACGCGGCGACGGCGCCCAGGAGGTTGCCGATGATCCAGCCCAGCAGGATGGCGGGGATCTGGAGCACCAGGGTGAACGGCAACGACTGGCTGATCAGATCTGACACGGGCGTCGGGTAGAAGGAGAACGACTTGCCCAGGTTCCCTTGGAGGATGCTGGTCACATAGGTGACGAACTGGTTCCACAGGGGCTGGTCGAGCCCGAACTCCTTCATGAACTGCTCGTAGATCTGTCTCTGTGCCTCGGAACTCAGGCCGCCCTGGCCGAGCCCGGACACAATCACGTCGACCGGGTTACCCGGGATGAGCCGGGGTAGCAGGAAGTTCAGCAACACTGCTACCACCAGCGCACCCAGGTACCAGACGGTCTTGCTCGCCAGATAGCGCCGCAGACCCATGGTGCTCCTACCTCGTCGTGTGTGTCAGCCGGCGATCTTCTGGATCTTGTACATCCAGGTGTTCCCGGCTCCACGGAACATGGGAGGAGCGTAGCTGTTGTTCTCGTCCGGCCAGTTGTAGAAGTTGGTCGCGTTGTATTCGTAGAACTCGTCAGGCCGGTACATGATCGGGCAGGCCGGCACCTCCTTGCGGTACAGCGCGTCCAGCTTGTCGTAGGCGGCCTTCTTCGCGGTGTCGTCCGTGGCCTGGGCGGCCTCGGTCAGCATCGCCTCGACCTCGGAGTTCTTCCAGCGGCCGTAGTTGGCGAAGGTGGTCTTGCCGATCGGCTGCACCTCGGACTGGCTCATGATGTCCTTGAACCGGGCCCACGGCGTGGCCGGGTTCACACCGGACACGTACCAGACGGCCAGGTCGAACGTGCCGCCCTGGATCTGCTGGGTGCAGTCGGCCTGCTGCGGGAAGTTCGTCGCGCAGTCGATGCCGATCGCCTTCAGGCTCTTGGCGATGATCTCGCAGGACGCGTTCCAGTCGGTCCAGCCGGTCGGGGTGATCACCTTCCACGGTCCCAGCCGGGTGCCGTCGAGGGTGTAGATGCCGTCGGAGCCCTTGGTGGCGCCGGCGTCGGTGAGCAGCTTCTCCGCCGCGGCAGCGTCGTACTTCCAGCCGTTGGCCTCGGCATCGGCCTTGTTGAAGAACTTCTCCTCCGCGCCGCTGGGCAGGATCAGGCTGGCCTGGACGGTGTCGGTGTAGCCGGACATGGCCGTGTCGGCGATGGACGCGTAGTCGATCGCGGACGCGATGGCCTTGCGCACGGCCGGGTTGTCGAGGCCCTTCTTGGTGGTGTTCATGAGCAGCATCGGCATCGAACCGGGCACGAAGTACGGCTTCTCCTTGAGGTAGGTGCCGACCGGCTTGCCGCCCTCCCACATCTTCCAGATCTGGGAGACGAACTGCTGCATGATGTCCAGCTCGCCGGCCTGGAACTTGATGTTGCCGTCCTCGTTGGACTTGAAGATCGGGTGGATGATCTGGCTCATCACCGGGGAGCCACCGTAGAAGGTCTTGCCCCAGTAGCTGGCGTTGGCGGCGAGCACGACCTGGGTCTGGTCGGCCTTGCCGAGGGTGAACGGCCCGGTTCCGATCGGCTTGTCGATCACCTCGGTGGGCAGCTTGTCGTCGGCGATGCTGCCGAGCTGCGACTGCGGAAGCACGTAGTTCTCGGTGAGCATGCGCAGCACGTTGGAGACGTTCTTGGACTTCTGGTTGACCTTGATCACCACGGTCTTGTCGTCGGTGGCCTCCATCGAGTCGGCGAGCTGCCAGAACGACGCCACGCTGATCCCGGAGTTCTTCTTGCCGAGCTCGTAGGAGAAGACCACGTCCTTGGCCGTACAGGTGGAGCCGTCGGAGAAGGTGACGCCGTCCTGCATGGTGAGGGTGACGCTGTCGGTGCCGCTCACCTCGTACTTGGAGCAGATGCCGGGCATGATCTCGCCGGTGAGGATGTTCCAGCGCAGCGGGGTCTCGTAGATGATCTGCATGACGTTGGCGGCCGCCGGCCAGGCGGCGGTCGGCGACAGCGGGTTGAAGGTCGCCGGGGCGCCCCACTGGAAGCCGGCGATGAGCAGGGCGTCGGCGGTGGCGCCGGAGCGGCCCTTGCCGACCTGGCCGTTGTTGCCGATGCCGGGCTTCACGCCCGCCGAGGTGCTGCCGCCCGCGGTGCTGTTGCCGGTGGTGTTGCCGCCCGCGCAGGCCGCGAGGGCCAGGCCGCCGGCCACGATGCCGCCGAGCTTGATGAAGGAGCGCCGCGACGGCTTCTCGAAGATGGACTCTGACATGTGTTTACCTCCATTGGTTCGGCCCGCCAGTGGGCCTCAATGAGTGGTTGGTTGGGTTGTCTGTACTGCAAGGACACTGCGTGTTGCTTCGACGTCCCGGCCCTGAGCGGGCCGACTGCTCAGGGCACCCTCATACGGCCTCACTCGGGGTCAGTGGGTTCGTGAGGGACCTCAGGGCCGGCCGGGCGGTGAGCGCGGCCAGGTCGTCGTCGGCGAACGTGCCGGTGACGGTGAAGACGTGCCGCTCGCCGGGGAACAGGTCGACGGCGAGGCTGTCGGTGACGGCGTTCTCGTCGACCCGGTCGGGGAACAGGCACAGCGTGCGGAGGAACGAGCCCGCGGTGACGGTGACCTCCACGCCGTCGGCGGTGCGGACGACCGACGCGTCGAGCTCGGCGGGCGGGAGCTGCGCGTCGACGTCCTCGACGAGCAGCTTCACGGCACGTTCCGCGCCGTCCAGGGTGACGACCAGAGCGAGTTCGTCGGTGGGGACGTCGGTGGCGTCCGGGGCGAGGGGCACGTCCACCTTCGAGCGGACCGGGACGAGCTTGGACATCGAGAACGTCCACAGCACCTCGCCGGAGAGGCGCCGGAGCTGGACGGTGCCGTTGGCCACCCAGTCGCTGATCCCGTCGTTGACGAGCACCGCGCGCCAGCCCTCCGCGTCGTGCTGCAGCGTGGCCAGCCGGTCGGCGTAGGCCGATCGCACCGCGTACCACAGCGGCTTGCGCCGGGCGACGGCGTTGCCGGCCGCGTCGATACCCAGGTCGAGGGCCGCCCAGGAGGTCACCGGCCAGCAGTCGTTGAGTTGCCACACGATCGAGCCGAGGCAGCGTCCGCGGAGCGAGCGCCAGCGCTCGATGCCGTAGCGGACCGCGCGGGCCTGCTGCAGCTGCATGGCGAACAGCCACTCATCGAAGTGCTCCGGGCCCTCACCGGGCAGCGGCAGGTGGCCCTGGATCCCCGTGTTGAGCTTGGTGTTGCCGCCGGCGGCCTTCTGGTGGGCGAGCATCGCCACCGAGGTCGCGCTGCGGTCGGCCGGCTCGAGGGTGCGCGCCCAGGTGGCCCAGGTCGCCGGACCCTGGTAGCCGAACTCGGAGACGAACCGGGGCGAGTAGTCGTCGTAGCCGGTGTAGTCGCGTTCGTTCCACACGTCCCAGATGTGCATGCAGCCGTAGTCGGGGCTGTTCGGGTGCACGTCGTTGACGCCGGACGACGGGCTGCCCGGCCAGTACGGACGGGTCGGGTCGAGCTCGGCGACGATCTTCGGGAACAGGTCGTAGTAGTAGCCGGCCCCCCAGGACTTCCCGTCGAGCTTGCTCTCCCAGTCCCAGTCGAAGTAGCCCCAGCTGCACTCGTTGTTGCCGTTCCACAGCGCCAGGGACGGGTGCGGGGACAGCCGACGGACGTTGTCGCGAGCCTCGGCCTCGATCTCGGTCGCGAACGGCTCCTCCTCCGGGTAGGCCGCGCACGCCAGGCAGAAGTCCTGCCACACCATCACGCCGAGCTCGTCGCAGGCGTCGTAGAAGGCGGCCTGCTCGTAGATGCCGCCGCCCCAGATCCGGAGCAGGTCGACGCCGGCGTCCCTGGCCTGCTGGACGCGTTCGCGATAGCGCTGCGCCGTGATCCGGCTGGGGAAGCAGTCGTCGGGAATCCAGTCCATGCCGCGGGCGAACAGCTGGACGCCGTTCACGCGGAAGCCGAAGGTCGCGCCGTTGCCGTCCGCGTCCGGGGTGGTGTCGAGGTCGACGGTGCGGAAGCCGGTCCGGCGCTGCGCGGTGTCGAGGATGGCCTCGTCGTCGTGGAGGACGACCTCGACGTCGTAGAGCGGCTGGGCGCCGACCGAGTGCGGCCACCACGGCGAGACATGGCTCATGGTGACGTCGACGTCGACGAAGTCCTCGGTCGCGGGGAGGACGACCTCGGCGTACTCCTCGCCGCGGCGGACCCGCACGGTCATGGCACCGAAGCGCGTGTAGCCGGCGAGCTGGGCGGAGACCCGCAGGTGCCCGGTCCAGTCGCCGGAGGCGGTCTCCTCGGCGGTGGCGAAGAGGGCCAGGTCGGCGATCCGGGCCCGGTTCCAGCTGCGCACGCCGATCGCCTTCCAGATCCCGGCGGTGACCAGGCGTGGCCCCCAGTCCCAGCCGAAGTTGCAGGCCATCTTGCGGACGAGGTTGTACGGGTCGCGCTCGACATGGATGCGCTCGCCGACCGCCGCGGCCATCTGGGCCGCGTACTCCCCGACGGGCGCGAAAGTGATCTCGACGATGTTGCGGCCCGGACGCAGGTTCGGCAGGGCGAAGGCGTTGCGACGGTGCATGTTGACCGAACGTCCCACGCTGGTGCCGTTGCAGAACACCTCCGCGACCGTGTCCAGGCCCTCGCAGAGCAGTTCGGCGTGCTCGCGGGTGAGTTCCGGCGCGCCCACGTCCAGGTGGAACTCGCAGCGGTAGGTCCACGCCTGCTGCCCGATCCAGTGCTGGTCGTCCTCCGCGGTGCCCAGGTAGGGGTCGGCGATCAGGCCGGCGGCGAGCAGGTCGGTGTGGACGACACCGGGGACGGTGGCCGGGACGCCGGCGAGTGCCGCCCGCAGGTCCTCCGGGACGAGACCGAATGCCTCGATCGACGAATCCGCATGAACGGTCCAGCGCGCTCCCGCGAGATCCAGCCACCCCTGCTCCACGAGTCCTCCTCGACCCTTGCACCCCGGCGTGCTCCCCCGGCATCGTCCGGGGCTGGCAATGACCGCGCTCTCATGCGGTCGGGACGAACGTTAGCACCGACCGCAAACGCTCTCATCAGACTTTGCAGACACGTGTCCGATTCGTTATCAGTCCGAGACCTGCGCAGCGGGGGACGCGTTTCCCCACGCCGGGGAGTGAATACGTTTCAAAAAGCCCGCGCCCGGGCATCGCCCGCGTGCGCGGCTCATGGCGCCGGCCCGCAGCGGGCGCCCAGGAGTGCGCAGGCCCGCATCGGCGCGGGCGGGAGATCCCGTCGAACGGGTGTCCGGCTGCTGGGACGAGGCACCGATCCGTCCCCTGTGAAGGGGCGGCGTGGTCCGGTGCCGGTTCGGGCGAGGACGTCGGCGCGACCCGGCCCGGTGAGTCCTGGCGGGCGGCCGCCTCAGGCCCTGGGACCCTCGTCGGTGACCGGCGGGGCCGGCTGCGGCTGCGGGGCCGCGGCCGGCGGCACGG
>NZ_JASGES010000161.1:0-8066 GCF_047606205.1 Propionicimonas sp. | reverse complement strand
GTCTTGCTCCGGGTGGGGTTTACCGAGCCACCCCAGTCACCTGGGGTGCTGGTGGTCTCTTACACCGCCGTTTCACCCTTACCCCGCTCGCGCGGGGCGGTCTGTTCTCTGTGGCACTGTCCCGCGGGTCACCCCGGGTGGGCGTTACCCACCACCCTGCCCTGTGGAGTCCGGACTTTCCTCGACTTGCGCCGCGATCACCCGGCCGACTCGTCCGCGGCCAGCCTACCGGACCCGCACCCACCTCCACGGCGAGGGGATCAGGCCGGATCGAGAATCCTGAACTCGACCTTGCCCGACAGCAGGTCCGCGGAAACCAGGGTGGCCGAGACCTGTTCGCCGAGAACGAGGTCGGCGCCCTTCACCTTCGCCTCCACGGCGGGATCGGGCAGCTGCAGGACGCCGAGGTCGTCCTCCGGATCGACCTCGAGGACCGTGCCGCTGAACGACTGGCCCAGCCGGGGAGCGAGCACGAGCGCCTCCACGAGGTCGACGATCCCCCGCTCGTACTTCTTGGACCTACGGTCGGCGTCGTCCATCGCCGGCGGCAACTCTGCCATGGTCGAGGTCACCCAGTCGGGCACTTCCACGCCGGCACTGATCGCCACGCAGATCTCGCCGCAGTACCGATCGACGAGCCTGCGCAGCGGCGCGGTGGTGTGCGCGTACGGCGCGGCGATCGCTGCGTGCAACGGCTGGGAAGGGATCGTCCCCCGGAACGCCTGGTAGCCGGCGCCGCGGAACAGCGTGGTGCAGGCGTTCAGCATCGCTGCCTGCGCGGGCACGGACGCGTCCAGGCTGCGCACGAACGCGGGGTAGCCCTGCGACGGTGGCCAGCGGATGCCGAGCGCGGCAGCCGTGCGGCGTAGCTTGGCCAGCGACCCGTCGCGCGCCGGCGGCAGCGTCCGCAGGATCCCGACTCCACCCGCGAGCATCAGCGACGCCGCGCCCATGCCCGTGGCCAGCGACAGCTGGGCGTTCCAGTCCTCGACCGGCAGCGGCGCACGGAACTGCAGCGCCCAGCGATCCTTCGTCGCAACGACCTCCTGCTCCGGCACCGACAGGCTCACTCCGCCTCTGGCCGCCTCGAGATCCAGCCGCAGCGTGCCGAGGGTCCGCAGCAGCTCCAGTTGCTCCCCGCCGGTTCCCGCATCCAGCGCGGCCTGGGCACCGACGTAGCTGAGCTTCGCCCTGCTGCGGACCAGTCCCCGTGCCACCCTGGTGGACGTGGTCTGGCCGTCGGCGTCGAACTCGAGCTCCCAGACCAGGGCCGGACGCAGCTGGTCCGGCAGCAGGCTGGCCGCCCCCTCCGACAGCACCGACGGGTGCAGCGGCGTCTTCCGCGTGGGGGAGTACAGGGTCTCGCCCCGACTGTGCGCCTCCGTGTCGAGGTGCCCGCCGGGACTGACGAAAGCGGCGACGTCCGCGATCGCGTACAGCAGGCGGAAGCCCGTTCCGGTCCTCGCCAGGTGGAACGCCTGGTCGAGATCGGTCGAGCCCTCCGGGTCGAGCGTCACGAACTCGATGTCCGTGCGGTCTGTCGTGGGCAGGACGGGGTTGGCCGCGGCGTGCGCGGCCTCCGCCAGCACGTCGGGCGGGAACTGGGCCGGCACTCCGAGCGTGGCGCGGAGCCGGCGCAGTCCCTCCCTCAGCGCGGGCGGCTCACTGGTCTGGAGCGAGACGTATCGACTGGGCACGATTCCTCCTCAGCGTCGGGTGCGTGGATGTCCGTCCAGTGCGGCGTCGACCAGGGCGGCGGCCGCGTTCTGCTCCCGCGGTACCCAGGTCCAGGTGATCCTCGCCGACGGGTACAGTTCCCGGGCTCGCTGGGCGAGCGGGGCCTGCTCCGGCCGTACCACCCGCCCGTTCCCGGTCAGCTGGTCGACCACCACCCGGGAGTCCATCCGGACCTCCACGGCCGCGTCCGGATCGACGGCGCGGGCCATCTCGAGGCCTGCGATCAGCCCGGAGCACTCGGCGACGCCGTCGGTCGCGATCCCCAGCGGGCGGGCCTCGACGTTCAGAACCTCGCCGGTCTGCGCATCCCGCAGCACGGCCCCGTACGCCGCCCCTCGCGGATCGCCGCGCGAGCCCGCGTCCGCCTCGACCACGAGCCGGCGGGCCATCAGGCCACGACGGCAGAGGTCCGGACCAGAATGCGCTCACACTCCTCGCACCGCAGCACCTCGTTCGGTGCCGCCGCCGCGTAGCCGACCAGCGCGCTCTGCGTTGCCTCCAGCTGGCAGCCGCCGCAGCGGCGCCCCGTCAGCGCGGCGGCGCCCACGCCCCCCGAGCGCGGGCGGATCCGGTCGTAGAGCGCCAACAGGTCGGCCGGGATGTCGGCGGCGATCGTGTCGTGCGCAGCCTGGTGCGCGGCCTGTTCGGCGTCGATCCGGGCGACCTGCTCGTCCCGGGACGCGATCAGGCCCCGCATCGAGGTCTCCAGCTCGGACAGCTCCGCGGCGATGCGGTCCTGGTCGGCCGTGGCGGCCTCCAGCTGCTCCATCACCTCCAGCTCGACGTCCTCCAGGTCAGAAATGCGTCGCCCGAGGTGGGCGATCTCTTCCAGGAGCGCGTTCAGCTGCTTGGGATCGGTCACCGTGCCGGCATCCACCCGCTGCTGGTCGCGCGCCTGCCGCTCACGCACCGGGACCAGGTCGGCCTCGGCCTTCTCGACGTCGAGTTGCAGGTCGCCGACCGTCGTCCGGGCCGCGACCAAGGACTCGCCCAGGCGGCTGCGCACCACCCGCGCCTCGGCGAGGGCGGTGTGCTCGGGAAGGGACCGGCGGCGGTGCTCGAGCTGGGCGATGGCTGTGTCCTCCGCCTGCAGGTCGAGCAGGCGGAGCTGCGCGGCGGGATCAGCCAACATCATGAGCCTCCTGGAGTTGTGGAGTCCGACTCTAGTGGGTGGCCGCTGCCCGCGACCCCCGGGCGGCCCGACCTCGGCCGCGGGATAGCATGCCGACCATGACCGAGGAGCCCACCGACACCGAACAGCCCGCCCTGCCCAACCGGCAGGTTCCGTTCTCGGAGGCGTTCACCGAGTTCATCCCGCAGGGATGGGCGCCCTATCCCGCCGACCTCCCCGAGGAGCTCCCGGCCGCCCGGCCGGCGGCGCTGCGTCGCCGCGCCCTCGCCGAGGCCTACCCCGGGGAGCGGCTGGTGATCCCGGCCGGCGGGTTCAAGGTGCGGGCCAACGACACCGACTACCGGTTCCGTCCGCACACGGCCTTCGCCTGGCTCACCGGGCTGGGTGGTGATCGCGAGCCGGACGCCGTCCTCGTTCTCGAACCGACCGACACCGGACACGAGGCGACGCTGTACTTCAAGCCGCGCGCCCCGCGCACCGACCCCGAGTTCTACGCCGACTCCCGCTACGGCGAGATGTGGGTGGGCACCAGGGAGTCGCTGGCCGAGATGTCCGCCATGACGGGGATCTCCAGCGCGCCGATCTCCGAGTTCGACAACGCCCTCGGCAAGAACCTCGGCGCCATCACCGTCCGGCTGCTCCGCGAGGCGGACGAGGCGGTCACCGCCCGGCTGGACGCCCTCAGGGCGGAGGCGGACGTGGCCGCCACCGCGGCCATCGCCGCCGACGACGAGTTTGCGGTCGCGCTCTCCGAGGCCCGCCTGGTGAAGGATGCCTTCGAGCTCGACCAGCTCCGGCAGGCGTGCGCCGACACGGCCATCGGTTTCGAGGCCGTCGTCGCCGAGCTGCCCGAGGCCGTTCGCCGTGGCAAGGGAGAACGCTGGGTGGAGGGCGTGTTCGGGCTGCACGCCCGCCATCTCGGCAACGCGGTCGGTTACGACACGATCGCCGCCGCCGGCGACCACGCCAACACCCTGCACTGGATCCGCAACGACGGCGAGGTGAAGGACGGCGACCTGCTCCTGATGGACGCCGGCGTCGAGGTGGAGTCGCTCTACACCGCCGACATCACCCGGACGCTCCCGGTCTCCGGTACCTTCAGCCCCGCCCAGCGCAGGGTCTACGCGGCCGTGCTCGCCGCGCAGGCCGCAGGCATGGCCGCGGCCCGGCCCGGCAACCGGTTCTCCGATGTCCATGCCGCCGCCGTCAGGGTGATCGCCGAGCACCTCGAGGCCTGGGGACTGCTGCCCGTCACTGCGGAGGAGTCGCTCGACCCGGCCACCGGTGGGCAGCACCGCCGCTGGATGGTGCACGGCACCTCCCATCACCTCGGGCTCGACGTGCACGACTGCGCGCAGGCCCGCCAGGAGAACTACCGGGACGCCGAACTGCGCCCCGGCATGGTGATCACCGTCGAGCCCGGCCTGTACTTCAAGGGCACCGACCTGCTGGTGCCCGAGGAACTGCGCGGGATCGGGGTGCGGATCGAGGACGACATCGTGATCACCGAGGACGGTTGCGAGATCCTCTCCGAGCACCTGCCCCGCGACCCCGACGCGATCGAGGCATGGATGGCCGGGATCCTCTCCCGCTGACCAACCTGGCGGACCACCGGCAACACGGGCTGGGATCACCGCCACCGGCTACGGGTTTCGCCCTAGAGTGCTCCACGGCCGGTCAACGTCGCCCGGCCGCACCGACGTACAGCCGAGTGGCGAAGGAGAACGGCGAGGACGATGGATGACCTGAACCGACCCGACCCGATGCAGACCAAGGTGGTCCTGGACGAGTCGCAGATGCCGACGTACTGGTACAACATCGTCGCCGACCTGCCGACTCCCCCGCCGCCGCACCTGCATCCCGGCACCCAGCAGCCGCTGGTTCCGGAGGATCTGACCGCGCTGTTCCCGATGGGCCTGATCGCGCAGGAGGCGTCGACAGAGCGCTGGATCGAGATCCCCAAAGAGGTGCACGACATCTACCGGCTGTGGCGGCCGTCCCCGTTCTACCGGGCCCGGCGGCTGGAGCAGGCGCTGGGCACCACGGCGCGGATCTACTACAAGTACGAGGGCGCCTCGCCGGTCGGATCGCACAAGACGAACTCGGCCGTTCCGCAGGCCTACTTCAACAAGCTGGACGGGCGCACCCGCCTCACCACGGAGACCGGGGCCGGGCAATGGGGCTCCGCGCTCGCGTTCGCGTCCCAGATCTTCGGGCTCGAGTGCGAGATCTGGCAGGTGCGCAGTTCGTATGAGGGCAAGCCGTACCGGCACGTGCTGATGGAGACGTTCGGCGCCAGTGTGCACTCCAGTCCCTCCGAACTCACCAACGCCGGACGCGCCCTGCGCGAGCAGTTCCCTGACACCACCGGCTCGCTGGGGATGGCGATCTCGGAGGCCGTCGAGGCCGCCGCCACCGATCCGAACGCCGCCTACTCCCTCGGCAGCGTCCTGAACCACGTCCTGTTGCACCAGACGGTGATCGGGCAGGAGGCGCTCACCCAGCTGTCCCTGTTCGGCGAGCCGCGCGCCGACTTCGTGTTCGGCTGCGCAGGTGGTGGCTCGAACTTCGGCGGCCTGGCGTTCCCCTTCCTGCGCGAGAACCTGGACGGGCGGGCGGAGGCGAAGATCATCGCCTGCGAGCCGAAGGCGGCGCCGTCGCTGACCGAGGGCGAGTACCGCTACGACTTCGGCGACACCGCGCACCTGACGCCGCTGCTGAAGATGTACTCCCTCGGCGCCGACTTCGTCCCCGATCCCGTCCACGCCGGAGGGCTGCGCTACCACGGCATGGCCCCGCTGGTCAGCCACTGCTACCACGAGGGCCTGATCGGCGCGATCTCGGTCAAGCAGCGCGAGGCGTTCGAGGCGGGTGTGCTGTTCGCGCGCTGCGAGGGGATCGTGCCTGCCTCCGAGTCCAACCACGCGATCGCCGGCGCCCTGCGACAGGCGCGACGGGCCGTCGAGGACGGCGAGTCGCCGGTGATCGTGATCGGAGTCTCCGGATCAGGCCAGCTCGACCTTCCGGCCTACGCCGAGTTCCTCAGCGGGGACATGGCCGACAGCTGACGCACGAACCCGAACGCCCCCGTCCACGTCGCTCGGCGTGGGCGGGGGCGTTCGTCGTGGTCGGGGTCAGGAGGTCGGGGCGTCCGGCTTCTTCTCCTCGGTCTCCGGCTCCGCCGAAGCCGGCGTGGCCGGCGGCGCCGTGATCGGGTCGGGATAGCCCAATCCCGACGGG
Source organism: Propionicimonas sp. (assembly GCF_047606205.1). Classification (GTDB taxonomy): domain Bacteria; phylum Actinomycetota; class Actinomycetes; order Propionibacteriales; family Propionibacteriaceae; genus Propionicimonas. The sequence continues at coordinate 1,957 of NZ_JASGES010000161.1, read as the reverse complement.
ACGTCCCCGAGCTGGCCGTAGGGCCCTGCGGCGGGCGGCGGATAGCCCGGCGCGGCATAGCCCTGGTGCGGGTAGGCCTGCGGATAGCCCTGCGCGGGGTAGGGCTGCTGCGGGTACCCGGGCCGGCCGTAGGGGTCCTGCGGGTAGCCCGCCGGGGCCTGCGGATAACCGGCCGGCGGCTGCTGCCCGTAGCCCGGCGCGGCGGCGGGCGTCGGCGGGCCGGAGAACGTCCCCGGGTGGCCTGGTGCCGGGGTGAACGGGGCCGGGTTGAACTGCGCCGCCCGAGCTCCCGGCATGCCGGCGATCAGATCCTTCGCCTGGCCGGCCACCTTGTGCTCGGCGAGCACCTCGTACTTGGTCGCCATGGTCTGGGAGACGGAGCGGAAGTCGCGCTTGCCCTGGCTCATCCAGTAGCCGATCGCCGCGAACGCGATCCCGACCAGGATGCCGATGGCCAGCGCGTACGCCACCAGCAGGACGAAGTTCGCCGTCGGCATGAACACCCACATCAGCAGGGTGATCATCAGGCCCGTGGAGATGCCGCTCTGCACGCCCTGACCGATCACGGTGCCCCAGCTGCGCCGCCCGAGCACACGCTCGATCGATCTGAGCTCGGTGCCCACGATGCACAGGTTCTCGACCGGGAAGCGCGCGTCGGCGAGGTAGTCCACCACCTGCTGGGCGTCGTCGTAGGTGTCGTACACCCCGACCGACTGCGGGTACTCGAGCTTGAAGAGGCTGCTCAGCCTCGGAACCGGCTGGCTCATGTCGTCTCCTCCATTCCGGCGGCCCGCCCCCGGGCCAGGATCGCGGCGGCCAGTTTGACCCCCGCCTCGTCCACCATCTCCTCGTCCACCACGATCGCGCCCACGGCGCCCCGGGCCAGGTCGGTCGCCTGCGCGTAGGCGACCATGATCCGCTGCGCCCGCTCGAAGTCGGAGGGCGACGGCGAGAACACCTCGTTGCCGGCTTCCACCTGGGCAGGGTGCAGCACCCACTTCCCGTCATACCCCAGAGCGGCGCTGCGCTGCGCCGACCGCCGGAAGCCGTCGACGTCGCGGATGGCGACGAAGGGGCCGTCGACCGCCTGCAGGCCATGCGCCCTGGCCGCGACGAGGATCGACATCAGGACGTGGTGGAACGCGTCGGCCGGGTAGCCGGCCGGCTGTGCACCGACGTTCAGCCCACCCATGCCGAGGCTCGCCATGAAGTCACCCGGGCCGAACACCAGGCTGGCCAGACGCGGGCTCGCCGCGGCGATCTCGTTGACGTGCAGGAGTCCCAGGGCGTCCTCGATCTGCACCTCGAGCCCGATCCGGCCCACCGGCAGGCCGGCGTTCTGCTCCACCTGGGCGAGCAGCAGGTCGAGGGCCTGCACCTGGGCGGCCGACTGCGCCTTCGGCAGCACCAGCGCGTCGATGCGGCCACCGGCCCCGGAGACCACCTCGATGACATCGCCGTAGGTCCAGGGGCTCTCCCAGCCGTTCACCCGGACGGTGACCAGCCCCGCGGCGAAGCCCGCCGGGCCGTTCAGGGCGTCGACGACGCGTCGGCGCGACTCCACCTTCACCGCGGGCGCGACCGCGTCCTCCAGGTCCAGGAACAGCCCATCGACGGGCAGGGTCCGCGCCTTGTCGATGAACCGGTCGGACGATCCGGGGACGGCCAGGATGGTGCGCCGGGGGACGGCGCGGCTTGTGGTCACGGGCCCAGCCTATTGCAGCGTCCGGACAGCCCCGCTGTGCCCCGGCTGGGCGGTCCCTGAGAGCGCGATGGACGCCGACAAGGAACGAGACAAACCCGACCCTGTGTGGCCCGACCCTGCGTACCCGCCCGGGCCGATCGCATCCAGCGGCAGTTCTGTCCCGTTCGCGGACCGACCGGGGACGGTTCTCCTCTCGGTCCACCTTCACGGCGTGAGGGTGGACCGAGTAAGGAACCGTCCCCGGTCGGTCCC
>NZ_JASGES010000160.1:0-9734 GCF_047606205.1 Propionicimonas sp. | reverse complement strand
GTACCGGGAAGGGGATTCGAACCCCTACGCCCTTGCGGGCAGACGGGTTTGAGCCGTCCGCGTATACCATTCCGCCACCCCGGCAGGTGCCCATGAAGTGTGCCACAACTTGGCGAGCGCCATTCGGGGCAGGGTAACCTCGTCCCTGCCCCAACACCTCGGGGATCCGATGATGACGACCAGCCAGGAAGGCTGACGAGTGATGACTGCCGACGACCGCGAAGACGACGACAAGCTGCGCGTGCTGGTGGCCGAGGACGAGGCGCTGATCCGCCTCGATCTCGTGGAGCTGCTGACCGAGGAGGGCTACGAGGTCATCGCAGAGGCCGGCGACGGCGAGGAAGCCCTCGAGCTGGCCCGCAAGCTCACCCCCGACCTGGTCGTCATGGACGTGAAGATGCCGAAGATGGACGGGATCTCCGCGGCCGCCGTGATCGCGGAGGAGCGAATCGCCCCCGTCGTCATGCTGACCGCCTTCAGCCAGCGCGAGCTGGTCGAGCGGGCCAGGGACGCCGGCGCGATGGCCTACGTCGTGAAGCCGTTCGACTCCTCCGACGTGATCCCCGCGATCGAGATCGCCATGGCCCGGTTCGCCGAGATCCGGGCCGTCGAGGCCGAGGTCGCCGACCTCGAGGAGCGGTTCGCGTCGCGCAAGGCCGTCGACCAGGCCAAGGGCCTGCTCCAGGAGGGCCTCGGTCTCAGCGAGCCGGAGGCGTTCCGCTGGATCCAGAAGACCGCGATGGACCTGCGCAAGTCGATGCGTGAGGTCGCCGAGGCCGTCATCGAGCAGTCGAAGGGTGACAAGGCCCGCAAGAAGTAGCGCTCAGCGCGGCCGCTTGAGGAAGACGGTGATCCGCGCCGCGCAGACCTGCTCGCCCGCCTCGTCGGTGATCGTCACGTCGTAGGTGGCCAGCGAGCCGCCGATCCGGATCGCCGTCGCGACCCCGGTCAGCCAGCCTTTCCGCGCCGGACGCAGGTGGGTGGCGTTGATGTCCACCCCGGTCACCGCCCCGTTCGGGCCGACCTCGGCCGCGGCGGCAAGGGACGCGAGGGTCTCGGCGAGCACGCAGGAGGCGCCGCCGTGCCACAGCCCGAACGGCTGGGTGTTGCCCTCGACGGGGCAACGGGCGGACGCCCTGGCCGGGGTGACCTCCTCCAGTTCGACCCCCAGCTTGTCGTCGAGGGGACTGCTCAGGCCGGCGAACCAGTCGGGAACGTTCATGGGCCCTACCTTCGCACAGGCCGTGGGTTCGGGCGTCGGTGGCCGCCGGTAAGGTTCCGGACTGTGACCAGTCCCGCGAGCGCGTCCGCAGAGAAGACCCCGACCCTGCTGCTGATCGACGGCCACTCGGTGGCCTACCGCGCGTTCTTCGCGCTGCCGGTGGAGAACTTCTCGACCACCACGGGCCAGCACACCAACGCGGTCTACGGCTTCACGTCCATGCTGATCAACGTGCTCCGGGACGAGCAGCCGACCCACCTCGCGGTGGCCTTCGACGTGTCCAGAAAGACGTTCCGCAGCGACGAGTACGCCGAGTACAAGGCCAACCGGTCGGCTTCGCCGGCGGAGTTCTCCGGTCAGGTCGCGCTGATCAAGGAGGTGCTGGACGCGCTGAACATCGTCCATCTCGAACGCGACGGGTTCGAGGCCGACGACATCATCGCCACCCTCGCCGGACGGGGGGCGGCCGAGGGGCTGGACGTGCTCATCTGCACCGGCGACCGCGACACCCTCCAGCTGGTGAACGACCGCGTCACCGTGCTCTACCCGCGCAAGGGCGTCTCCGACCTGGCCCGGCTCGACCCGCCGACGGTGATCGAGAAGTACCTCGTCCCGCCCGCCCGCTACCCCGAGCTGGCCGCCCTCGTCGGGGAGACCAGCGACAACCTGCCCGGCGTCCCCGGAGTGGGGCCCAAGACGGCGGCCAAGTGGCTGGCGGCGTACGACGGGCTGGAGAACCTCGTCCAGCACGCCGGCGAGGTCGGCGGCAAGGCGGGTGAGTCGTTGCGCGCCCATCTCGACGACGTGATCCGCAACCGGAGGCTGAACGCCCTGGTCGGCGATCTCGAGCTCCCCGTCGGGGTGGGCGATCTGGCCCGCAGGGACTGGGACAGGGAAGCCGTTCACTCGCTCTTCGACGGGCTGGAGTTCCGCGTCCTGAGGGACCGGCTGCTGGAGACGCTTCCCGCCGAGGACGCGGCCTCAGAGGGTGGTTTCGAGGTCAGCGGGGAGATCCTCACCGCCGGCGGGGTGCGCGGCTGGCTCGACCAGCACGCCCGCACCGGCGTCGTCGGGGTGGACTGCCAGGGCCGCTGGCGGTCCGGCAGCGGCGATCTCACCGGCATCGCCCTGGCCTCCGCCGACGGTGCGGCGGCCTGGATCGACGTCACCACCGTCTCGCCCGACGACGACGCGGCGCTCGCCGAATGGCTGGCCGACCAGACCGCGGCCAAGGCCATGCACGACGCCAAGGGGCCGATGCTGGCGATCTGGGCCCGGGGCTGGGACCTGGCCGGGCTGGTCAGCGACACCCAGCTGGCCGCCTACCTGCTGCGACCCGACCAGCGCGTCTACGACCTCGCCGACCTGACCGCCCGGCACCTGCGCCGCGACCTGTCGGTGGCGGGCAGCGGCGCGGACGGCGGCGACCAGGCCGCGTTCTCCTTCGATGACACCGAGAGCCATGACGCGATGGTGCGGGCCAGGGCGGTGATCGACCTGGCCGCGGCGCTGGAGACCGAGCTGGAGGAGCGGGGCGGCGCCCCGCTGCTGCGCGAGGTCGAGCTGCCGCTGACCCGCACGCTGGCCACGATGGAGCGGGTCGGGATCGCTGTCGACAGCGACTACCTCGACCGGCTGCACGCCGACTTCGACGCGGCCGTCGGTCAGGCCGAGGCCGACGCGTTCGCCGTGCTCGGCCACCCGATCAACCTCGGCTCGCCCAAGCAGCTGCAGAGCGTCCTGTTCGACGAGCTGGCCATGCCGAAGACCCGGCGCACCCAGACCGGCTGGACCACGGACGCGGAGTCCCTGGAGGCGCTGTTCGCGAAGACCGAGCACCCCTTCCTCGCGCACCTGCTCCGGCACCGCGACCAGATCCGGCTGCGCCAGACCGTCGAGGGCCTGCAGAAGTCGATCGCGGACGACGGCCGCGTCCACACCACCTACGTGCAGACGATCGCCGCCACCGGGCGGTTGTCCTCCACCGACCCCAACCTGCAGAACATTCCGATCCGCACCGAGGACGGGCGGAGGATCCGGGAGGCGTTCGTGGTGGGGCAGGGCTACGAGAGCCTGCTCACCGCCGACTACAGCCAGATCGAGATGCGGATCATGGCCGACCAGTCGGAGGATGCCGGCCTGATCGAGGCGTTCGCGTCCGGCCAGGACTTCCACGCCACGATGGCGTCCCGCGTGTTCGGGGTGCCGCCCGACGGCGTCACGGGGGCGATGCGGGCCCGGATCAAAGCGATGAACTACGGGCTGGCGTACGGCCTGAGCGCCTTCGGGCTGAGCCAGCAGTTGAAGATCGAGGTCTCCGAGGCCCGCGGGCTGATGGAGGAGTACTTCGAGCGGTTCGGCCATGTTCGCGACTACCTGCACGAGATCGTCGACACGGCCCGTCGAACGGGTTTCACCGAGACCATCCTCGGCCGTCGCCGCTACCTTCCGGATCTGACGTCGTCGAACCGGCAGCGCAGGGAGATGGCCGAGAGGGCGGCGCTGAACGCGCCGATCCAGGGCTCGGCCGCCGACGTGATCAAGGTCGCCATGCTGGACGTGGAGAGTGCGCTGGAGCGGCAGGGCCTGCGCAGCCGGATGCTGCTGCAGGTGCACGACGAGCTCGTCCTCGAGGTCGCGCCGGGGGAGCGGGAGGCGCTCACGGCGCTGGTCAGCGACAAGATGGGTCACGCCGTCGAGATGCGGGTCCCGCTGGAGGTGTCGATCGGCGTCGGCCACTCCTGGCACGACGCCGCCCACTGAGCCGGACCAGCCTCGGGGAGTTCGCCCGGGTGCTCAGGCCGGGTGGCCGGCTGCGGGAGGCAGTGGTCGCCCGCAGGTCCTGACCCGGGGTTCCGATCCGTCCCCTCCAGGCCGCCCCGGATCGCGGCCTGGCCTGGCGCCGGACACCGGGCAGCGGCACACTGGCGGCACCAGCCGAACCAGGAGGCCGCGATGTTCTCCCACCTGTCGGTGCACCGACCGCGTCCCGAGGCACGCGGCGCTCTGCTCGCGTCCATGCATCGCTACGGCGCCGCGCTCGTGGGTGCGCCCGGCGTGATCTCGGTGCACACCTTCGAGGATGCGGCGGCGGGAGTGCTGGTCGGCCTGGTGCTGTGGGAGTCGGAGGACGCGTTCCGCACGTCCGTCCACCTCGCCCGCGAGGCCGTCGCCGACGACCCGTTCGACGAGTGGGAGTCCACGCCGCCCGAGGGTTACCGACTCACCGAGGTCTGAACGGGCGGCTCCACCCCCGCCTGGGGGCCGAACCATGGGTCACCGGGCGGACCTGCCCCGACCGGACCGGCTCGCCCCGCCGCCGGATCCGGTGTTCCCGGGGTTCAGCGCAGAACGGCCAGGGTCTCTTCCTGGACGGATCCATCGGCGGCCGTCCAGCGGCCCTCCAGGGTCCCCAGGGGCACCCGGCTGCCGGGTACGTGGTTGCCGTCCAGCACCCGGACGACGCGCATCGCCTCGCTGGCCGCATTCGAGACCGGCACGATGCCGGAGCCGCGCACCGTCATCGACTTCTGCCCGCGGGAGAGGTCTGCCTCGGTGTCGCCCTCGTGGATCACGCGCAGCAGTTCGACCATGTACACCGGGTCGCCGACGGCGTCGTAGACGTGGCGAGTGCCGAGCACGGAGTGCTCCAGGGTGCCGACCAGGTAGTCCTTCGCCTCGTCCAGCGGTGCGCCGCGGTAGGTGAGCGGTACCTGGTAGGTCACGCCGCGCGAGCGCACCAGGATGGTCTCGATGCCGACCTCGCCCTCCGGGTCGACGAAGCGGTAGGACGCGACGCGCTCCACGTCGTCGGAGTCTCCGAGGAACCACTCCTGGGCCGGCAGCCAGGCCGCCAGCAACTCGAGCTTGCCCGGGGTCAGTGTCGCTTCGTGGATCTCGGCTGTGCCGCTCATTCTTCTCCTTCTGGGTCGGTTCCCCAGCGTAGTCTGAACCGGAGCCGGATTGCCCTCGCTCACAGCAATCGGTAGGCTGTCGGTCGCACTTCGACCGGCATGACCTCAGACCTAGCGGGTCGGCACGCGTTCACGCGGCGGAGACCCAGACGTCAGCCTGGCCTCGGCAGTGGCGCACGTGGTCGGCGTGCACACGCGATTTCCACACAATCCCATCGGAGCCCTACTACATGACCTCTTCTCCCGAGGCAGCTACCGTCGCGGTCGACGACTTCGGATCCCCCGAAGCTTTCCTGGCAGCGGTCGACGCGACCATCAAGTACTTCAATGACGGCGACATCGTGACCGGCACGGTCGTCAAGGTCGATCGGGACGAGGTCCTGCTCGACATCGGTTACAAGACCGAAGGGGTGATCCCCTCCAAGGAACTCTCCATCAAGCACGACGTGGACCCGTTCGACGTGGTCTCCGTGGGCGATGAGATCGAGGCCCTCGTCCAGCAGAAGGAGGACAAGGAGGGGCGCCTGATCCTGTCCAAGAAGCGCGCCCAGTACGAGCGCGCCTGGGGCACGATCGAGAAGGTCAAGGAAGAGGACGGGGTCGTCACCGGCCGCGTCATCGAGGTCGTCAAGGGCGGCCTGATCATCGACATCGGCCTGCGCGGCTTCCTGCCGGCATCGCTGGTGGAGATGCGTCGCGTCCGCGACCTGCAGCCGTACGTCGGCATGGAGCTCGAGGCCAAGATCATCGAGCTGGACAAGAACCGCAACAATGTGGTCCTCTCCCGGCGCGCGTGGCTCGAGCAGACCCAGTCCGAGGTGCGCCACACCTTCCTCAACCAGCTCACCAAGGGCCAGATCCGCAAGGGCGTCGTGTCCTCGATCGTCAACTTCGGTGCGTTCGTCGACCTGGGCGGCGTGGACGGCCTGGTGCACGTCTCCGAGCTGTCCTGGAAGCACATCGACCACCCGTCCGAGGTCGTCGAGGTCGGCGACGAGGTCACCGTCGAGGTGCTGGACGTCGACATGGACCGCGAGCGGGTCTCGCTGTCGCTGAAGGCGACCCAGGAGGATCCGTGGCAGACCTTCGCCCGGACCCACCAGATCGGCCAGATCGTGCCGGGCAAGGTCACCAAGCTGGTGCCGTTCGGTGCGTTCGTCCGCGTCGAGGAGGGCATCGAGGGCCTGGTGCACGTCTCCGAGCTGGCCGAGCGCCACGTGGAGATCCCCGAGCAGGTCGTCTCGGTCAACGACGAGGTGATGGTCAAGATCATCGACATCGACCTCGAGCGTCGCCGCATCTCGCTGAGCCTCAAGCAGGCCAACGAGGGTGTCGACGTGGCCGCCGACGACTTCGACCCGGCGCTGTACGGCATGACCGCGTCCTACGACGAGCAGGGCAACTACATCTACCCCGAGGGCTTCGATCCGGAGACCCAGGAGTGGAAGTCCGGCTACGAGGAGCAGCAGCGGGCGTGGGAGCAGCAGTACGCCGAGGCGCAGGCCCGGTGGCTGGCCCACAAGAAGCAGGTCGAGGACGCCGAGGCCGCGGACGTGCAGGCCGCTGTCGCCCAGGCCAGTGCCGCCGCGTACTCCGCGGGTGGCGACGAGGATGCCCCGGAGGGCTCCCTCGCTTCCGACGAGGCCCTGCAGGCCCTGCGGGAGAAGCTGACCGGCGGTCGCTGACCCGACCGCTGGACGACGTGCCCCCCACTTCGGTGGGGGGCACGTCGTCGTTGTGGCCCCACTGGCATGCTGGGGGCGAGCAGGCACCCAGGAGGTCAGGTGAGCGACCAGCAGCCGACCCGGTTCGAGAACTATCCGGCCGGGGCGCAGGAGCAGGCCGGGCCGGCCGACGGTCAGCCCCCGGCCGGCACCGGTACGGCCTACCACATCACGGCGTACCATCCGCCCTCGGTCTCCGCGCCGCCGGCGCGGGGCGGGACGGGCCGGCGAACCTGGCTGGGTCTCGCCGTCGGGGTCCCCGTCGCGCTCGGGGTGACGGGGTGGCTGGGTCGTGCGACGTCGCAGGAGGACGACCCCTCCTTCGGTGACCCCGGTGACATCGAGAGCGGGGAGACCACGGAGAGCAGCGACTCCACGGCCCTTGTCGTCGGCCCCTGGGCCGCCGACGTCCCCGACGGCTGGGACGTGACGGCGCTGTCCACCGACGAGGCCGTGTCCTCGCACGGCGCGAACTGGGTGCAGGCCCGCGCGTTCACCGCCGACCCCGGCGACCGGCCCGGCGACCTGATCCCGGCGCTCGTGCGGCGCCGCAAGGCATCCTTCGAGGGAGGCCTCTCCGATCCCGTGGAGTCGTCCTCGGACGGCGTCCGTCACGCCACTGTGTGGGCGAGCGGCACGGTGTCCGGACGGAAGGCACGCCTGAAGGCCCACCTGTGGATCGACAGGGACGCCGAGGCGCTGCTGGTGGTGCGCGTCCTGACCGCGAAGGCCGGTTCGACGACGGCCGAGGACGCCCAGGGCATGGTCGAACAGCTGGCGGCGGAGATCCGATGACCACCACCGTGATCGGGCTCACCGGCGGGATCGCGTCCGGGAAGTCGACGGTGGCGGCGTTGCTGGCCGGCAGGGGAGCGCTGGTGATCGACGCCGACCGGCTGGCGCGGGAGGCGGTCGAGCCGGGCACGCCGGGCCTTGCCGCTGTGGTCGCCCGGTTCGGGGACGGCGTGCTGCGTCCCGACGGTCGCCTGGACCGGCCCGCGCTCGGCCGGATCGTCTTCGCCGACCCCCTCGCCCGCCGTGATCTGGAAGCGATCGTCCATCCGGCGGTCCGGGCCCGCGCGGCGGAGCTCACCGCTGCGGCGCCCGCAGGCACCGTGGTCGTGCAGATGATTCCCCTCCTCGTCGAGACCGGCCAGCAGGATGCTTTCGATCTCGTCGTGGTCGTCGACGCCGAGCCGGCCGAACAGGTCGCCCGGATCCGCGCCCGCGACGGGCTGGGCGAGGAGGAGGCGCTGGCCCGGCTCAGGGCCCAGGCCGATCGCGAGCGCCGCCTGGCCGCCGCGGACGTGGTGCTGCGCAACGACGGCACGCCGGCGGACCTCGCCGACCGGGTCGACAGGTTCTGGGCGGGCCTGACCGGCTCCCCGGGTGCGGAAATTCACTAGACCGCCCCCTGCCGCGGCGGCGCGACGTCCCCCTATGCTGAGCGCACCACTCGCCAGGAGGCCGTCCATGGACTGTTCCCGCTGCCATTCCGCCGTCCCTGACGTCGCCCACTTCTGTCACCGGTGCGGGCTCGACCTCGTCCCCGGCGACACTCGTGGTCAGCGCAGGTTCGCCCTCGCTCCCGACGAGCCGGTGGCGTCCTTCGCGATCGTCTCGACGATCATGCCGAAGGAGGCCGGCCGGCACCCGCAGACCTACCGCACGGCGTTCACCATCACGCTCGTCGCTGCCCTGGTCGCGGCCATCTTCGGCGCGCTTCCGATCGCCGTGCTGATCGCCGCCTTCGCGATCCCGATCGTGTACATCACCTACCTCTACGACGTGAATCTCTGGGAGGACGAGCCACTGCCGGTGGTCGGGCTCGCGTTCGCGCTGACCGGCCTCGTCGCCGCGCTCTTCACGGCGCTCTGGACGAACGGGCTTCCGCTCACCGCGACCCTCCGCGCGCCGGACGGGACGCTGCTGTCCGGCCCGCAGTGGGGCGCCTTCCTGATCTTCGCGATCCTCGTGCCTGTCGTCGGTGAACTGATCCGGCAGGTCGGGCCCGTGCTGCTGGCGAGCCGGCCGGCCTTCGACGACCTCATGGACGGGGTCACGTTCGGCATCGTGAGCGGTGTCGCGTACGCCTGTTTCGACACCCTGGTGCGGCACTGGGCGCTGCTGACCGGCGGGATCGTGGAGGCCCAACCCGCGCAGCTCGCCTCGCTGGTCTTCCTGGAAGGCTTCATCAAGCCGCTCGTGATGGGCACGGCCACCGGGCTGGCCGTCGCCGAGTTCTCCGGGCTGGGCCGCGGCTACGACGGCTTCACCTCACGCTACGTCGGCGGGGTCGGCCTGGCCGTGGGGGCGAACATCCTGCTGAACACCGGCACCTACCTCTTGTCGTGGGTCGGTTCGCAGAGCCTCTCGCTCGTGCTCCAGGTGGTCTGGGGGCTGCTCGTTCTCGGGGTCCTCCTGCTCCGGCTGCGAACCGTCCTCCACACCGGTCTGCTCGAAGGAGCACTCGAAGCCGCCGCACGGACCGACGGCGCGTCCGGCACCGATCTCGGCTTCTGCGCGCGGTGCGAGATGCCGCTGCTGCCCGGGTCGGCCTTCTGCAGCGCGTGCGGCGTCGCCACCAGGGCCTGGTCGAAGCTCCCTGCCGAACCGGCGGAGCCGGTGACGGTCCCGGCCTCGCCACCGCCGACCGAGCCCGGCTCCGATGCCGGCGGCGACGCGGAGAGCGAGGACGCGAAATGAGCCAGGACCCCCACGCCGTCACCCCGCAGCAGCCGTCGGCGCCGCAGCAGCCCGTCACCCCGCAGCAGCCGGCGGCGCCGCAGCAGCCCGTGGCGCCGCAGGCCCCTCCGGGCCAGGCCTACCCTCCGCAACCCCAGGCCTACCCTCCGCAACCCCAGGCCTACCCGC
>NZ_JASGES010000159.1:0-7269 GCF_047606205.1 Propionicimonas sp. | reverse complement strand
TCGAATCCCCTTCCCGGTACGTCGGGAACGGCCACGCCGCCCGCCCGCTCCCCGCCGGGAATGGAGCGGCCCCGTCACGGGTAGCAGACCGGTGTGCCCCGACTGCGCAGGGTCTCGCCCGATGTTCCCGGCTGGCGCCGGACGCGCCACGGGCGCGGGTTCGGCTACACCGACGCCGAGGGCCGGCCGCTCAACGCCGGGGACCGCGAGCGGGTCGCCGCTCTGGTGATCCCGCCCGCGTGGCGCGATGTGTGGATCTGCCCGTACCCCAACGGCCACCTGCAGGCGACCGGGGTCGACGCCGCGGGCCGCCGCCAGTACCTGTACCACCCGGCCTGGCGCGAGCGGAGGGACCGCCTGAAGTTCGACCGGGTCGCTCGCGCGGCCGCCGGGCTGCCAAGGGCGAGGGCCAGGGTGGCCCGCGACCTGGCCCGCGACGGGATGCCGCTCGACCGGGCCGCGGCGCTCGCCGTCCGCCTGCTCGACCTCGGCTACTTCCGGATCGGCAACGACCTGTACGCCGACGCCAACGGCTCCTTCGGCCTGACCACACTGGAACGCCACCACGTCCGCAGGCACGGCGACCAGCTGGTGTTCCGCTTCGTCGGGAAGTCGGGCATCGAGCACCTGGTCACGATCAGCGACCCGGCGGCGATCACCGCCCTCGCCGCGCTCCGCTCCCGCAGGGACAAGGGCAGACGCCTGCTGGCCTACCGCAGTGGCGAGGGGTGGACGGACCTGTCCTCGGGCAGCGTGAACGCCTACCTGGCCGACCTCTTCGACGGTGCGCTCACCGCGAAGGACTTCCGCACCTGGCACGCGACGGTGATCGCCGCGGAGTCCCTCGCTCTCACCGAGGAACCCGGCCGGAGCGCCGCTTCGCGTGCCCGTGCCATCCGGCAGGCCGTACGCGACGTCGCGGGCTACCTCGGCAACACCCCCGCGGTGGCCAGATCCGCCTATGTCGACCCGCGGATCATCGACTGCTACGAGTCGGGGTCGACGATCGCCGACGCCGCGTCCCGCCGCTACCGCACCGCTCGGGCCAGGCAGGCCGCGCTGGAGCGGGCCGTGCTCGCCCTGCTCGGGACAGCGCCGTAGTCGTCAGCTGCCGGTGTTCCCGACGTACCGGCCGGGATCGGCGACGAACGCGTCCCGGCATTCCTGCGAGCAGAAGTGGTAGGTCTGGGCATCGTGCACGGCGGACGGCGCCGTCGTCTGGTCGAGCGGCATCCCGCACACCGGGCATTCCTCGGTCGTCGGCGTCGTCATCCCTGCTCCTGTCCCTCGCCCGGCGGATTCACCAGCTGTACCCGCGGCGCCCTCGCCCCACACCGGCGACGCGGCCCGGGTTCGGCCACCGCGGGCGCCCGGCGGCGTTGTTCGAGGAGGGACGCCAGCTCAGTCCATCTCGTAGACGCGCACGGAGTTCGTCTGGCGCGAGTGCCGGCCGGGGTTCCCGGCCACGATCACGACCCGGTCGCCGTGGTGCAGGAAGCCGGTCTCGGTGAGGGCGGTCTGCACGGAGTCGACCATCGCGTCGGTGTTGGTGTACTCCGGGGTGACGTAGCTCTGCACGCCCCAGCACAGGGTGAGCTCCTGGGCGGTCTTGGGCAGCGGGGTGAACGCCATGATCGGCACCTCGGAGCGCAGTCGGGCCAGCCGGTGCGGGGTGTCCCCGGAGATCGTGAACGCCGCCAGGTACTTGGCGCCGGTCCGCTCGGCCACGTCCACGGCCGCCTTCGAGATGACGCCCGAGGTCGTGTGCGGGTTCCAGTTCAGCGTCCGGATCTTGTCCAGGCCCTCCTCCTCGGTGCGGCCGATGATCCGTGCCATCACGCCGACCGCGTCGAACGGGTAGTCCCCGACGGCCGTCTCCCCCGACAGCATGACCGCGTCGGCCCCGTCGAGGATCGCGTTGGCCACGTCGGACGCCTCCGCGCGGGTCGGCCGGTGCGCGGTGATCATCGACTCCAGCATCTGGGTCGCGACGATCACCGGCTTCGCCCACGCACGGGCGGCGTCGATGATCCGCTTCTGGACTCCGGGCACCTCCTCCAGCGGCAGTTCCACGCCGAGGTCGCCGCGGGCCACCATGAAGGCGTCGAAGGAGTCGATCACCTCGTACAGGTTCTCGATCGCCTGCGGCTTCTCCAGCTTGGCGATCACCGGGACGTGGCGGTCCTCCTCGTCCATCACGGCGCGGACGGGCTCCACGTCGGAGGCGTTGCGGACGAACGACAGGGCGATCATGTCCACGCCGTGGCGCAGCGCCCAGCGCAGGTCGCGCTCGTCCTTCTCGCTCAGCGCCGGAACACTCACCGGCACGCCGGGCAGGTTGATCCCCTTGTGGTCGGACACCGGGCCGCCGACGACCACCTCGGTGACCACGTCGGTGTCGGTGACCTCGACGGCACGCAACTCGATCGCGCCGTCGTTGATCAGGATCTGGTCGCCGGGGCGCACGTCGTCGGTGAGGGTCTTCAAGGTGGTGGACGCGCGCTCGGCCGTACCCGGCACGTCCTCGGTGGTGATCGTGAATCGGGCGCCCGGCTCCAGCGTGGCCGACCCTTCCGCGAACTCGCCCAGCCGGATCTTCGGGCCCTGGAGGTCGGCGAAGATGCCGATCGGCCGTCCGGCGATACGGGCCGCGTCCCGGATCCACGCCACTCGCTTGGCATGGATCACGTGGTCACCGTGGCTCATGTTCAGCCGGGCGACGTTCATTCCCGCCTCGACGAGCTTGAGGATGGCTTCCGCAGAATCGGTCGCTGGACCGATCGTGCACACAATCTTTGCTCTACGCACGTCGGAGACCCTAGCCGACCAAGCTGAACACAAGTGGGCGTGCTTCAGCCGCGGACGAGCTCCAGCGCTGCCCTGAGATCCTCAGGGTATCCTGAGCAGAACCTCACCTGCTCCCCCGTCCCGGGATGGACGAAGGCCAGTTCCACGGCGTGCAGCCATTGCCGCTGCAGCCCCAGCCGGGCGGCGAGGACAGGATCCCCGCCGTAGGTCGGGTCGCCCACGCACGGGTGCCGGATCGCCTGCATGTGCACGCGGATCTGGTGGGTACGGCCGGTCTCGAGGTGTACCTCCAGCAGGGTGACGGCGGGGAACGCCTCCAGCATCCGGTAGTGGGTGATGCTGTGCCGCCCGCCGGACACCACGGCCATCCGGTAGTCGGCGCCGGGATGGCGTCCGATCGGGGCGTCGATGGTCCCCTCGAACGGGTCGGGGTGGCCCTGGACGAGGGTGTGGTACGTCTTCTCAACCTCGCGGGACCGGAATGCACGTTTGAGCGCGGTGTAGGCCGGCTCGCTCTTGGCGACCACCATCAGCCCGGAGGTGCCCACGTCGAGGCGCTGCACGATGCCCTGGCGCTCCGCCGCTCCCGAGGTCGAGATCCGGAAGCCGGCCGCGGCGAGGTGCTCGACGACCGAGGGCCCGTCCCACCCCAGGCTGGGGTGCGCGGCCACGCCGGCAGGCTTGTCGACGACCACGATGTCCGCGTCGTCGTGGACGATCCGGATCCCGGCGACCTCGCTGGGGACCACCTGGACGGCCGGGACGGTGGTGATCTCGACCTCGAGCAGGTCCCCGGCCCGGACCCGGTGCGACTTGGTCACCGGGACGGAGTTCACCTGCACCTGACCCGCGTCGGCGAGGTCGGAGATCCGACTGCGGGACAGCCCGGTCATGCGGGCCGCGGCCGCGTCCACCCGGTCGCCGTCGAGCCCGTCGGGGACGAGCCAGACGCTACTCATCGCGGGAGGAGGCCTGCTCCTTCAGCCGGACGCCGCCGAGCGAGACCTGGGAGACCATGGACAGCCAGATGACCAGCACCGCCGCCGCGGTGATGAACATGTCCGCCACGTTGAAGATGGCGAAGTACGGCAGCTGGATGAAGTCGATGACGTGGCCGTGGAAGGGCCCGGGCTCGCGGAACAGCCGGTCGGACAGGTTGCCCATGATCCCGGCCAGCAGCAGGCCGATGGCCACGGCCCAGCCACGGTGCCGCACCCGCGGAACGATGAACGCGAGGACGCCGAGGAGGGCCGCGATCGCGACCACGGTGAGGGCCACCGTGAAGTTCTCCCCCATGCTGAAGGCCGCGCCCGGGTTGCGGATGAGCTGGAGCGTCACCAGTCCCCCGAGCAGCGGGACCGGGTGCTGCGGGTCCAGGTTCGCCAGCGCGAGGTTCTTGACCAGCAGGTCGACGCCGTAGCCCACCACGGCGATACCGAGGCACAGTGCGCGCAGCCGGCCGACCCGCACCGCGGGCGCTGCGGACGCCACCTGGCCTCCCACCACCACGTCCTCGCCGGCTATCGCCGTTCCTCCCGCTGCTTGCAGGCCACGCACATCGTCGCGCGCGGGAACACCTGGAGGCGGTCCTTGCCGATCGGCTGGCCGCACGACTCGCAGATGCCGTAGTCGCCCGACTCGAACAGGCGGTAGGCCAGCTGTGCCTGCTCCAGCATGTCCCTGGCGTTCTGGGCCAGGGACATCTCCTGGTCACGCTCGAAGTTCGACGAGCCGACGTCGGCGGGGTCACGGCCGGCGCCGTCCGTCCCCTCCTCGAACAGGTCGGCCAGGCCCGCCTCGGCGACCTCGATGGCCCGCTCCATGCGGGCGATGTCGGCGAGGAGCTCCTGGCGGATCTCCTCGACCTCTTCCTCGGTCCAGGGATCCTCGCCCTCGGCCACAGGGAAGGAGGCCGCGGGCCTGGGGGTGGCCACGGTCTCCCGAGTGCGTGCCGACGCCATCAAAAAACTCCTCCTGCTGATGTCTGAGCAGGGAGAGTACCACCTGCTTGGCGGGCACCCGCCGGAAACGCCGGACGCCGCCGGCGAGCGGCGGCGTCCGGTGCGGATCGGGCGATCAGTTGCCTTCGTTGAGCAGCGCGTCCAGGCGGGGCGTGGCCGACTCGGGCGCCGGCTCGTTGAGGATGGCCGGGGTGTCGGAGGGCTCGATCGTGGCCTCGGTGAGGGCCGAGATCTGGCTCTGCAGGTGGTTGGCCATGTTCGTGCGGAAGGACGACTCGAAGCTGCGCAGGTGGTCGACCTTCCCGCGCAGGGTGTCGCGTTCCTGCTCGAGCGCGGTGAACAACTCGGCGCGGCGCGCGTCAGCCTGGCCGTTGACCGCATCGGCCCGCTGCTGCGCCTCGGTGGTGACCTTCTCCGCATTCACCCGTGCCTCGGACTCGATCCGGTCGGCCCGCGTGCGGGCGTCGGTGAGGGTCTCGTGCGACTTCTTGTTCGCCCCGTCGATGACGCTCTCGGCCTCGGCGCGCGCGGAGGAGACGATCTTCTGCGCCTCCACCTGGGCCTCCCCGACGAGGCGCTCGGCCTGCTCGGTGGCCATCTGGAGCAGGCGGGTGACGGCAGGAGAAGCCTCGGCGGAGGACGTCACGACGATGTTCTCGACCTTGCCGACGGGCGCGGCCGGCTCGACCGGCACGGCCTGGGCGGACGCCTGCTGCAGCTGCGCGACCTGGTTGCGCAGAGACTCCAGCTCGGCCTGCGCCGCGGACAGCTCGGCGCGGGCCTGGTCGAGCTCCTGGGTGCGCTGTGCGAGTTCCTGGTCCTTGCCGGCCAGTTCGCCCCTGACCCCGTCCAGTTCGCTCTGTCGGCCCTGCAGGTCGGACTTCAGCCGGTCCGCCTCCGCGGAGTCGCCCGGGACGAAGATGCTCGACGGCTCGCTGGAGCCGAGGGCGTCGACCTGCTGCTTGAGGGTCGCGTTCTCCTCGGTCAGCTGTGAGAGGGTGGCCTCGACCTTGTCGACGAAATTGTCGACGTCCACCGGCTCGTAGCCATTCCGCCGGGCCAGATGGAAGCGGGTCTGGCGGACCTGTTCGAGGGTCAGGGTCATTACTCACCTCACGTGATCGGTACCGGGACCCGCGCGGGCGGGCCCCGAAGGGCGTTCTCAGGCTAGTGCGTCGGCAAAGCTGCGTCCAAGAGCGGCAGAACTCGCGGCTCGCAGGGGTAAACCCGAGGTCAAGACATTCACAGCCAGCTCACCAGCAGCGCGATCGCCAGGTACAGGACGGTGAACGCCACATCGATGTGGAGGTCGCCGAGACGGACCACCGGCAGGAACCTGCGCAGGGCCCGCAGCGGGGGGTCGGTGAGGGTCCCGACGAGTTCGGAGAGCACCCGCAGGCCGCCCGCCGGCTCCCAGTCTCGGATGAACAGCGGCACCAGCGACAGCACCGCACGCAGGGTGAGCAGGGCGAGGAACACCACGCAGAGCCCGTGGACGATCAGGAGTACCGGGCCCATTGCTTCGCGCCTTTCAGGACTGGTTGAAGAACCCGCCGGCGAGACGTTCCTTGTCCTCGGCTGCCACGGTCACGTTGTGCGGGGACAGCAGGAACACCTTGCTGGTGATGCGTTCAATGCTGCCACGCAGTCCGAAGATCAGGCCGGCGGAGAAGTCGACGAGACGCTTGGCATCCGCGTCCTCCATGTCGCCGAGGTTCATGATCACCGGGATCCCGTCGCGGAAGTTCTCCCCGATCGTGCGCGCCTCGTTGTAGGTGCGGGGGTGCACGGTGGTGATCCGGTTGATGTCGGCCACCCGCGGGTGCTCCCTGGCCGGGCGCCGGGTCTCCAGTTCGGTGACGGTGGCCGGCGCCGAGGCGGGCTTCTCCTCCGCCTGGCGGGGATCCACCACCTGTTCGGTGACCTCGTCGAGGTCCGGCTCGACCTCCGCGTAGTCGTTGTCCGAGACGAGGCCGAGCCACACGGCCGCCTTCTTGAAGCGATCAGCCATCGTTTGCTCCCTACATGTCGCCAGTCCCGATTGATGCTAGCCGGACGACGCGCGCTCACCGTGCAGGCCACGCCGCCGCGTCACGGGAGCCAGACCAGGCCCGCCTGGCGTCCGGAGTGTTCGCCGTCGCGGCGGTAGGAGTGCAGGGTCGAGGTGGTCCGCGTGCACGGATCCCGCCGGACCACCGCGCAGCCCAGCTCCTCGAGCTGGACCGCGGCCGCGGCGCCGAGGTCGAGGGAGGGCGTGCCCCAGCTCGTGGTGGCGGACGCGGCGGGGTGCCGCAGGGCGTACTCGTCCCGCAACGACTCCGGGACCTCGTAGCAGGCGCCACAGATGTGCGGGCCGATCCAGGCGGTGACCCGGGTGGCGCCGAGCTCGGCCATGCGGGCGAGGGTGGCGCTCAGAACGCCGGCGCCGAGCCCCACGCGGCCGGCGTGCGCCGCGCCCACCACCCCGGCGTCCGGGTCGGCGAACAGCACGGGCAGGCAG
>NZ_JASGES010000158.1:0-6977 GCF_047606205.1 Propionicimonas sp. | reverse complement strand
GCCGGGGGCGGTGACCGCGGGGATCGCGACCGTCCGCGGCCTCGCCCCGCCGTCGACGCCGGGCCAGCGCGTGGGGGCCTACCTGCTGCTGTCGGCCAGCCTCGCGGTCCTGCTCGGCGGGTCCTGGGCGGGGGTGGGGGCGGCGGCCGTCCTCGGTCTCGCGGTGGGCGTCCTGCTCCTGCGCGCCGAGGCCGTGGCGCGGCAGTACCAGGCCCTGGTCACGGTCGGGACCGCGTTCGTGGTGTCGGCGGCGGTCTTCAGCCTGACCCGGTACGGGGTGGATCCAGGGGTGCTCGCGGCCCTGATCGCGCCCCTGGTCACCTTCCTGCCGGGTGCGCTGCTGACCACCGGGGTGATCGAGCTGGCGACCGGCCAGATGATGGCCGGAGCCGGACGGCTGGCCGCGGGCACGATGCAGCTGGTCCTGCTCGCCGTCGGGATCGTGGCGGGGGCGAGCCTGGTCGGTGTCCCCCGGCTCGACCTGAGCCAGGCCCAGAACCCGCTCGGACCGCTGGCGCCATGGCTCGCGGTCGCGCTGTTCGGCATCGGCGTGGTGGTGCACCAGTGCGGCCGCCCCTCATCGATCGGCTGGATCCTGGTCGTCCTCTACGTGGCCTACGGGGCACAGGTGATCGGCGACCTCTTCCTTGGTGGCGTGCTCTCCGCCGCGGTCGGCGCCCTCGCCATGACGCCGGTCGCCTACCTCGTCTCGCGGCAGCGCAGCGGGCCTGCCGCCTTCGCCTGCTTCCTGCCCGCCTTCTGGCTGCTCGTGCCCGGCGCGCTGGGCCTGGTCGGTGTGGCCAGCATCCTGGACGGCGACTCCGCCGGCCTGACCACGCTGGTCACCACGGCCTCCACGATGGTCGCGATCATGCTCGGCATCCTCCTCGGCACCGCCCTCGGAGCCCGGCTGGCGGGCGGGCGCACCGTCGTCGCCGTCTGACCCCGCCCGCATCGGCGTGGCGTCGCGGCGGAGCGCCGGTGTGTCCACCCGCGGACGGGATGCTGGAATCCCTGCGGCTCGCTTCAGTACGGTGTCCGTGCCGGATGCCCATCGTTCCGCCACGCGATGGCGCTCCGGCGGGAGAGGCATGAGAGCGCGCATCGGGATCGTCGACGATCACCCGGCCGTCATCCTTGGCGTGGCCTCGGTGCTCAACGCCCAGTCCGACCTGCTCGTGGTCGGTACCGCAGCGTCCGTGCCCGAGTTGCTCGCGCAGGGCCCGCCGCTGGACGGCGTCCTGCTGGACCTGAGCCTGGCCGACGACTCCACGCCCACCGAGAACCTGCAGGCTCTCGCCGCCCTCGAGGTGCCGGTGCTGGTCTACACCTCGGGGGACCGCCCGCACCTGGTCCGCGAGGCGGCGCGGGCGGGAGCCGCCGGCATGCTGCGCAAGTCCGAGCTGCCGGACGCGATCGTCCTTGCCGTCCGCACCATGCTGGCCGGAGAGGTGCCGGCGTCCGCGGACTGGGCGGCGGCGCTGGACTTCGATCCGGACTTCGTCCACGTCCACCTGTCGCCGCGGGAGGCCGAGGTGCTCGGGCTGTACGCGTCCGGTGAGACCGCGGACCGCGTGGCCGCGCTGCTGTACATCTCGCGGGACACCGTGCTGGACCACATCCGCCGGATTCGCAGCAAGTACGCGCGGGTCGACCGCGCGGCCCGCACCAAGGTCGATCTCTATCGGCGCGCCGTCGAGGACGGCCTGATCCCGCTCGGCGATGACGCCGACCGCTGAGCAGCGGGAGGCGATCGACCGGCCGCTGGGCTGGCTGACCGCCATCGGCGGCTGCATCCTGATCCTCGACCAGACCCTCGCCCAGCTGGGGGGTGTCGCCGGGTTCGCGCCGTGGTGGAACGTCGGTGGCGGGCTGGTCGCCGTGGCCGTGGTCGCGCTGGCCGCGGCAGGGCTGTTCCTGCCGCTGCGGGTGCTGGAGGTGTGCTGGCGGGCCGTGCCGATCGCGTACCTGGCGCTGCAGGCCACCTGGGTCCTCGGCGTGGCCGGGGCCGACCCCGAAGCCGTCGTGCCGTGGCTGTGGACGCTCGAGCCGGCCGTGATCACGCTGTTGATGCTCGTGGCACGTCCGGCCGTGGCCATCGTGACGGGTTTCGCCTACTGCCTCGTGCCGGGACTGTCCGGGCTGCTGTTCCTCGGCCACGTCCCCCAGGCCGTCCTCGCCGAGACGCCGGGCCAGCTGGGCAACGTCCTCTACCTGATCATCTTCGTCGCGCTGCGCGTCCCGCTGCAGCGGCTGCATGCCACCGAGGCCAGGGCGCGACTCGAGCAGACGCGACAGCTGCGGGCCGCCGCCCGGCTGGAGCAGCAGGTCGCCCTGCAGCGGATCGTGCACGACGACGTGCTGTCGGTGCTCACGTCCGCGATGCTCACCTCCGGTCCGCCGTCCGGCGCGCTGCGTCTGGACGCCCGGCGTGCGATCGACGCCCTGGGCGCCGCCGGCGCCGGACCGGCGGCCACGGACACGAGCGTCGACGGGAGGGCGGCCGCCGCCCTGATCGCGGCCGACCTCCGCCGGATCGATCCCGAGGTCACGGTGGAGGTGCGGTCGCACTCTGCTCCGGTACCGCTGGACGTCGCCACCGGCCTCGGCCAGGCGGCCGTCGAGGCGCTGCGGAACAGCGTCCTCCATGCCGGCTCCGGCGTCAGCCGGACGGTGCGGATCGACGCGACGGAGGAAGGGATCCAGGTGCGGATCCGGGACGACGGGATCGGGTTCGATCCCGTTCTCTCCGGCCAGCGGCTGGGCATCGCCGAGAGCATCGTGGGCCGGATGACCGATCTCGGCGGGTGCGCCCGGATCGACAGCGCACCGGGGCTCGGCACGGAGGTGGTGCTGGCATGGAGCGACTGATATCCGCCACCACGGCGGCGGGCGGACTGGGCACCCCAGGTGCGAGATGGGCGTTCGTCTTCGGCTGGTCCTGTGGCGTCCTGCAGGGTGCCGTCGACGGCAGCCTGTCCCGTGCGCCGCTGTTGTGGGCGGTGGCTCTGGCGGCCGGCCTGATCGGCGTCCTGGCCCTGACCACACCGGGGGATCGCGACCTGTCGGCGCCAGTGGCCGGTGCCACGGTGGGGATCGCCGGCCTCGTCGCCGTCACCGCGCTGGTGACGGCCGGCGCCGTGGGCGACGTGTGGGGGCTCGACCTGGCCGCCTACCTGGCGACCTTCCTGATCGTCCGGGGCAATCTGGTGGCCGGTCTGGTCGGTGGGCTGCTCGTGCCGGGCGTCGCCGCGGTCTGGGCCGTGCCGCAGGAGCCCTCGTTGGAGCAGTGGGCCCTGCTGCTGGGCATCCCGGTCGGGTGCCTGGTGGCCGCCTCGGCGTGGCGCCTGGTGCTGCGCTGGATGGTGGGGCAGGAACGGCGGCACCGCAGCGCTGCTGCGCGCGCGGCGGAGCGTGCCGAGGCCGACGCCGCCGCCCTGGCCGCGACCAGGGACGAGCTGGCCTCGATCGGCGTGGACGTCACGCCGTTGCTCGAGCGGCTCTGCGCAGGCGAGCCGGTGGACGCCGGACTTCGGGCTGAACTGGCGTTCGTCGAGGCGGACGTCCGGGACCGGATTCGCGCGCCGCACCTGCGGCATCCCGTGCTGGTGTCGGCGGTCGCCTCGCTCCGGCAGCAGGGGGTGGAGGTGGTGTTGCTCGGCGAGGCGAGCGGCGCGGGCAGCGGGGTGTCCGACGGCCTGGCGATGGCGCTGGCGACGGCCGTCGCGCAGGTGCGGGAGGGCCGGGTGACGATCAGGGCCCTGCCACAGGGACGGCCGGCCGCGGCGAGTGTCGTGACCAGCGATGCCGGGGGCAGCAGCCACCGGGAATTCTCCGCCGCCGGCGCCCTGCTCGACGCGGCCGATGCCCTGCTTGTCGGCAACTGAGCAGGGTGGGCGCCGGCGCGCGGCCCGGTGACGGGACGCCTCAGGCCAGTGCCCTGGCCTTGAGCGTGTCGAACTCGGCCTGGGAGATCGTGCCCGCGTCCAGCAACGCCTTCGCCTGGGCGATCTCGCCGGCGGCGCCGCCCGAGACCGAGCGGATGTCGTCGTCGGTGGCATTCTTGCGGGCCCTGGCCTGAGAAGACGCGCGCTCGGCCATCCCGGAGCCGCGGGCGATCAGGTACACCAGTGCGGTCAGGAACGGGACGAAGATCAGGAAGAGCAGCCAGACCGCCTTGGCCCATCCGGACAGGGCGCGGTCGCGGAACAGGTCGCCGATGATGCTGAACAGCGCCATCAGCCAGGCGAAGAACACGAAGATCGTGAAGAACATCCAGAGGAAGTCCCAGATGTGACCGAGGAAGTCGGACATGCGCAGTCCTTTCGATGCTGTCGGCGCGGCCGCAGGGCACCAGCCCGCGCCGGGCCGTCCCGGCCGCCCCCAGCACGCTAGGCCGCGAGACCGCCGCGCCGGTACCCCCAGTAGTGGGGGGTTCCCGGACCCGGGTCGGTCCCCTCGTGCCGGTCGCCCTGGCCCTCGGGGGCGACAACTCGGCGGTGGAGAAGGCCTCCCGGTTCTGGCAACCTTCGCGTGCGCATTCGCGTTCTACTGGTGAGGCACCTAGCCGGAAGGCCGCGCATGTTGATGGGACGACCAGCGCCCGCCATGGACGCCGAGTTCGCGGCGTTCGTGCGGGTGGCCACCCCGTCGCTGTCGTGGACGGCCTACGCGCTCTGCGGGAATCGCGACGCGGCGGCGGACCTGCTGCAGGAAGCGCTGCTGCGCACGTATCTCGCGTGGCGCAGGGTCAGGGACGGCGATCCGACCGCCTACGCCCGCCGGATCCTGGTGAACCTGAGCATCGACGGCTGGCGCAGACCGGCGCCCGTCCCGGTCGAGCAGCCCGACGCAGCGGATGGTCGGGACGCCCAACGCACGGTGGACGACCGCGACCACCTGGTGCGCATGTTGGCGACCCTGCCGCCACGGCAACGGCAGGTGATCGTGCTGCGCTACCTCGACGACCTGGCCGAGGCCGACGTCGCCGAACTGCTGGGGGTCAGCGCCGGCTCGGTGAAGTCGGCCCTGTCCCGTGGGCTTTCCGCACTTCGCACCCAGTACAGCCTCTCCGGGGAAGGAGACCGTCCGTGATCGACCTCGACCAACACATGCGGGAGGAGTTCGCGCGGCTCACTCAAGGCGCGTGTCCCGACCTGGGCATCGACCCGGACCGCCTCCTGGACGCAGGGCACCGGCGGTATCGCTTCCGCACGGTCAGGCGGGCGCTGAGCGGCGCCGCCGTGGTTGCCCTCGCGGCCGTGGCCGGGTGGGCAGGGCTGACGGCCGCCGGCCGGTTCGACGCCACCACGGTGCCCGCCGCTCCGGCGAGCAGCCAGGCCTGGGTGGCGAACCCCGCCTACTTCGACCTGACCGGCATCGCGCTGGCCGAGTCCACCCCGTTCCGCAAGGTCCGGCTCGACGTCGAACCGGGGGACCGCGGGTGGGAGGTGACGGCCGAGTTGAGCACCGAGGACGGACGCCTGCTCGCCAGCTATGCCTTTCACACGGGCACGGAGGTCACGGTGCAGCGGCTCTCTCCGCAGGTGGCGGTGGCGTTGCTGCCCGCGGCAACCACCTGGTGGGACGTCGCGATGCACGACCCGGCGGAGTCTCCGTCCCATGTCGACTCGATGCGCCCGGGCGGCCTCGATGTGACCGCGGTCCTGCTCACCTTCGACACCGGGGGGGAGGCCGGCGACGTCAACGGGTTCATCTGGGAAGCCGCGGACGGCAGCCTGGTCGACAACCTCGGCAACCACGTGCCCACCTCGAGGGTCGTCCTGGAGGGCCAGTCCGTCACCGTGTACAGAGACGCCGCGCTCGATCGCATCGGGTTCCGGCTCGACAACGGCTTCACGACGGCCGTCCACGTCAGGGCCGAGGCGCCCTGGACCGCCTACCCCCGGCTGCAGTACTCCGAGCGATCGCCGCTCGACGACAGCACCACGTGGGTGCTCGCCGACGTGCTCCCGCAGGGGGCGCAGGATCTGTCCGTCGAACTCGCCGCCGACAGGTCTGCCTGGACCAGCCTCGACCTCGGGGGAGGCACGGCCTACGTGATCGTGACCAGATCCGACACCGGTGGCCAGCCGATCCGAGCGATCGGCTACCGGGACAGGAGCGGACGGTCGGTCAGCTTCCACCGCTGAGGACGCGTCCCCGGCGCCCGGCACCCGGCGGCCGCCGCTCAGCCGCGAACCTGCTCCACCCCGAGGTTCGCCAGCTGGTCGGCGCGCTCATTGCCCGGGTCGCCGGCGTGTCCCTTGACCCATTCCCAGCGCACCTGATGTCTCGCGACCAGGGCCTCGAGTTCCTGCCAGAGCTCCGCGTTCTTCACCGGCTTCTTGTCCGCGGTGCGCCATCCGTTGCGCTTCCAGCCGTGGATCCACTTCGTCATGCCGTTCATCACGTAGGCCGAGTCGATGTGGAGGTGCACCTCGCTGGGCCGGTTGAGCGACTCGAGGCCCCGGATCACCGCGAGCAGTTCCATCCGGTTGTTCGTGGTGGGCGTCTCGCCCCCGAACAGCTCCCTGGTGTGTTCGCCGTAGGTCATCAGCACCCCCCAGCCGCCCGGCCCCGGGTTTCCCTTGCAAGCGCCGTCGGTCCACATGTGGACGGTGGTCTGATCGCTCATCGCCGTCACCCTAGCCGTCCTCGATCCCCGGTGAGGACGCGCCCAGGTCGACGCGGGCCTGCTCGGGGACGGTTCTTTTCCCGTTCGCAGGTCCGTCCCCGTTCCCCGTCACGGGCTGGTCCGGCGGTGCCGCGGCGGTCAGTAGGCGACTGTGAAGCGCCGGCGGGAGTGCTTCGGGGTCTCGATCTCGTCGACGAAGGCGACCGCGAAGTCCGAGCCGGAGATCGTCGACCTGCCGTCGGCGTCGGCGACCACCAGGTCGTCACCGGCGCGGTAGGCGCCGGTGCGGGGGCCGTCCGCCCACGGGCCGAACTCGACGGCCGGACTCACGAAGAACCAG
>NZ_JASGES010000157.1:0-18191 GCF_047606205.1 Propionicimonas sp. | reverse complement strand
GCCGGTGCCGGGCCCAGCGCGGTCCAGAACCGGGACCTGCCGCCGAGGGCGGCGAAGGTGATCGCCGCGACCGCCGCGGGCCCGCCCGCGGCGAGCCACGTCCGCCGCGCGACGGCCTTCTCGTTGGGGGCGGGCAGCCGGTCGACGAGGTGCACCACGTCCAGCGTGGCCAGCCCGACGAACAGCCCGGTCGGGATCATGCGAACGCCGCGGCCTCGAGCGCGACCACGCACAGCACCATCCCGCCGGGCGCTTCCAGGATCGCCTTGCTGGTCCGGACGGCGCGGCGCCGGGCACCGAGGGCGACCAGCCGGTCGACCTCCGCAGCCAGGTCGTCGGTGATCACGTGCAGGTGCGTGCTGACCTCCGAGGCGAACTCGGCCGGCTGCAGACGCACGTCGAGGGGCAGGTCGCCGGCAGGACGCAGCGCGGTTCCCGGCTCGACCAGTTCCCGCCACGGGCCGCCGAGCAGGCACTGGGCGAAGGCCACCTCGGCGGCATAGCGCTTGTGCGGCACGTCCAGGCAGAACCGGCTCACCCTGCTGCGGTGCCCCGACTCCCAGCGCGCCACCGGCGGCACGACGGACGCCGGCTGCGAGACCAGGCAGAACGTGAAGCCGGCCGGCGATCGGAGCACCACGTAGCTGTGCCGGGACTCGTCCACGAGCACCGCGCCCGCGCGCTCGGCCGCCTCGGCGGCGGCCCAGGGGTCGGGGACGTGGACATCGAGGTGCAGCCGGGTCAGCCCGGAACCCAGGCGCTGCACCTTGAGGTACTCGTCGCCACCGGTCGGCACGAGCGTCGCGAACTCCGACGCCTCGCCGCGGAACGGCGAGATCCCGTAGCCGGTCGCAGCCCGCCAGAACGCCGTCCCCGCACCGAACTCGTCAGGGGCGAAATCGAGGAACGCGGTCAACCAGAACGGCCTGACCCCGTCCGGGGGCTGGCCAGCCATGTCAGGAGCTGGCCAGTGCCCGGCTGCGGTCCCGCGCCGCCTCCATGGCTGTCATGAACGCCGCCTTCACGCGGTGGTCCTCCAACTCGCGCAGCGCCGCCGCCGTCGTGCCGCCGGGCGAGGTGACCCGCTCGCGCAGCACCGTGGGGTGCTCGCCCGAGTCGGAGAGCAGCTTCGCGGAACCGTACATGGTCTGGACGACGAGGGTGGTGGAGATGTCCCTCGGCAGCCCGAGCATGACCCCGGCGTCGATCATCGCCTCCACGACGAAGAACAGGTAGGCCGGGCCGGAGCCGGAGATCGCGGTGACCGCGTCCTGGTACTTCTCCGGAACGGTGACCGCCTTGCCCACGGCCGTCATCAGCCCGGTGACGTGCTCCAGGTGCGCGGTCGTCGCGGCCGAACCGGCAGAAATGGCGGCCATCCCCTCGTCGACCTGCGCCGGCGTGTTCGGCATCACCCGTACGACCGGGGTGCCCTCGGGCATCGACTCCTCGATCCGGGCCGTGCCCAGGCCTGCGCACAGCGACACCACGAGAGTGCCGGGACGGATCGCACCGGCCACCACCGGCAGCACCTCGCCGGCGTCCTGCGGCTTGACCACGACCACGACGGTGTCGGCGCCGGCCGCGGCCTGTGCCGTCCCCGCGACCCGGATGCCGTGACGCTGCTCCATCTCGGCCAGCCGAGGGGCGTGCCGGTCCGCCGCGGTGATGTCCTGCGGCGCCCAGCCGGCACGCAGCAGGCCGGCGATGAGGGTCTCCCCCATCACCCCGGCACCGATCACGGCGAGCTTCATCGCCCGGCCACCACCACTTCGGCGATCTGGACGGCGTTCAGCGCCGCGCCCTTGCGCAGGTTGTCGTTCGAGACGAACAGGACCAGCCCCCGTCCGCCCGGCACCGACTGGTCGGAGCGGATCCGGCCGACGTAGCTCGGGTCGGTACCCGCCGCCTGGCGCGGGTTCGGCACGTCGACGAGCTGGACGCCCGGGGCCGTGGCGAGCAGGCCGGTGGCCCTGGTCACGCTGATCTCCTCGGCGAACTCCGCGTGGATGCTCAGCGAGTGCCCGGTGAAGACGGGGACGCGCACGCAGGTGCCGGCGACCAGCAGGTCCGGAATGTGCAGGATCTTGCGCGACTCGTTGCGCAGCTTCTGCTCCTCGTCGGTCTCGAGCAGGCCGTCGTCGACGATCGATCCGGCCAGCGGCACGACGTTGAACGCGATCGGCCTCACGTACGGGGTCGGGTCGCCGGCGGGGACCGCCGCGCCGTCGAGGGCGAGCTGGGCGGCGTCGTGCGTGACCGCGTCCGCCGCCTGGTTGGCGAGCGCCTGGACGCCCTTGATGCCCGAGCCGGAGACGGCCTGGTAGGTCGCGACGACCAGTCGCTGCAGGCCCGCCGCGTCGTGCAGCGGCTTCAGCACCGGCATCGCGGCCATCGTCGTGCAGTTCGGGTTGGCGATGATGCCCTTCGGAGGGTTGGCCGCGTCCTCGGGGTTCACCTCGGAGACGACCAGGGGCACCTCGGGGTCCTTGCGCCAGGCCGAGGAGTTGTCGATCACGATCGCCCCGGCCGCGGCCACCAGCGGCGCGAACTCGCGCGACATCGTCGCCCCTGCCGAGAACAGGGCGAGGTCGAGGCCGGCGAAGTCGGCGCTGGCGGTGTCCTCCACGATCACCTCGCCGCCGCCCCAGGCCAGCGCCTGCCCGGCCGACCGGGCGGAGGAGAAGAACCGGATGTCATCGACAGGGAACTGACGCTCGGCGAGCAGCGTCCGCATGACGCCCCCGACCTGACCCGTCGCCCCGAACACACCAACACGCATGGACAGCAGCCTACCGAAGGCGGTCCGCGTGGAGTCCTCGCCGTCCCACCGGCACCCCGGGCCCCGCCTCAGTTTAGCCAGCCGAGGTAGGGCGCGGCCAGCGAGTAGCCGACGAAGGCGACGAGGTCGATCAGGAAGTGGGTGACCACCAGCGGGCCCACGCGTTTCACCCTCAGGTAGACCAGCCCGAACACCAGCCCCATCACGATGTTGCCGACGAAGCCGCCGAAACCCTGGTAGAGGTGGTAGCTGCCGCGCACCAGCGCCGACGACGCCACGACGATCCAGACCGGCCAGGCGAGCTGCCGGGCGCGGGTGAACCAGAAGCCGATCATCACGACCTCTTCGAGGACGGCGTTCATCGCCGCCAGCCCGACCAGCACCGGCACCGTCCACCAGTTCTCCGACAGGTTGGCGGGCGAGACGGAGGTGTTGAAGCCCAGTGCCCTGGCTGCCAGATAGAAGGCGAGGCCGGGGACGCCGATGCCCGCGGCGAGCGCGAACCCCCAGCCGAGGTCGAACCGCGGCCTGCCCAGGTCGAAGCCGATCGCCCTGCGGTCCCCGGTGCGCTGCAGGAGGTACAACGCGAGCAGTGCGGGAACCAGCGGGAGGACGATCGCCGCCACCTGGTAGGCCAGGTCGAGCCAGGGGCGGTCCGGCACCACCGAGCTGTTGATGGTGGTGGTCTGCTGGTTCAGCGGGACGTTGCGGGTGAGCTTCTCGATGATCGAGAGCACCGAGTAGATCGCCGACTGCCCCAGCGACACCCCCAGGACCAGGAGCAGTTCGACGCCCGGACGCACCCTGCCCGGGTCAGGCAGCACCGCCTCCGCGACACCGGGGGCCGGGGACGGCTCGGCCATCAGCCGTGCGGTTCGGCGGGGACGGCCAGGTGCGCGCGGGTGAAGGCCAGGCTCGCAGCGAGCGCTTCGGCACGTTGGGCTCGGGAGAGGCCACGGGTCTTCACCTCGACGCTGACGTGACCGGTGTAGCCCGTCGCGGCGAGCTCGGCGAGCACTCCGGCCGCGTCCTGGTCCCCCTCGCCCGGCAGGAGGTGCTCGTCCGCGACACCGTCGGTGCCGTCGGTGAGGTGGACGTGCCGCAGCCGCTCGCCCCAGTCCCTGACCAGTTGCAGGGACGACAGCCGCGACGTCGCCGCGTGCGAGAGGTCGAGGGTGAGGTGGTCGACGTCCAGCGCCGCACAGTCCCAGCTCGGCGAGTAGGCGCGCACCTCTCCCCCGCCCGGCCCGCGCCAGGGGAACATGTTCTCGACGGCGAAGGTGAGCCCGGTCGTCTCCTCGAGCCGGCGGATCCCGTCGGTGAAGCCGGAGGCATAGCTGCGCTGCCAGCGGAACGGCGGGTGCACCACGACGACGTCGGCGCCCAACTGGTGGGCGGCCATCGCCGCGCGGTCGAGCTTCTCCCACGGGTCCGGTCCCCAGACGCGCTGGGTCAGGAGCAGGGTCGGGGCGTGGATCGCGAGGACGGGCACCTCGTGGTACTCGCTCAGCCTGGCGACGGAGTCCACGTCGGCGGAGGCCGGGTCGACGCCCACCATGATCTCGATGCCGTCGTAGCCCAGATCGCGGGTGAGCGCGAACCCGGCGGCCGTCGACTCCGGATAGACCGACGATGTCGAGAGCACCACCCGGGGGGCGACAGCTGGTTGTGGCGGCACGGCACCATGGTAGGCGACAGCTTCCGGGGCCCGGCAGTGCGCAGTCGCCCGGACCCGGCCCGATTCGCGTCCGTTACACGAGATCGCCACAATGGGGGTCATGCATGTCGATCATCTGACCTTCGCGGTCGGGTCGGCCGGTCTCAAGTCGGAGTCCGACCGGCTCGGAACGCTCCTCGGTGAGCGGTTCCGCGACGGCGGGTTCCACCCCAGGTTCGGCACCCGCAACCACATCCTTCCCCTGGCCGACGAGCGCTACCTGGAGGTCGTCGAGGTGCTGGAGCACCCGGCCGCCGAGAAGGCGCCGTTCGGGCAGGCCGTCCGGGCCCGCTCGGAGACGGGCGGTGGCTGGCTCGGCTGGGTCGTGTCCGTGGACGACCTCGCCCCGTACGAGAAGCGGCTCGAGCGCGAGGCCGTCCGCGGCTCTCGCCATTTCCCCGACGGGCGACTGCTCGAATGGGAGCAGATCGGCGTCAAGGGCCTGATCAGCGATCCGCAATTGCCGTACTTCATCAAGTGGGAGTCCGATCCGACGGTGCTGCCCAGCGCCCTGCACGGGGACATCCACCTGGACCGCCTCGAGATCGCCGGCACCCGTTCCCGCGTCGAGGACTGGCTCGGAATCGACCTCGGCGAGGTGTTCGACGGCGTGAAGCTGAAGTTCAGTTCGGAGTACGGCCAGCCCGGCCTGCTCTCGGCGACGTTCGCCACCCCCCGGGGCAAGGTCAAGATCTGATCGGACGTCGCCGTCCCGCGGTGAGTGTCGGAGGCGACGCCTAGGTTGTCGCCATGGCCAGGAACACCGCAGACCCCTATCGCTGCTCCGAGTGCGGGTGGACGACGCCCCGCTGGGTCGGCCGGTGCGGGGAGTGCCAGGCGTGGGGCAGCGTCGCGCAGTCCGCGACGACGGCGGCACGGGTGACCTCGGCCGCACCGACCGAGCCGGCGGTGCCGATCGGCCAGGTGCCGCTCGACTCCGCGCGGTCGATTCCGACCCGGATCGCAGAGCTCGACCGCGTCCTCGGTACCGGCATCACCCCCGGCGCGGTCGTGCTGCTGGCCGGCGAGCCGGGCGTGGGCAAGTCCACCCTGCTGCTGGAGGTCGCCAACCGTTGGGCGCGGACCGGGCGCCGCACCCTCTACATCAGCGCGGAGGAGTCCGCGGCCCAGGTGCGGCTCCGGGCGGAGCGCACCTCCGCCGTCGTGGAGGGCCTGTACCTCGCCGCCGAGGAAGACCTCGGCACCGTCCTGGGCCATGTCGAGCAGCTCGCCCCCGAGCTCCTGGTGCTCGACTCGGTGCAGGCCGTCCAGGTTCCGGGCACGAGCTCCGCGGCCGGTGGGGTCGCCCAGGTGAAAGAGGTCACCACCGCGCTGGTCCGGGTGGCCAAGCAGCGGTCGATGCCGGTGATGCTCATCGGCCACGTCACCAAGGACGGCAGCGTCGCCGGTCCGCGCACGCTCGAGCACCTGGTCGACGTCGTGCTGTCGTTCGAGGGCGACCGCGGCAGCGGCTTCCGCATCCTGCGGGCCAGCAAGAACCGCTTCGGCCCGGCGGACGAGGTGGGCTGCTTCGAGATGGTGGAGTCGGGGATCCGCGAGGTGAGCGATCCGAGCGGGCTGTTCACCTCTCGCCACGCCGAGCCGACGCCGGGCACCTGCCTGACCATCTCCCTGGCCGGGCGCCGTCCGCTGCTGACCGAGGTGCAGGCGCTGGTCGCGCCGAGCGCCGCGCCGGTGCCACGGCGGGTCACCCACGGTGTCGAGGGGAGCCGGGTCGCGATGGTGCTGGCCGTGCTCCAGCGTCGCGCCGGCCTCCGCCTGCACTCCCGCGAGGTCTACGTCTCGACCGTCGGCGGGGCCCGGATCAGCGATCCCGCCACAGATCTGGCCACCGCCATCGCCGTCGCCTCCGCGGCGGAGGATCGCGCCTTCGCCCGGCCGGTGGTCGCCCTCGGCGAGGTCGGGCTGTCCGGGGAGCTCCGGCGCGTTCCCGGCATCGACCGGCGCCTGGCGGAGGCGGCCCGGCTCGGCTTCGAGATCGCCCTCGTCCCCTCCGGCAGCTCGGCGAAGGTACGCGACCTGCGAGTGGTCGAGGTCGCCAGCGTCGCCGGGGCGCTGGACGCCCTGCAGCTGCGCAGGAAGCAGCGTCAGGACGACGAGGGGCGCACCCGGCCGCGGTTCACGGTCGTGGACGGCGGCCGGGACGCCGCCGAGCCGTCGGCCTGACCTCCCCGGCCGGACTCAGCCGGCCTTGGTGACGACGAACACCTGGCGAGCCTTGGCATCCTCGGCGAAGGCGGCGTTCGCGACGTAGGTGCCCGCCCCGAGCACGGCCTTCGACGTCTTGCACCCGCTCGACGAGCGCGCCACCGGCCAGGCGATCGTGAACTCGTAGGACGCGCCCGCCTTCAGCTTCTCCGATGCGGCCGGAACCCACTTCGTGCAGTCGTCGGTCGTCCAGATCCGGTCGGACCCGCTGACGACGGTCAGGCTGAACGTCGACGCCTTCACCGTCAGCACGCAGGTGGCGTCACCCCGGTTGGTGATGCTGAGCGTGAACGACTGCTTCCCGTCCTGGGCGACCTTCTGGTAGCCGGCCAGCGCGAGGTCGGCGTTGCTGGCGTCACAGGCGAGCGGGCCGGTCGGGGTCGGCGACGCGGACGGGCTGGCCGAGTCCGTCGGATCGGCGGACGGGGTGGTGACGGCCGGCGTGACCGATGCGGATGCGGGTTGCGCGGTGACGACCGGCTCCTGCTGGGGACGGAAGACGAAGGCGAGCGCTGCGACGACGAGGACGACGGCGAGCACCACGGCACCGCGTCGCGCCCAGTAGACGCCCGGTGGCTGGGAGCCGACCGGATGGAGCAGCGAACCCATGCCCTCAGGCTAGGTCGAGGTGGCCGGCGGCCGGTCGCACCACGCCGGGCGAGGGTCCCGGTTGCCCACCGGGTAGCGTGGGGGGTCAGACCAGCACGAGCACTCGCGGAGGCCCACGAATGACCGACCACCACGCCGGCCCGACGGACACCGGTGCGGCCGACCCGACGATCCCTCTCGTGCCGGACGCAGGGTTCGCCCAGCCCGCCCAGCCTCCGTTCGACGAGACCCTGGTCGACCCGCTCGGCCAGGCCACGAACCCGTGGGCGTCCGGCCCGGGGCTGAGCACCGCCGGCTCCACCGCCCTCACCCCGCCGATCATGCCGCAGGGCCCGGGCGCCGCACCGCCCATCCCCGCGCCGAGCTATCCCGCCCCGCAGCACTACGACATCTACCCGGAGCCGCAGGCGCCGGCGTACCCGCCCACGGCGCCCTACCCGCCCACGGCGCCCTACCAGACCTACGCGCCGGCCAGCTCACCGAACCAGCAGTGGCCCGCGATCTCCGACCCGGTCGCCTACGACTACGGCTACAGCCTCGCGCCGGCGCGTTCCACCCACCCGAACGCCGCGACCTCGATGGTCCTGGGCATCCTCGGCGTCACCGTGTTCGCTCCGCTCGCCCCGGTCGCCTGGTACCTGGCGGCCAAGGGGCGCCGGGAGACGGCCGCCGATCCCTACCGCTGGCAGCCGAGCGGGATGCTCACCGCCGGGATGGTGCTCGGCATCATCGGGACGGCGCTGATCGCCCTGTTCATGCTGTTCATGCTGTTCGTGGTGATGGTGGCGTTCCGGAGCTACTGATCCGCCGGCTCAGGTGGTCTGGTCGAGCGCCGCGGTCGTCTCCGGGAGCGGCGCCTTGGCGACACCCTCGAAGGTGAACGGGGTCTCGGATCCCTCCGGGGCCACATCGACCACGACGATCTCGCCGGGGTGGATGTCCGCGAAAAGGATCTTCTCGGCCAGCACGTCCTCGATGTCCCGCTGGATCGCCCTGCGCAGCGGACGGGCGCCCAGCACCGGGTCGAAGCCGCGTTTGGCGATCAGCGCCTTCGCCGCCGGCGTCAGCTCGATGCCCATGTCCCGGTCCCGCAGCCGCACCTCGATCTCGGAAACCATCAGGTCGACGATGTGCTCGATGTCGGAACTGGTGAGCTGGTGGAACACCACGATCTCGTCGACGCGATTCAGGAATTCCGGACGGAAGTGCTGCTTCAGCTCGTCCGAGACCTTGGCCTTCATCTTTTCGTAGCTGCCGGCCTCGTCGGAGGACTGGCTGAAGCCGAGGTTCACCGACTTGGAAATGTCGCGCGTACCGAGGTTGGTGGTCATCACGATCACGGTGTTCTTGAAGTCCACCACACGGCCCTGCGCATCGGTCAACCGGCCCTCGTCGAGGATCTGCAACAGCGAGTTGAAGATGTCCGGGTGCGCCTTTTCGATCTCGTCGAACAGCACGACACTGAACGGCTTCCGGCGCACCTTCTCGGTGAGCTGGCCGCCCTCCTCGTAGCCGACGTAACCGGGCGGGGACCCGAACATCCGCGACGCCGTGTGCTTCTCGGAGTACTCGCTCATGTCGAGCGTGATCAGGGCGTCCTCGTCACCGAACAGGAACTCGGTGAGCGCCTTGGTCAGCTCGGTCTTGCCGACGCCGGACGGACCGGCGAAGATGAACGAACCACTGGGCCGCTTGGGATCCTTCAGGCCGGCGCGGGTACGGCGGATCGACCGGGACAGCGCCTTCACGGCGTCGTACTGGCCGATGTAGCGCTTGCCGATCTCCTCCTCCATCCGCATCAGCCGCGAGGACTCCTCCTCGGTGAGCTTGAAGACGGGGATGCCCGTGGAGCTGGACAGCACCTCGGCGATCGCCTCCTCGTCGACCTCCGCCGGCACGTCGGAGTCGCCGACCTTCCAGGCCTCCTCCTTCTCCGCCCGCGCGATGGTGAGCTTGCGCTCGTCGTCGCGCAGCCGGGCGGCCAGCTCGAAGTCCTGGGCGTCGATCGCTGCCTCCTTCTGCAGCCGGACGGCGGCGATCCGCTCGTCGAACTCGCGCAGGTCGGGCGGAGCGGTCATCCGCCGGATCCGGAGCCGGGCGCCCGCCTCGTCGATCAGGTCGATCGCCTTGTCGGGCAGGAACCGGTCGGAGATGTACCGGTCGGCCATCTGCGCCGCGGCGGTCAGCGCCCCGTCGGTGATGGTGATCCGGTGGTGCGCCTCGTACCGGTCACGCAGACCCCGCAGGATGTCGATCGTCAACGCGATCGACGGCTCCGCGACCTGGATCGGCTGGAACCTGCGCTCCAGCGCTGCGTCCTTCTCGATGTACTTGCGGTACTCGTCGAGGGTGGTCGCCCCGATCGTCTGCAGCTCGCCGCGGGCCAGCATCGGCTTCAGGATGGACGCGGCGTCGATCGCACCCTCGGCGGCGCCCGCGCCGACCAGGGTGTGGATCTCGTCGATGAACAGGACCACGTCGCCGCGGGTCTTGATCTCCTTCAGCACCTTCTTCAGGCGCTCCTCGAAGTCGCCGCGGTACCGCGAGCCGGCGACGAGGGCGCCCAGGTCGAGGGTGTAGATCTGCTTGTCGCGCAGGGTCTCGGGGACGTCTCCGCGGACGATCGCCTGGGAGAGCCCCTCGACGACGGCGGTCTTGCCGACACCGGGCTCGCCGATCAGGACCGGGTTGTTCTTGGTGCGACGCGACAGCACCGTCATCACCCGCTCGATCTCCTTCTCGCGCCCGATCACCGGGTCGAGCTTGTTCTCCCGCGCCGCCTGGGTGAGGTTGCGCCCGAACTGGTCGAGGATCGTCGCCGCGGCCTGGGCCTGCCCGGACTCCGGCGCCCCGGCGGTCGCCGCCTCCTTGCCCTGGTAGCCGCTGAGCAGCTGCAGGACCTGGTTGCGGACCCGGTTCAGGTCGGCGCCGAGCTTGATCAGCACCTGGGCGGCCACGCCCTCACCCTCGCGGATCAGGCCGAGCAGGATGTGCTCGGTGCCGATGTAGGGGTGGTTGATCTGCAGCGCCTCGCGCATCGAGAACTCCAGAACCTTCTTCGCCCTGGGCGTGAACGGGATGTGCCCGGTCGGGGCCTGCTGGCCCTGGCCGATGATCTCCTCGACCTGTTCGCGCACCGCCTCCAGGGAGATCCCCAGCGACTCCAGCGCCTTCGCAGCGACACCCTCGCCCTCGTGGATGAGGCCCAGCAGCAGGTGCTCGGTGCCGATGTAGTTGTGGTTGAGCATGCGCGCCTCATCCTGGGCGAGCACGATCACTCGCCTGGCGCGGTCGGTGAACCGATCGAACATGCGGGGAACTCCTAACCTCCGACGGCTGCGTCCACGTCTCCGGCGGACCCGGAACACGACGAGCGCGCCTTCAGCTTAGTCAACGCCACCCCCCAGCCATCCCTTCCGCTGTTCGCCCCCGGCTCAATCGGCGGCGCCGGACGCAGTACGCCCCCGGGTCCTGGGCGGACACCGGGGGCGGAAGGGTGGCTGCGACGTCGGCGGTGTGCTCAGCTGTGCGCGCGCTCGTACGCCTCGCGCACCTCGGCGGAGACCCGACCGCGGGAGGACACCTGCATGCCCTCGGCCGCCGCCCACGCGCGGATGTCGGTGGCGGCGGTACCACTGGACTTGCGGCGCGAGGCGGTGGTCCTGCGCGATGAACTGCGATCCCGTTCACCGGCGGCGATGTACGGCGCGAACGCGTCGCGGAGCTTCTTCGCGTTGGCGCTGGACAGGTCGATTGAGTAGTTGATTCCGTCCAGTGCGAATGCGATCGTCTCGGCAGCCTCGCTGCCATCGATGTCGTCGGTGTGGATCACCTGAACACGCTTGGCCATGTTGGTCCTTTCAATGTCGTCGTCGCAGCGCGACAGTATTGGCTCCCCAATGACTAGGAAGCATATACCCGGGTAGTCGGTCGGCAAACCCCGCGAGTTCTTTCGCAATAACGTGCGCCGCGATTGATGCGGCGGCCATCAGCGCGGCCGGGCGGGGATAATCCTCCGGGCGCAGGAATCGGGCGGCCCGCGGTCGAACAGTGCCTCAGCACTATTGCACAGCGGGAACCGCCCGATTCGGTGCGATCAGGTCAGGCGTGCCGGCGTTCCTCGACCCGCTGGACGGGCGGGTTCGCGAGTGCCTGCAGCACGACGACGGTCGGGGCGCCGTCCCCGTCCCACAGGTCGACGCCGTCGCCGCGTCCGGAGACCCGGCGGGGCAGCGCCAGCACCTCGGCTTCCGCAGCCGCCCTGTGCTCGGCCAGCTCGACCTGGAGAGCTGCCTTGTCGCCGCGCAACTGGGCGGTCTCCTGGGACAACCGGGCGGCCTCGGCCCGGGACGTGTTCAGCTTGCTGCGGAGATCGCCGTTGCGACCCTGCAGCACCTGAAGGAGCCGAACGTGCTGAAGCCGTTCAGCGTGCAGTTTCTCCCCCACCCGCCGGGCATCGGCGGCCTGCTGGGCCATCATCGTGGTTCGGGTGACCCGGACTTCGCGCCAGGCGAAGCCGCAGGCCACGATGCCGCCGATCACGGCGACCGCGACACCCGCACGGGCCAACCAGACCCCTCCGAATGCTGCGGCAACTGCGATGACGGCCGATGAGAGCAACGAGAGCCACGCGTAACGGCGCAGCGGGGAAGGATTCGCTTTTCTCGGTGTGACGGCGGTACTCACGTCGAGGAGTCTAGTCAGCAGCGTCCTGACTTCCCGGAACCGCGGGCGGCGTGGCGTCCTCCTCCGGGTGACGCGGAATTCTGCAGGAACGCTCCAGAAAGGCCCCGGCGACCGCCAGCGCCGCGCTGGCGACCATCGCGACCACGGGACCGAGCAGCCGTTCCCTGGGCAGGTTCCACTGCAGCCGCAGGGCGAGGAAGACCGAGATCGCCGCGTAGGCACCGGCCAGCGCCGCGCCGGCGACCAGGCACGTCCTGCCGAGCACCAGCAGTGCGACCGCGCGGCCCGGCGCGATCGGCAGCCGCTGCACCTGTACCGTCCGGTGCGTCCGCCACGCCTGCAGGGCCACGCCGGCCGCCATCAGCGCGATCACGACAGCCACCAGGACCGGCAACTGGGGGATGTCGCCGGTGAACCTGTCGAGTGCGGAGAACAAGGACCAGCCCAGGCCGGCGCCCACCACGACCGCGACTCCTACGGACTGCCAGCCGATCGGCGCGACGGTACCGGTCGGCTCCCCACGCCCGGGCATCATTCCACCCGCAGGTCGGTGCGCCGCACCCCGGAGGCGTCCAGGCCGGCGACCAGATCGGCCACGCGGCCGTGCCCGACCAGGACGGCGTCCGGGTCCACCTCCAGCCACGGCACGAGCACGAAGGCACGCTCGTGGGCGCGAGGGTGCGGCAGGGTCAGGTCTTTTCCGTCGAGCACCCTGTCGCCGACCGCGATCAGGTCCACGTCCACCGTCCGCGGCCCCCAGTGGACGGTGCGGACGCGCGCGTACGCGTCCTCGATCGCCAGCGCCCGCTCCAGCATCACGATGGAGGCGAGGGTCGACTCGGTGACGACGACGAGGTTGAGGAAGTCGGGCTGGTCGGCCAGCCCGACCGGCGTGGTCTCGTAGACCGACGAGATGCCGGTGATCCTGAGGCCCGGCGTGGCCCGCAGGGCGTTGGTCGCGCCCTGCAGGTACTCGAGGCGGTCGCCGAGGTTGGACCCGAGCGAGAACGTGGCGACCCGCAGCGGTGCCATCCCGGACAGGGTGTCGACGTCGATGGAGCCGTTCACGACGCCCTCCTCGTGATCGTCACGGCGACGTCGGCGACCGGGACGGGCAGCGGGGCCTGCGGCTTGTGCACCGTGACCTCCACCTCGGCGATCCGCGGGTCGGCCAGGCAGGTCCGGCTGATCCGCTCGGCGAGGGTCTCGATCAGGTCGACCGGGTCGCCGGTCGCTGCGGCCGCCACCCGCGACGCCAACCCGGCGTAGTCGACGGTGGTGGCCAGATCGTCGCTGGCCGGCCGCGGCCGCAGGCTGCAGACCAGGTCGATCACGAAGCGCTGCGGCGCCAGCTTCTCCTCGGCATAGACCCCGTGGACAGCGTCCACCTCGAGCCCGGTCAGCCGGATCCGGTCAGCGGGCGCGGTCGGGCCGGACCCGTGCGGCATCGGGGCGTCGTGCGACATCCGGGCACCTCCTCTGCGCCGACCCTACCCTGCGCCGAAGCCCTCCCGGGCACCGAGGCGGAGGGCGGCGGCGATGGCGTCCCGGTGCGGGCGCGCGGTGTGCGTCCGCACCCCCCAGACGTGCTGCGCCGCGGCGAGGGCGGTGATCGCGACCCCCGCGTCCTCCCTCTCGCGGACGGGACGCGGCCCGTCCTCGCC
The DNA here is from genome assembly GCF_047606205.1 of Propionicimonas sp. Classification (GTDB taxonomy): domain Bacteria; phylum Actinomycetota; class Actinomycetes; order Propionibacteriales; family Propionibacteriaceae; genus Propionicimonas. Next base: position 4,504 of record NZ_JASGES010000157.1, on the reverse strand, counting down.
GGCGAGGAGCTCACCGAGGAAACGCTTGCGGGAGGCGCCGATCAGCAGTGGCCGGCCGAGCGCTGCCAACGCGTCCAGCCGACGCAGCAGCGCCCAGTTGTGTTCGGCGGTCTTGGCGAAACCGAGGCCGGGGTCGAGGATGATCCGCTCCTTCTCGACGCCGGCGGCAAGAGCGGCGGCCAGCCGGTCCGCCAGTTCGGCGCAGACCTCCGCCACGACGTCGGCATAGGTGGCGAGGTCGGCCATCCGGTCGGAGTGCCCACGCCAGTGCATGGCCACGTAGCCGGCGTCCACGCCGGCGACCGCGGCCAGCATGTCCGGATCGGCCAGGCCACCGGAGACGTCGTTCACCAGGACGGCGCCGGCAGCGACGGCGGCCATCGCCACCTCCGCCCGCATGGTGTCGACCGACACCGGCACCCCGGCGGCGGTGAGCCGCTCGACCACGGGGACGACCCGGTCGCGTTCGGTGCCCGGGTCGGCCCGGCGGGCGCCGGGACGCGTGGACTCGCCACCGACGTCGACGATGTCTGCGCCCTCGGTGTGCAGGGCCAGCCCGTGCGCGACCGCGGCCTCGACGTCGAGGTACTCCCCGCCGTCGGAGAACGAGTCCGGCGTGACGTTGAGGATGCCCATCACCAGGGTGCGATCGGGCTGCGGCAGTCTGGTCACCGCGAAAGCCTATCGAGCCCCTCGCCGGGCCAGGGATCCGCGCCGGCGACGGCCACCGTTGACGTCCAGGGCCACCGTCGGGAGAAGGGCCGGGAAGACGCGGCGGGAGACGGCTCAGCCGATGATCAGGCTCATCGCCTCCGCGCGGGTGGCGGGGTTCGCCATCACCCCGCGGACGGCGCTGGTGACCGTCTTGGCGCCGGGCTTGCGGACGCCACGCATGGTCATGCACAGGTGCTCGCACTCGATCACGACGATGACGCCCTGCGGCTGCAGGTGTTCGACGAGCGCGTCGGCGACCTCGGAGGTGAGCCGCTCCTGCACCTGGGGACGCTTCGCGTACGCGTCCACGAGCCGCGCGAGTTTGCTCAGCCCGGTGATCCGTCCCTTCGCGGGGATGTAGCCGACGTGGGCCACGCCGGTGAACGGGAGCAGATGGTGCTCGCAGGTGCTCCACACCTCGATGTCGCGCACCAGCACCATCTCGTCGTGGCCCAGGTCGAAGGTCGTCGCCAGGATCTCGGCCGGGCTCGCCTGGAGGCCGTCGAACATCTCCGCGTAGGCCCGCGCCACCCGCTGGGGAGTCTCCCGAAGGCCGTCGCGGTCGGGATCCTCGCCGACGCCGATCAGGATCTCGCGAACGGCCGCGGCCACGCGCTCGAGGTCGACAGCCACGGGTCAGCCCTCCGGCTTGTCCTGGCCCTGCTCGCCCTGGCCCCCTTGCCCGGTGTGCTCCTGCGGGTACTGGCCGTCGCCGGGGTAGGGCTGGCCGTAGGGCTGCGGGTACGGCGGCTGGGCGTAGGGCTGCGAGGAGTAGGGGCCGGGGTAGGGCTGGCCGTAGGGCTGCGGGTAGGGCGGCTGGCCGTAGGGCGGTAGCGAAGGCCCGCCGTAGGGCGGCTGCTGGCCGTAGCCGGGCTGCCCGAAGGACGGCGGCAGCTGCTGCTCCGGGCCGCCGGCGGGCACCGGAACGGGGCCCGGCTCGGGCGGCAGGACGCGCTCGGGCGGCTCCACGGGAGGGATGTCGCTCGGCTTGCGGCTGTCCGACCCGGTCCAGGCCGGACGCTTCGGCCAGCGCTTCAGCGGCTCGAAGATCTTGGCGACCTGGTCCTTGTCGAGGGTCTCCTTCTCGAACAGCTGGCGGACCAGCTCGTCCAGCACCTCGCGGTTGGTCTCGAGCACGTCGAACGCCTCCTGATGGGCGTTCGAGATCAGCTTGGACACCTCGGCGTCGACCGTGGCCGCGACGGCCTCGGAGTACTCGCGCGCGGAGCCGGCGCCGTACCCCATGCCCAGGAAGGGCTCCTGGTCGCCCGAACCGAGCTTCACCGCGCCCAGCGTCTCGGTCATGCCGTACTCGGTGACCATCGCCCTGGCCACCTTGGTCGCCTTCTCGATGTCGTTGCCCGCGCCCGTGGTCGGGTCGTGGAAGACCAGCTCCTCGGCGGCGCGCCCGCCCATCATGTAGGCGAGCTGGTCGAGCAGTTCGCCGCGGGTCTGGGAGTACTTGTCGTCGTCGGGCATCACCATCGTGTAGCCCAGAGCCCTGCCGCGCGGCAGGATCGTCACCTTCTGCACCGGGTCGGTGCCCGGCATCGCCGCCGCGACCAGGGCGTGGCCGCCCTCGTGGTAGGCGGTGATCAGCAGTTCGCGCTCGTTCATCACCCGGCTGCGCTTCTGCGGGCCGCCGATCACGCGGTCGATCGCCTCGTCCAGCTGCGGCTTGGCGATGAAGCGGAGGTTGAGGCGGGCCGTCAGCAGGGCGGCCTCGTTCAACACGTTCGCCAGGTCGGCGCCGGTGAAGCCGGGCGTCCGCTTGGCGACACTCGACAGGTCGACGTCGGGCGCCATCGGCTTGTTGGCGGCATGGACGCGCAGGATCTGCAGGCGTCCCTTCATGTCGGGGGCCTCGACGGGGATCTGCCGGTCGAAGCGGCCCGGCCGCAGCAGGGCGGGGTCGAGCACGTCCGGACGGTTGGTGGCGGCGATCAGGACCACGCCGCCGTGCACGTCGAAGCCGTCCATCTCGACCAGCAGCTGGTTCAGGGTCTGCTCGCGCTCGTCGTGGCCGCCGCCCAGGCCGGCGCCGCGATGGCGCCCGACGGCGTCGATCTCGTCGATGAACACGATCGCCGGCGCGGCCTCCTTCGCCTGTTCGAACAGGTCGCGGACGCGGGAGGCGCCGACACCGACGAACATCTCGACGAAATCGGAGCCGGAGATCGAGAAGAACGGGACGCCCGCCTCGCCGGCGACCGCCCTGGCCAGCAGCGTCTTGCCGGTGCCGGGCGGGCCGTAGAGCAGGACGCCCTTGGGGATCTTCGCCCCGACGGCGGTGAACTTCGCCGGTTCGGAGAGGAACTCGCGGATCTCCTGGAGCTCCTCGATCGCCTCCTCACAGCCCGCGACGTCACTGAACGTGGTCTTCGGGGTGTCCTTGCTGGCGAGCTTGGCCTTCGACTTGCCGAATCCGAGGACGCGGTTGCCGCCGCCCTGGACGTTGTTGAACATGACGAAGAAGAGGATGCCGATGATCAGGAACGGCAGGATGCTGAACAGGAAGGTGTTCCAGATCGAGGGCTGCGGATTCTCCCCCGACCAGCTGTCCAGGGTGCCGGCGGCCTGGCGCTGGTTGAGCCGCTCGATGATGGAGTCGACCTGGTCGCCGATCCAGTAGGAGCGCAGCTTCTGTCCGTCCTTGGTGGTGACCTTGATGGTCTGGTCGCCGTCGGTGAGGACCACTTCGGCCAGCGGGGTGTCGCTGTTGATCAGGGTGACGATCTCCGAGGTCGGCTTGTCGACGTAGCCGCTCACGTTCCCGACGGTCTCGAAGATCAGTGCGATGGCCAGGAAGCCGAGCACAATCCACAGGAGGGGGGATCGGAAGAACCCTTTTGGTTTCATTGCCTGCCTTTGTCAGCCGTCGCTGGAGCTACCAACCGACGATACCGAAGCGCGCAACCGTTCCACGCGCCCGTCCCGCCGCCGACGCCACGCTCCGCTGTAGGCGTAACCGGACCCCCGGTGCCGTCGGGTCCGGCCGGGATCAGCTGTAGACGTGCGGGGCGAGGATGCCGACGTCGGTGAGGTTGCGGTAGCGGCCCGCGTAGTCGAGGCCGTAGCCGACGACGAACTGGTTGGGCAGGTCGAAGCCGATGTACTTCACGTCGATCTCGGCCTTCATGGCGTCCGGCTTGCGGAACATCGCCATGATCTCCAGGCTCGCCGGGTTGCGGGAGGCCAGGTTCTGCATCAGGTAGGTCAGCGTGAGACCGGTGTCGATGATGTCCTCGACGACCAGGACGTGGCGCCCCTCGAGGTCGGTGGACAGGTCCTTCAGGATCCGCACCACGCCGGACGACTGGGTGCCCATGCCGTAGGAGGAGATCGCCATCCAGTCCATCGCGCAGTCGATGTGCAGCGCACGGGAGAGGTCGGCCATCACCATCACGGCGCCGTTCAGGACACCGACCAGCAGCGGGTTCAGCTCCCGGTAGTCCTGGTCGACCTGCGCGGCGATCTCGGCCAGCCGGGCCTCGATCTGCGACCTTGTGAACAGGACCTCGGAGAGGTCGCCGGCAATGTCAGTGGCATCCACGGGCGCAGAGCTTACCCCTGCGGCGACCCCGTTCCCGACCCGGCCGCCAGGGGCAGGACGTGCAGCCGCGACCCCGTCCGAGCCACCCGCAGGCCGGGCACGTCGATCCCCTTCTGGCCGTGCCAGTCGGTGACGAGGGCCGCGACGGCACGCAGGTGCGCCGCCGACAGGTCCGACCCGCCCGCCCGCCGCAGCCAGTCCCGCAGCACCCGGCCGCGGAGGGCTGCCGGCAGCCCG
>NZ_JASGES010000156.1:0-37643 GCF_047606205.1 Propionicimonas sp. | reverse complement strand
CGCCGAGCATGGCGAGCAGCCGGGCCCGGGGGACGAGCACCTTCCGGCCGATCCGGAGCACGGGCAGCTCGCCCGAGCGGGCGGCGGCGTAGGCGGCGGCCCGGCCGATGCCCAGCAGCTCGCCGGCCTCGGGAACGGTCAGGGTCAGGCGCTCGGCGCTCGCGGCGGCGGTCACAGCGAGCCCCCGAGGGGGTCGAGCGGGCCGCCATTGAGGCGTTCGAGCAGTTGGCCGTAGGCGACCGCTCGGCGGCCGGTGGGGAGCTGGGCGGCGGATTCCCAGCGCGTCACGCTGGAGTGGTGGACGCCGACAGCTCCCCCGATCACGAGCACGGACAGCCGGGACGCCTTGCGGATCGCCTTGGCCTGGCCCGTGCAGCACGCGTAGCGGACCCGAGCCACCAACTCGGCGTCCGCGATCTGTCGGGTAGTCATGGGACCAGCATTACAGCGAGATACGCGAAAGTCGTGCCGGTTTCTAGTGCCCAATAGCCGAGGCGCAATCTCGCACTAGCAGGCGCCTGTGAGCGCTGTCCGGACACGCCGGAGCTCTTGGCCACACTCAGTCGAGGTAAGTTACTGGCGCCATGTGCGAAAGTAGTGCGATAATGGCGGCATGGAGTGGAGGTACATCGGGCGCCACGCCCGGCCGGAGACGATCGACGGGCAGGAGTACGAGGTGGCCGTCCACCTCGCGACGGTGGACGGCGCCCCGGTCTGTGTCGGGGTGGACGTGCGAGCCACCCAGCTACCGCTTGCCGGGGACCCGCCGCCCGCTCTCGGTTGGGCAGAGGTGAACACTCGCGTGCTCAAGCGGCTGCCGTTGCCGCAACTGGTCGAGCGGGCGTGGCGGGACCACCGCGAGATCACGCGGGCCGCCGCCTCGCTCGCCAAGGGTGAGTCTTTCGGGGTCTGGCGAGGCCCGGCCCAACCTGCGCCCAGCGTGCCGAGGCGTGGACGCCGGCCGCTGCTCGACACGGACGGGCTGGTCGTGGTCGCTACGGCGTACCTGAGCACCACCCGCGGGCGAGTGGCGGCAGTGCAGGGCGCCCTCGCGGCGCACCTCGGCGAGACCGGGGCAACGAGAGACCAGGCCAACAAGGCGATCAAGGCCGCGCGGGACGCGGGCCTGCTGCCACCCGCGAGCACCCAGCGAAGGGGGACGAAATGACCACCGCGAGCGAGACCAAGGCCGCGCCGAGGATGAAGGACGGGCTGGTGAAGCGCGGCGCCACGTGGTCGTACGTCGTGCGCGAGCGCGACCCTGAGACGGGCAAGTCCCGGCCGCGGTGGGTCGGCGGGTTCCGCACTCGCGACGACGCCAAGCGGGCCCGGGACAAGGCCCGCGCGGCCACCCATGACGGCACCTACGTGGCGCCCCGCGACGTGACTGTGGGGGAGTGGCTACGGGTCTGGCTGGACGCCCACGCCGCCACGCTCAAGCCGTCCACCCTGCACAGCTACCGGGCGAAGGTCGCCAGCTACCTCGTCCCGAACCTCGGCGGCACCAAGCTCCAGGCACTGTCCCCTTCGCGGCTGTCGAAGCTGTGGGCCGACCTCGCCGAGCACGGCGGCGCGGACGGCCGGTGCCTGTCGCCTCGTTCGGTGGAGTACACGCGGGCGATCCTGCGGAAGGCCTGCGCCGACGCGATCGTGGAGCGGCTGCTGACCGTGAACCCGGTCCACGGGTCGAAGGCGCCCCGCCGCGAGGCCCACGACCTGCTGGTGTGGGACAACGCCCAGCAGACCGCGTTCCTCGACGCGACCCGGGCCGACCGGTGGGGCACCGTGTGGCGGTTGGCGCTGGCGACCGGAATGCGTCGCGGTGAGCTGTGCGCCCTGACGTGGGCCGAGGTGGACCTCGACCGGGGCAGGCTGCGGGTTGCGAAGTCGGCCACGCAGGTCGGGGGCGACGTGGTGACCACCGACACCAAGAACCACGAGAACCGGCTGGTGGACCTCGACCCGGCGACCGTGGCGGCGCTCCGCGAGCTGCGCAAGCGACAGGCGGCCGAGCGGCTGGCGTTCGGGCCGGGATACGCCGAGGACGGCCTGCTGTTCGTCTGGCCCGACGGGTCGCGGGTGCTGCCCGACTACCTGTCGAAGGAGTTCATGAAGGCCCAGGCGCGGGTGCTGGCCGCGCAGGTGGAGGCGGCGTCCGAGGCGATCCGGCGCGAGCGCCCAGAGGCCACCGACGCCGAGGTGTCGAAGCTCGCCGGGCGAGAGGTTGAGCGCAGCGGCGCCAAGCTCCCGCGGCTCACCCTGCACGGGTGCCGCCACTCCCACGCCTGCACCCTGCTGCGGGCCGGTATCCCCGTCCACGCGGTCGCGGCCCGCCTCGGGCACAAGGACCCGTCGGTGACGCTGCGGGTCTACGCCCACGCGATCCCGTCCGACGGGGCGGGCGCGGCGGCTGCGGTGGCGCTGGCCCTCGGCGGCTGAACCCGTCAGCCGTCCACGGTGATGTTCAGGTCTCGGCGCGCGGACACTACGAACGCGCGCCGGGCCTCGATCACCTTCGACTCGGCTATGCCGTCCCACGCGTACTGCTCGACGGCGCGCACCAGCAAGTCGGCCTCGAGCGCGCAGGCTTTGGACGCTAGCAGCTCGACCTCGGCGAGGGCGTCGCGGAGGGTGGGCAACTCTTGGCTCCCGGTGTCGTTGTCGTCCACCGGCATGGGCGGGCCGCCCCTCTCGGACTCGTACGACCGACGGCTGGCGGCTCGGTGGATGCGATCAGCCTCGGCGAGTAGGTGTGCGATCGCGGCGCGTCGGCCGTCGTATCGGCGCTCGGTGCGGTCGTGCTCCCGCGTCCGCACGTCGCGCCAGAGGTTCACCAGGGTGCTCAAGATCACCACCACCAACGCGCTGCCGGCGCCGATCAGCGCGCCTTGGATCGACTCGGACACGGCCCCTCCTTGCACGGTGTTAGCAGATCGTTAGCACGTCCAGCCCTGTCGTGGTGAGCCGCGGTTGTCGATTGCGCCTCTGACAAGGCTGAACGAGGGTGGGGCGGGCGGGGCTCGAACCCGCGACCCAGGGATTATGAGTCCCCTGCTCTGACCGGCTGAGCTACCGCCCCGGAGCGTGCTGGTTCAACGTAGCGACTGGGGTTCGGGCGTGTCCAAAGCGCGCGACCGGGTAGCGTTCCCCTGACGGGCGCGACGACGGGCGGAGAAGATGGACGCACTGCAGGTCACCATCTGGGTGGTCACCCTCGCCGGGCTGGTGGGGCTGGCTGCGGTGTTCTACACCTCGCAGCGGCTGGGCGTCCGGTTCGCCGCCCTCGGCGGGTTCGGCGCGTTCTACCTGGCGGTGCTGCTGTGGGGGCCGATCGACGATCTCTGGTCCAATGTGACCACGGTCTCGATCCTGGTCGCCACCATCGGCCCGCAGCTGGCCCGCGCCGCAGCCGGAACGAGCAAGGAAGGACCGTCCCGTGACTGATTCGACCTGGGAGCAGCCCGGCTTCGAGGACGCCCTCGAGGGGACCGCGGTGAACCTGATCACCGGCTTCGTGCAGCGGATCTTCGCCGACCTCGACCCCCTGGAGCTGGTCAGGGCCGAGGCCCCGGAACTCTCCGAGGACGACCAGCGCGCCGTGGCCCACCTGATCGACGAGGCCGTCGTCGAACTCGAGGTGGACGTCAGCGGGCACGACCACTGACGGGCGCCTTCGTCACGCCGCGGGCCGCGTTCCTCGCCGCCCGTCTGCTCGGGTCGGGGCGACGGGGACGCCTCACAGCCCGAGGTGGCGGCGGAGCGACCGGGCGTTGCGGACGGCGTGGCCGTCCCCGTCGTTGTTGAAGTAGGCGTAGACGTCGCGTCCCTGGGCCAGCCACTCCCTGGTCCGCTCCGCCCACCACGCCATCGACGGCTCGTCGTAGCTGCCGCCGTAGAGGTGGTGCTGATCGGGCCCGTGCAGGCGCGCGTAGACGAACCCTGCCGTCGCCCGCAGGATGCACGGCAGCCCCGCCCCACTCATCACCACGTACGCGGCGCCGTGGCGCTCGAGCAACCCGAACACCTCCTCGACGTGCCAACTGGGGTGGCGGAACTCCACCGCCACCCGCCACGACCGCGGAGCGCTGCGCAGGAACCAGTCCAGCCGGGCGTCGTCCCGGGCCATCCCCGGCGGAAGCTGCACGAGCACCACCCCCAGGCGGTCCTCGAGAAGGCCGAGAGACTGCCCCATCCGGGTGATCCAGCGCTCCGGCTCGAACAGCCACTTGGCATGGGTCAGCGCCCGCGGGGCCTTCACCGTCAGCGCGAACCACGGCGGCAGCCTGCGTCGCCACGACCGGAACGACGCGTCCGGCGGCCACCGGTAGTAGCTCGCGTTCAACTCGACCGTGTCGAACAGGTGCTGTGCGTAGAACTCCAGGCGCTTCGCGTCCGGCACCTCGGGCGGGTACACCACGCCACGCCAGCTGTCGTAGACCCAGCCGGAGGTGCCCACCCACGCCCGCGCCGCCACGCGATCCTCCGCCATGCCGCTCCTTCCGTCCACACCCAGCAGTACCCCGACCCGGCTACGGCAAGATGGTCGGCATGGAGACGCCGGAACGCGGGCTGCTGGCCCGGCTCGACGGCTTCTTCTTCGTGCTCGCCGGGCTCGCGGCGGTCTACCTGGCCTACCTGACCCTGCGCGAAGGCATCACTCCCGGCTGGCCGATGCTGCTCGTGGTCGTGTTCTGGGTGCTGGTCTCCTACCTCGTCCTGCCTCGGGTGCACCGCATCCTCAGCCGGGTCTACGTCCCCGACTACTTCATCGGACGCACCCGCACCGCCGACGGTCTCCTCGGCGACCCGGTGAACCTCGCCCTGATGGGCTCGCCTACCCAGGTCCACCACGCCCTCCGCGCCGCCGGCTGGACGCGGGCCGACGACCTCAGCCTCGCCAGCGGGTGGCGGATCGTGACCAGCACCCTGACCCGGCGCAGCTACCCGCAGGCCCCGGTCAGCCCCCTGTTCCTGTTCCGCCGGCGCCAGGACTTCGCCTACCAGCAGGAGGTCGACGGCAGCCCGTCGCAGCGCCACCACGTCCGCTTCTGGGCGTGTCCGGACGGCTGGTTCCTGCCCGGCGGCCTCCGCGTCGACTGGCTTGCCGCCGGCACCTACGACCGCAGCGTCGGGCTGTCCCTGTTCACCCTCCAGATCACCCACAAGATCGGTGCGGACGTCGACATCGAGCGCGACCACGTCGTGGCCACGGTGACCGCGGCCGACGGCACCGCGACCGTGCGCGTCCTTCCCGACTTCTTCACCGGCTACCACTCCCGCAACGGCGGTGGCGACCTGATCGAGACCGACGGCCACCTGCCGATCATCGACCTCTCCCGCGTCGACGTGGCGGGCGCCCCCGAGGCCGCGCTCCCGGTCGTCCGCATCGGACGGCCCGTCCAGACCGTCGTCGGCTCCCTGATGACCTCCGTGCGCGGCATCGTCTACGCCGCACTGTCCTCGCTGGCCCTGATCGGCTCGAGGGACGCCGACGAGGTCACGGCGGCGACCTCGGTCCTGCTCGCCCTCGTGCTCGGGCTCGGCGCGCTCGGCGACCTCGTCCTGGCCGCGGCGACGTTCGCCGGCCACAACTGGTCACGACTGCTGCTGTGCGCCTCCAGCGTCCTCGGCGTGGCGTCCGTGGTCGCCGAGCGGCTGGTCGGCAACCTCGGCGGCCCGCTGCACGAGGGCCTGCTGCCGCTGGCCACCAGCGTGCTGGTGCTGCTCGCGCTGTCCAGCGACTCCGCCCGCGAGTACGCGCTGGGTCGGCGGAGGCGACGACCTGCCCCGGCCGACCAGCCCTCGTGACGCCCGCCGCGATCGCGGCGGGGTGACGGCTCGCCGGCCGGCGCGCAGGTCAGCGAACCACCATGGCCAGGCCGCCGAAGGCCGGAAGCTCCACCGTGAAGCCGCCGAGGGCGTCCACGTCGTCGACCTTGCGCCTGGTGGCGAGGTCGGTGACCCTTCCCTGCGGAAGGTGCTCGGACTGGACGCGTCCGGTGATCCGGTCCGGCCCGAAGTTCAGGGCGGTGATCTGCACCAGGCCGTTCTCCAGCCGGCTGATCATCACCAGCATGCTCCGCCACGGCACGTCCGGAACGTCGAGCAGCGTCGCGGTGGCGATCCCCGAGCGCTTGCGCAGCTTCAGCACCTCCGCCAGCCGGGACGCGAACGAACCCGGGTTCTCCAGCTGCTGCGGCAGCGGACCGTACAGCGCGGTGGCCACCGGCATCCCCGAAGCCGACTTCTTCGCCTCCGGCGCCGACCCCATCAGGTCGTACGCGCCCCGCTCGATCCAGCGCGTGTCACCGGTCCCGATCAGCGGACGCACCTTGGCCCGGTCCACCGGCAAGGCCCCGACCAGGTCCCACCCGGACAGCGCGAACACTCCCGGCTGCCACGCGTTGTACATGCACAGCAGCAGGTGCGCGTTCGCGATCCGGCGCACCTCCGCCTCCGTGATCGTCTCCAGGTCGGTGATGCCGAGCGACGCGGCGATCACCGACGCCGTGGTGCAGGCGATCCCGTTCTGCACGAACAGGGCGTTGTACGGCGCGGCCGCCCCGGTCAGCTTCAGCCGCATCGTCTCCCGCACATACTCCGCCAGCTCGCCGCCGGTCGTCTCGCCGCCGGCCAGCTCGTAGGTCGTGTCCCGATGGGGCCCGGCGAAGTGCACCAGCTCGTAGGTGAGCTCGTCGTGGTTCTGCAGCGCGTGCACCAGCGACGCCTGGTCGACGCCGATCCGCAGCGCCTCCCGCAGCGTCAGCCGGAGGAACTCGGTGTCACCCGTGGCCAGGGCGAACTGGTAGGCGGGCCGGGTCACGAAGTCGTAGGACAGGTCGGGGCCGACGGCGCTGGTCTGCTTGATGTCGTCGATCGACAGGTTCAGCTCCTGGAACGTGAAACCGCCCACCTTGCGCACCATCGACCCGATCAGCTGGTTCGCGGCCTGGCTCATCGGGTGCCCCTCCGACCAGCCCGGGCCCACGTCCACCTTCTCGATGCCCAGGAAGCCGTTCGCGTCCAGTCGCAGACCGCCCGACCCGAGGTCGAGCAGGCTGTGCAGCGCGTCGCCCATCACCAGCCGCATGCCGGCGAAGGTGGGGTCGAGCCAGTTGATCGTCGGCTGGCCGTCCTTGAAGTAGTGCAGGTACACCCAGCGGCGCAGCCTGCCCTTGTAGTCGTAGATCGGGGGAGTGACCGACCAGTTCGTCTCCTTCACGCCCGGCTCGTAGAAGATCACCCGCTGCAGCGCTCCGATGATGTAGCCGCCCTCGGCGAGCTTGCGCTCGGCGTCGGCGTCCAGGTTCACCGAGTCGCGGCCCTCCGGAACGTCGGGCAGCAGGTGCCAGGCATCCTGGGGGATGTCGACCATGTGATAGATGCCGGGGTAGTCGAGGTAGTTCAGCTCGGCCAGCCGGAAGTCCGCCCCCTTGCCGGTGTGGCCGGGAACGATGTCGTCGATGATCGTGCCGCGGCGACGGGCGGCGTTCGCGCACATCGCGCGGAACTCCTCCTCGGTGCCGAACGCGGGATCGATCTGCATGCTGATCCGGTCGAAGTGGCCGTCGACGCTCGGCGTCGGCTCCCAACCCGAGATGCCGCCGGCGAGCTTCAGCGGCCCGGTGTGCACCGCCTCGATACCGATCTTCGCGAACGCCCCCCACAGGTCCTCCGCGCCCAGCGAGGCGAGAAAGGACTCGCCCGGCCCGGTGATGTGCGAGATCGGGTAGGCCGTGTACCAGACCGACGCCTGCCGCACGGCGGCCCTCGGATCGGGGTGGGCGTAGGGGTTCGCCCACATGGCGTGGTGCCCGGCGAGCTGGCGGCCAAGGGTCATCGAGTCGTGCAGCATCGACTGCCGCTCCAGCCACTCGACATAGGCGGGGTTGCGTCCGTCCGGCTCGAACGGCGGCGGGGGAGTGGCGGCCTCCACCGCCTTGCGCTTGGCCTTGGGACGCAGCCGCTCGGGCCGCGCGGCGTAGGGCGTCGGCTCGAGCATGAACTCGATGGTCCGGTCCTCGTCAGGGACGTCGGGCAGCTCCTGGTCGCTCACCGCGCCAATCTATGCCACGGCTGCCTACTTCGGCCCGAAGCGGAACGCCCGCACCAGCTGCACGACGCCCAGGACGACCAGCGAGACACCGAGCAGCAGCCACAGGAAGGCCGCGCCCCACAGCGGGGAGGACAGCAGGGTGATACCGGCGATGATGCTGATGACCGAGTAGATGATCGTCCACACCTTCGACGCGGCGTCGCCGATCATCGTGATCCCGACGATGCCCTCGATGATCCAGGTGATCCCGACGATGATCCCGAGCAGGACGGCGAGGCCCGCCGCGGTGGCGCCGAGGTTGGAGAAGGCGACCACCGCCGCGACGAGGAAGATCACGCCGAGCACGAGGTACCCGATCCGCGGCCACGTGCCGAGCTTGCGGGAGAAGACCCCGATGGCGATGTTCACCAGGCCGGCGATCGCGGCGTAGACGGCGATGATCCCTGCCACCACCATGGCGGTCTTGCCCGGCCAGGCCAGGATCAGGATCCCCACCACCAGCGAGACCAGACCGCTGATGCCGAGGGTGGCGCGGATTCCGTTGGTGACCGACTTGTCGAGTTCGTTCAGGTCGGTCTCAAAGTACGTGCTGGGCATGGCTGCTCCTGTCTGGGGTGACTCGAACGCTTCCAGTCTCTCGCGGAAGGCCCCGGCGTGGGGCCCGACGCTCGGCGTGCGGGACGGTTCGGGGACGCGGGCGGGGGCCGACCCGAGAGGCGGCGGGCGGGGTCAGATGCCGGGACGGGAGAGTGCGTTGACCGCCGCCGAGGTGATCGCGCTGCCGCCGCGGCGGCCGCGCAGCACGAGATACTCCAGGCCGAGGTCGTTCGCGACCAGGGCCTCCTTGGACTCGGCGGCACCGACGAAGCCGACCGGGATGCCGACCACCGCTGCGGGTCTCACCCCGGTCTCCTCGACGACCTCGAGCAGGTGGAAGAGGGCGGTGGGTGCGTTGCCGATGGCCACCAGGGCGCCGTCCAGCCTCGGCAGCCACAGTTCGACCGCGGCCGCGGTCTTCGTGGTGCCGCGCTCGGCGGCCCTGGCGGCGACCTCGGGCGTGCCCAGCAGGCAGATCACCTCGTTGTCGGCAGGCAGCCGCGAGCGGATCACTCCGCTGGCCACCATCTGCGAGTCGCACAGGATCGGAGCCCCCGCCTGCAGCGCACCGCGCGCCGCGGCGACGAAGCCGTCCGACCACGCCAGCGACGCGGGCAGGTCGGTCTGCGCGGCGGCGTGAATCATCCGGACGGCCACCTCGGCCACCTCCGAGGGCATCGCGGACAGATCGGACTCGGCCCGGATGATCTCGAACGAACGCCGGTAGATCTCGGCGCCGTCGCTCAGGTAGCCGTGGTTCACAGGCCTTCCTCGTTGACCAGCTCGACGAACCGATTGCGGATCCGGCGTGCGCGCAGCGGATCGTGGGTGGTCACGGCCGCGACGGTCACCCCGGCGGCGTCCCCGGTCGCCGGCGTCCAGGCGGAGCCGTCGTCGGCCCGGTCGGCACGGACGCAGAACGTGTGCCGCGCCTCGGCCTCGGCGACGATGGCGGCGTTCACCTCCGCGGAGTCGGTGGTCGCCATCACGTACCAGGCCCCGTCGAGGTCGGACGGGACGTGGCCGCGGGCGTGCCAGGTGAACCCACCCGCGTCGGCGAGGCCGGCCAGCGCGGTGTGCAGCTCGGGCGCGACCACCTCGACCTGTGCGCCCGCCTCCAGCAGCTTGGGCACCCGCCGCCGCGCGACGCAGCCACCACCGACGACGACCACCTTGCGTCCGGCCAGCAGCAGGCCGGTCAGGTAGGCCGGCGACCCGGCGGTCGTGCGGGCGCGCAGCGCGCCCTCCTTGTAGCGCTGGGCCACGACCTGGGCCAGCTCGTCACACGGCCCGATCACGTTCGCGATCCGGATCGTGGCGTCCGGGTGGGTGGTGCGGAACGCGTCCACCTGCTGGTGCACCCATTCGTCGAGCCGGCCGGTGAACAGGAAATGGGGCATCACGACGATCCGCCGGCTGCCGGAGGCGTAGTACTGGTGCAGGATCTGCGGGAGCGTCGGCCGCGCGACCTGGATGAACGCCGACAGCACCTGGTGGTAGCCGCCGGTCTCGAAGACGACCCGGGACAGCCGGACGTGGTCGGCGTTGGCGTCGGTGACACTGCAGCCGCGCCCGACCATCACGACATCGGTCTCGGCGGCCGGCCAGTCGCCGCGGGCGGCGGCGATCCGCTGATGGACGGCGTCGATCATCGGAGCGGGCGAGCCGAGGTGACGGGTGCTCACCACGGTGGCGTCGAGGTGGCGGGCCCTGGACGCGTCGATGGCCTCGGGGATGTCGTCGCGGACGTGGCTGCCCGTGCCGATCATCAGCGGCACCACCACGGCGGCCGGCGCCCCCGCCAGCACCAGGTCGAGGGCCTCGTCGATGGTGGGAGGGGTGAGCTCCACGAAGCCCGCCTCGACCCGGACGTCCGGCAGCAGGGCACGCACCTTCTCGACCAGCACCCCGGCCGCGCTGGCGCCGGCATTGACGCGGGTGCCGTGCCCGGCGATCACCAGCGGCGGCGGGGTCACCGGCACGGCGGCGGGCAGGGGAGCGGGTTCGGTGTGCGTCATGGCTTCATCCAGTGGTAGTCGCGCGGGGTCACCATGACGGTGCGTCCCGCGCCGGCGGGCAGGTAACGGGTGGTCGAGGAACCGATCACGACGAGGGAGTTCATGTTCACGACCTCGGGGTCGAAGTCGGCCAGCGTCGACAGCGTGACCCGCTGGTCGGGACGGTCGGCCTCCTCGACGACGGCGACCGGGGTACCGGCCGGCCGGTGGGCGGCGAACAGGGCGAGCGCGTCCGGCAGGTGGTGCAGGCGGGTGCGGCTGCGCGGGTTGTACAGGACCGTGACCAGGTCGGCTTCCGCGGCGGCCCGCACCCGGGCGAGGATCGTGTCCCAGTCGGTGTGCAGGTCGGACAGCGAGATCGTGGCATGGTCGTGGCCGAGCGGCGCGCCGAGAATGGCGGACGCGGCCAGGCTCGCGGTGACGCCGGGCACGATCTCGACGTCGATGCCGTCGGTGCCCTGTTCCAGGGTGGGCGAGGCCATCGCATAGATCGCCGGGTCGCCGGAACAGACCAGCGCGACGTTGTTGCCCTCGCGGGCGAACCGGATCGCGGTGGCGGTGCGTTCCTCCTCCTTGCCCATCGGGGTGGAGGCGATCCGGACCCCGGGCGCGAGCAGGTCCTTCACCTGGGCGACATAGGGTCGGTAGCCGACCACGACCGATGCCTCCCGGATGGCCTGCTGCGCGCGGGGGGTGGTCAGGTCGCGAGAACCGGGGCCGAGGCCGATCACGGTCAGCCTGCCGCGGGCGGGAAGGCGTCCGACCGCGCAGGTGGCCTCGGCGGTCTTCCGCTTGTGGACGACCAACTGCGCCCCGTGAGCGAGCACGGACGCCTCCGCGACGCTGGGCGTACCGACCGCCTGTTCCGCGTGGGCCGACGGGTTCGGCACCTCGTGGGCGGCGAGGACGTCGGCGGCGTAGGTGACGAACGGGACGCCCAGGTCGGCGGCGAGTTCGACGAGCCCGGTCTCGTCGGCCTTCGCGGCGACCGAGGTGATCGCGGCCAGCGAGCCCAGGGCGAGGCCGGCGTCGGCGAAAGTGCGGGTCAGGAGGTCCCTGAGAGCCCCCGCCGGGGTGCCACGGTTGCAGCCCATGCCCGCGACGAGGCTCGGCGGGTTGAGCACGACCGTGGGCAGGGCCCGGGACGGCCCCGGCACCGCAGGCGCCTCGCTCTGGTCGGTCACCACGACCACGCCGGCGGCGTCCGCGTGCACCTGCTCGCCGGGGGCGAGCACGGCCACGTTCGCCGGCAGCGGCGGCAGTGGCCAGCGCTGCGCACGGGTCACCGCGACGGGTTCCCCGTCGAGGATCGCCCTGGTCACCCCGGCGACGTCGCCGGACCACGGCCAGCCGAGGGTGTCCAGCGCCGGCAGCCCGAGGGCGTCGGTGGCGGTGGTCAGCACCGCGGTCGCGCCCAGGCCGTCCGCGATCCGGCGGGCGAGGTCGTTGGCGCCGCCGCCGTGGCCGCCCACCAGCGGGACGGCGAAGCGTCCGGCCTCGTCGACGACGACCACGCCGGGGTCGGTCTTCTTCGATGCCAGCAGCGGGGCGATGATCCGGGTGGTCGCGCCGAGAGCGAGGTGGCTGACGATCAGGTCGCACTCGGCCCACGCCTGCGGCAGGCCGGTGACCGCGCCCTCGGCGTAACGGCGCGTCGGTGCCCCGAGGACCTCGTCGATCCGGTCGGCGTGAATGCCGCTGGCGGCGCCGCTGGTGACCTGGCCGACCACGGGCTCCTGGGTGCGCAGGACGTCGGCGCAGGGAGTGTCCGGGCGCAGCGCCTCCGGCGCAGCGGCGAGGACCAGCACGACGTTCGGCTCGACGGGCTCGACGGCCGCCGCGGCGGCCGCGTCCAGCACCCGCACCCGCTCGTCGGGCTCGCCGAGCCGTTCGGCCAGCACGAAGGTGCGTTCGCGTCCGGCCAGCCCTGCGGCCAGCTCGCGGATGCCGGCCTCTGCCGAGGTGAACACCGCCACCTTGGGATGGCTGCGGGCCAGCGCCAGCGCCGGTGCCAACGGGCGGCCGTGGACGCTCACCACGACCGCGTCGTCCCACGGCAGCCCGACCCGGGCGAAAGCGGTCGCGATCGAGCCGACCGCCGGCACCACGCGGGGACGCAGTCCCGCCGCCCGCAGCGAGCGGACGACC
This sequence comes from Propionicimonas sp., assembly GCF_047606205.1. GTDB lineage: Bacteria > Actinomycetota > Actinomycetes > Propionibacteriales > Propionibacteriaceae > Propionicimonas. The sequence continues at coordinate 24,824 of NZ_JASGES010000156.1, read as the reverse complement.
CCGTAGTGCAACGGGTCGCCGCTGGCGACCACGACCACCTTCACGGTCTCCGGCAGCGCCGCGATCCGGGTCACGGCCGCAGAGAGCGCGCCGAGGGTGATCCGGCGATCCTGTGGCACGGCCAGCCGGTCGAGGTGCCGGCTGCCGCCGACCACCCAGTCGGCCGCGGCCGCGGCCGACAGGAGATCCTCGGAAGGGTCGCCGAGCAACCCGAAGACCGTGATCATGACTCGCTCCTCGTCACGAGAGGGGTGCCGTCGGAGGCCCGGAACTCGTGCCGGAACCCCGGGTGGTACAGGTGGCTCCGCGTGGTCGACGTCTCGGCCAGCGCGGGCCCGACCAGCACGACGGTGTGCTTCCAGAGCTTGTGCTCCTTCATCGTCGCGGACAGCTCGTCGAGGCGGCAGCGCAGGATCAGCTCGTCCGGCCAGCTGACCCGGTAGCCGACGATGCACGGCGTGGCGGGCGCGTAGCCGCCCGCCAGGAGTTCCTCCTGGAGCGCCTTGTTGCGGGCCGCGGACAGGTAGAGCGCCATCGTCGCGTGGTGAGCGGCGAAGCCGCGGACGGTCTCCGTGGGCGGCATCGGCGTCCGGCCGCCCTCCAGCCGGGTCAGGATCAGGCTCTGCGACACCTCCGGGACGGTGATCTCCGCGTCCATTCGCGCCGCGGCCGCGGAGAACGCCGAGACGCCGGGAATCGTCCGGTACGGGACGCCGATCGCCTCGCAGATCCGCCGCTGCTCGGCCGTCGCGCCATAGATGGACGGATCACCGGTGTGCACCCGGGCCACCAGCAGCCCCTCGTCGTGGGCGCGCTGGTAGAGCGGGGTGATGTCCTCCAGCGAGGCGGACGCGGAGTCGACCACCACGGCGTCGGGGCGGGCACCGGCCACGATCCCCTCCTCGACGAGGCTCGACGCCCAGATCACGATGTCGGCGTCCGCGATCACCCTGGCGCCACGAAGCGTGATCAGGTCCGACGCCCCGGGGCCCGCGCCGACGAAGACGACCTCGCCGGCCGGGCGCACCGGCGAGGAGGGGGACGTGCCTGTGTCGGGCTGCTCCGGGTCGGGCTGCGGGGTGGTCACAGCCGGCCTCCGGTCTCGGTGCGGACCGGGGCGACCAGCACGGTGGAGAAGTAGGGCGCGGACTCCGCGTCCACCTCGGCGAGCGGCAGGATGGTCTCGCCGGGAAGCCCGATGTTCACGCCCAGCACGCCGTCGCGGCCGGCGTCCCTGATCACCCCGAGGAGGTCGCCGAGCCGGCGTCCGCCCTTGTAGGCGACCACGGTGTCGGAATGGGCGAGGGCGGCGCTGACCGTCGCCAGACCGTCGGTCACCGGCACGAGGGTGAGGCTTTCGCGACCCTCGACCAGTGGCGTCAGGCTGGCGGCGGCCAGCGCCTGCATGGCAGTGATGCCCGGCACGACCGACACGTCAACGCCGGGCACCACTGCCTGTACATGGGCGGCGAGGTAGCTGAACGTCGAGTAGACGCTCGGGTCGCCGACGGTGGCGAAGGCGACCGTGGCCGCTCCCGCCCGGAAGGCCTCGACCGCTGCCTGGGCGGACGCCTCCCACGACTTTCGCCGCGTGGTTCCCACGCCGGCCCGCTGGGCCATGCTGAACGGGACTCGCCGCAGGCGGGACGCGGCGGCCGGGCAGGCGGCCAGCACGACCTGCTCGGCGCGGCCGGCATCGTCGCCGCTGGTCTCGGTGCGGGGGACGAGCACCACGTCGGCCTGCGCGAGGATGCGCGCGGCTTTCAGCGTGACCAGTTCGGGGTCGCCAGGACCCACGCCCACGCCCACAAGGGTGGGTGTGCTCACGGCAGGCGTCGCCAAGAGAGCCTCCTCAGGTGTCCTCGCCCGATGAACTCGGCAGCGAGGCGAGTTCCTGGCTCCCGGACGCCGTCCGGTCACAGTGGCGGGACCGCCCCGGAATCGCCTCTCGGCCCACCGGAGTTCCTGCGCACATCGCTGCCCGGACCCAGTCTGGCACACTCGGGGGCGAAGAATTGCCACGGCGAGAGGACGGTCGATGCGACCCGGAGGCGTGCTGGCCGCGGGCCTCGCCCTCGGCTGGCTGGCCGACCAGCTGCTCGGGGACCCCCGGCGTCGCCACCCCGTCGCGGGGTTCGGACGGATCGCCGGCCGGCTCGAGCGGAAGCTGTACGGCGACCGGCGCGCCCGCGGCGTGGCCTTCGAAGCGGTGCTGGTCGGCGGTGCGCTCGGGCTCGGCCTGGGCGTGGAGAGGGTCGCTCGCCAAAGGCCGGTGGCGGGCGTCCTGGTCACGGCCGCGTCCACCTGGGCCGTGCTGGGCGGGCGGTCGCTGGCCCGCGAGGCGGAGGCGATCGCCGGGCTGCTCGAGCGCGACGACCTGGCCGGCGCGCGCGGGCGGGTGCGGAACCTGGTCAGCCGTGACCCGGAGACCCTGGACGCCGACGGAGTGGCGAGGGCCGCGCTGGAGTCGGTGGCGGAGAACACCTGTGACGCGGTCGTGGCGCCGCTGCTGTGGGGTGCGGCAGGCGGCGTCCCCGGCCTGCTCGCCTACCGTGCGATCAACACCCTCGACGCCATGGTCGGCTATCGCAGCGAGCGCTACCGCAACTTCGGCTGGGCCGCGGCGAAGCTGGACGACCTCGCCAATTGGGTGCCGGCACGAGTGGCGGGAGCGCTCGCCGTGGCCGCGGCGCCCCTGGTCGGGGGACGTCCGCTCGATGCGGTGCGGGTCGTCGTAGCGCAGTCCGGCCGGCATCCCAGCCCCAACGGCGGCGTGGTCGAGGGCGCGTTCGCCGGCGCGCTCGGGGTGACCCTCGGCGGACGCAACGTCTACGAGGGCGTCGAGGAGGACCGCGGCGAACTGGGGTTCGGCCCGCCGCCCCGACCGTCCGACCTGGCCAGGGCCAACCGGCTCGCCGTGGCCGTGTCGGCGGGAGCAGCCGTGCTGGCCGTCGCGGTGGCCTGCGCACGGCCCCTGAGCGGGCGTCGGTGAGGAGCGGGTCGATGGGGTCGCGAAGGGGGCGCCGGCCGGTCGCGGAGAACATCCTGCTGCTCGGCGGGACGGCCGAGGCGCGGGGTTTGGCGGAGCTGCTGGTCGGCGAGGGGGTGCCGCTGGTCACCTCGCTGGCCGGCGACGTGGTGCAGCTTCGGCTGCCGCCCGGACAGGTCAGGGTGGGTGGCTTCGGCGGTGCCGGGGGCCTGGCCCGCTACCTGCGGGAGAACAGCGTCACGGCCGTGGTGGACGCCACTCACCCGTTCGCCGAGCGCATCACCGCCCACGCCGCAACGGCCTGCGCGACCAGCGGCGTCCCTGTGCTGCGGTTGTCGCGACCGAGCTGGGCGGAGCGTCCGGACGCCACCACCTGGCACTGGGTGGGTTCGATCGCCGAGGCACGCACGGTCGCGAGGACGCTGGGCGAGCGGGTGTTCCTGGCCATCGGACGCCAGTCGTTGCCCGAGTTCGCCGACTGGACCGAGCTCCCGGTGCTGGCCCGGGTGGTGGACGCCCCGGCTTTCGAGGTTCCCCCCAACTGGGAGGTACTGCGCGCCCGGGGGCCGTTCACCCTCGACGCCGAGCTCGACCTCCTGCGCAGCCATGCGATCGACGTCGTCCTCACCAAGGATTCCGGCGGACCCACCGGTGCCAAGCTGGACGCCGCCGCAGAGCTCGGCGTCCCTGTGGTCATCCAGCGCCGCCCGGCGCTGCCTGCCGGCGTGCCGGTGGTCGCGGCGGTCGCCGAGGCCGCGGCCTGGGTGCGCGCCCTCGGCGAATGACGTTTCGCACCGAACTCGACGCGGAACGTCACGCGTTCCGATCCTCCGGCGGCGGGGTGGCCTGACCGCGCAGCACCTGCTGGGCCCGGGTGCGGGGCATGTGCGTCCAGCTCGGGTTGGCCTGGATCCAGGCCGGGTCGGTGAGCATCCGCGCGATCGTCAGACCTGCCGCGAGCGCGACCACGATCCCCAGCGCGGTGGAGGCATTGGTGAGCGCATTGAGCGGGTCGCGGTTGATCATCGCCACCAGCGCCCGGTAGGTACTCGCGCCAGGAATCATGATCAGCACAGCCGGCACGGACAGGATGATCCGGGGCGCGGGCAGCCGCTGGGACGCCCAGCCTGCCAGGAGACCGATCAGGGTGGTGGCGGCGGTCGCGCCCAACAGCGGATTCCAGCCGGCGTCCACGGCCGAGAGCCGGGCCAGGTTCGCGACCGCGCCGATCACCGATGTCGCGAGCGACGCGCGGATCGGGGTGTTGAAGGTGATCGCGAAGCCGAACACGCCGGCGAAGCTGGCCACCACGCGCAGCAACAGCAGCAGCCAGGGTGCGAGGTCGAGGGGCTCGATCTCGCCGGGGCTCAGCCCGAACGCCCAGGCCACGAGCCACGCGCCCAGAGCCGCGGCGAGCGTGATCATCGTCGCGTACAACAGCCGGGACATCCCGGACGTGAAGTCGAACCGGGCCAGGTCGAGCGCGGCGGTGAGCAGCGGGAAGCCTGGCACCAGGAACAGGATGGCGGAGGTGAACGCCGCCTCGTGGAGCGGCTGCGCCGCCAGCGGCTGCACCCAGTGCAGGACGTCGGCGGAGAGCATGTAGACCAGGCAGGCCGTCACCGACGCGAGCGCGACCATCGCCAGCTGGTTGAGCCGGAAGCGGCGCAGCAGCAGCTGGACACCCTTTCCGCAGCCGGCCGCGACCGCCGCTGCCAGGCACTCCTGCCAACGTCCGTTGTTCAGGAACGCGAAAGCCGCACACGCCGCCGCCGCGCCGGCCACGACCGCCCATCCGGAGTAGTGCTGGGCCTTCGTCTCGAGCTGGTCGAGTTGGCCCTGCAACTCGGCGGCGGTCAGCCCGGGCGCCGCGCGCAGCGAGACCCGCAGCAGCGCGGCGATCCGGTCTGCGTTCACCACCGGCACCGGCACCTCCACCACCTGGGTGCGGAAGGAACCCCGGGCCCGGGTGGTCGCGACGATCTCGTTGAGGCTCACCTGCGCCTCGAGTTCCTCGATGCCGAGAGCCTGGGCCACCCGTCCCATCGCGGCCTTGACCCGGTAGGAGCCGGTGCCGGCGGTCAGCATCATCGCCCCCATCCGGCACACGGCATCAGACTTCTCCGCCAGCCTGGCGTCCCTGGCGGCTACGTACGGAGCGGCGTCGTGCGAGTCGTCCTGGGTCACGATGCGTCCTTCCTGTCCTGGGAGTCGGAACTCGGCCGCGGCGCGGCCGGGGGCCCGGCACGGTGTCGCAGACGAGCCTGGACAATTCGTTCCCGCAGGCTCCAGAGCTGCTGCTCGAGAACGTCCGGAGCGCAGACACCCAGCGCTCCGAGCGCGTCTCCGATGTCGTCGGCGATCGCGGTCCAGCGTTCGAGGTCCCCCCGGAGGTCGGCGTCCTCGGGAAGCAGCCCACCGACGGCGGGCACGGCCCCGGCCTCGCCGGCGAGTCGGCGCAGCAACCAGGTGAGGGCGCCGGCGGCCCTGGCAGGGCCGCCAACGACGAAGACGCGAGGTGCCCTCGCGCCCGGGCTCGTTCCCGCGCGAAGCCAGCGCGCCCAGCGGTCCGCGAGGCTGCCGCGCGTTGCTGCCCGCCCGCCACTCGCGGCGCCCGCGACCGCAAGGAGGACGGCGTGCTCCCAGTCGAAGGCTTCGATCGCCAAGGCCTGCTGGCCGGCGCCGCCGTCGAGGAGAATCGCGTCGACGGCGACGCCGTCCCGGCCCCAGTCGGTGTTGGCGCCGCGCAGGGGCTCGGTCGCCCGGAGCCGGCCGTCCGCCCCCGCTCGCAACCAGGTTCTGCCCGAGCCCACCGCGGACACCTTCCAGCTGCCGAGGGACCGCGGGAGCAGGAGGCCGTCGGGTGCGATCGCCGCGGCGACGTGGCGGCTGCGGCCGTCTGTGGACGTCAGCCTGAGCAGGGTCAGGCTGGTGTCCAGCCACCCTTCGTCCCCGCCAAGGACGGGGGAGAGGTCAACGGCCAACCCGCCGTCGCCGCGCGCCCAGAGCTCACCCGAGTCGGGAAACTGGGCCACATATCCGGGCGCTGTCCGGTGACGTCCCGCGGCGAACGGCGACGCGGACCGGACGACGGGGAGCCAGCGCGCGGTCGTGGCGATGGCACGTAGCGCTCGAGCGCCCGCCCACGTGGTGGCGGAGAGTCGACGGGCAACCTCGATCGAGTCGGTGACCTCGACACACAGCCGGCTCAGCCATCCGCCCACCGGACCGAGGGAGAGCGGGACGATCCACATCGTCCGGCCGCGCATGCAGCCGGAGAAGTCCTCGGCGATGCTGCGGCGCATCAGGGCCGGATCGCGCCAACTCCCCTGGTCGCCCGCCGCCGTGGGATCGATCGAACAGGTGAGGGGGAGCGGCGCGGACGCTTCCACGAGGGACTCGATGGGCAAGGAGGCCGGTCGGTCGTCGAGCCACCACCGGATTTCGTCCGGCTCAGTCAGCGCAGCCACCTGGCTCACCCAGCTGACGACGGCCATCGGCGCGTCCGCGGGAGCGTTGAGGGGGACGACCGGGAGACCGACGTAGATGCAGTTCGGGGTGGGCAGTGTGGCCAGCGCCGACATGATCGCTCCTTCGCGACGTCAGGCAAGGGCGGCACTCATCCGGGCTGGCCGGGTATCGGCTCATGGCCGGGGCTCCTTGCTCGAGGGTTGTCGAAGACAGCAGGCGGTCTGACTTGTCGCCACGGAAGGGCGCATCACAGTTGCGGCACAGTGTGGAATTCCACCACGTTTCCCTGCTCGAGCCGGGATCCGATCCCCGGTGCCTCGAGCGCCCACCGGAGGCGGCGCGACACCAAGGCTATCGAAGCCGGGCCGGCCGCGGGTCCCTGGCCGGTCAACGGGATGGCGGCCTCAGCGACGCCGCAACAGGTAGGTGTCGAACATCCAGCCCTTGCGCAGCGCGGCCTCCGCACGGAGCCGGAGGATCTCCTCGCGTACCGAGGCCAGGTCACCGGAGAGGAGGATCTCGTCGCGGGTACCGAGGTAGGCGCCCCAGTAGATGTCGAGTCCGGCGGGATCGATCCGGGCGAAGGTCTGCTGCCCGTCCAGCATCACGACGACGTCGTCGACCTCATCGGGGACGCCCTGGCGCAACAGCCGGGCGGGGCTGACCTGCACAGCGCGACCCTGCCGGTTCAGCGGGATCCGGTGCCGCGCGGCGAGGGCGAGGACACTGCTGATCCCCGGCACGACCCGCACACCGATCGGACGGCCTGCGGCGGCGTTCGCCGCGACCAGCTCGTCCACGATCGCCAGCGTGCTCTCGTACAGGCTGGGGTCCCCCCAGACCAAGAAGCCGCCCACCTGGCCCTCAGCGAGCTCCGCGGCCACGGCGGCGCTCCACTGCTCGAGCCGCTGCGCACGCCACCGGGAGACGGCCGCGTCGTAGTCGGGGGCGCTCCGCCACGGCCGCGGGGGGTCGTGGAGCTCGACGGTCCGCAGCGGGTCCTGGCGATGGCGCTCCACCACGACGCGACGGGCCTGGACCAGGTCGACCAGGTCGTCCTCCTTCACCACGACGAACAGGATGTCGAGGGACTGGATCGCCCGGACGGCCTCCAGCGTGACCCAGTCGGGGTCGCCCGCCCCGATCCCGATCAGCAGCAGCTCACGATTCACGGCGCTCACGCTACGCGACCCCGATCCAGGCTCAGGCTCGGGCGGGGACCAGCGAAGCCAGGCGCCAGCTGCCGGCGTGGCGACTGATCGCCGCCGACGTGCCCGGACCGACGTCGAGGTGGAACAGGGCGGCCGGTCCCGCCGCGAGGACGTGCACGCAGGCCGCGCGGACGGTAAACGCGGACGCGACCACCTCGGCGCCGCTCTCCGGCCACTCCCCGCCGTCCAGCGCTGCTCCCACACGGGCCAGGTGCCGGGCCAGCGACTCCCCGCCGTGCGGGGCGGCGTCCGGCTCCTGCAACCACGCCATCGCCGCTGCCGGGTCGGATCGGAGAACCTCGTCGAACGACCGGCCGGTCCAGGTGCCGAAGTCGGGCCCGGCGAGGCCCGGAACGACCACGGGCGCACCGGCGGTGGCGAGTCCTGCCGCTGTCGCCAGGCAGGACAGCTCCGGGGCGCTGAACCGGGCGGGCAGCAACCGGCGTGCGGGGATCCGGGGGGGTTCGCGGAGCGCCGCCGCGTCGCCGAAGACGAGGGATCTGACCTCCAGGGTCGGGTCGGGCACGGTCAGGGCGAGTCTCATCAGGTGTCTCCTGTGCTGCGGCGGAGGCCGGTTCGGATGCCGGGCGTGCAGGTGCGCACCCCGTCGTGGTCGGTCAGGACGGCCTCGAAGCCCGCCACCCGGGACGTCAGCCTCGCGGTCGTGCCCAGAACGACAAGAGCGGTGGACAGCGCCTCCGCGCGCGCCCCGTCGGCGCAGAGCACGGTCGCGGTGCGCACATCGCTGGCGGCCGGCTCGCCGCGCACCGGCTCGATCGTGCGGGAGGCCCGTCCCGCACCGGAGGTGGACAGGTGGCCCTCGCCGAGGAGGAGCGCCGCGCCCGCCCGCGACGGTCCCGTGGGTCCGAGCCCCACCCGCCAGTGGTCGCGGCCCGGGGGCGTGCCGAGGAGACCGATCGAGGAGCGTCCCAGACTGACCAGGGCGGCCTCGACGTGCCGCCGGCGCAGCCCGTCCAGCAGGTCCTGGACGGCCGCGCCCTTCCCGATCCCGCCGAGGTCCAGCGCCGCCCCGGCCGGAAGCCTGGCTTTCCCGCCCCGGACGGCCACGGGACGCCCGAGACCGGTGCCGAGAGTGACGTCGAAGGCGCCGGCGGTCTCCTCCTGCAGGGCGGCCGCACGCTCGAGCAGCAGGGCGGTCTCCGGCGCCACCTCCGTCCAGCTCCCGGAGGCCCGGTTGAGGCGTGAGACGTCCGAGTCGGGGCGGAAACGCGACCACAGCGACTCCAGCCTGTGCAGCCGCGCGTCCGTCTCGGCGAGCGCATCGTGGGCATCGGGGCCCCACAACCTGAGGATGGCGAGCGTTCCCATCGCCGGAATGATCCGGCGGAGTCCCGGGTCAGCGGCGAGCCTGGCGGAGGGCATCCTCGACCGCCTCCTGGAACTGCGAGTAGGACAGCGATGCGCCCGTGACGGCGTCGACGTCGGCCGGGTCGTCGGTCTCGACCAGGTCGGCGGCGTAGGACGGCGCCGCCGCGATCCCCGCCTGTGCGCGCCGGTAGGTCGAGCTGTCGACGACCTTGCCGTTGGTCTTGCCGTACTCGGCGTCCTTCACCGAGCCGTCCTCGAGGTGGAGGGTGAAGGTCGCTGCCGTGATGTCGTCGTTCCGGATCGTCAGGCTGATCTCGCCGTAGCCGCCGTCGTCGTCGGCCTGGCTGCGGCCGGTGAAGGTGCCGTCGGCATAGCCGCCGTCGCGGACGTCGAGGTCGAGCGCCGTGGAGCACCCGGTGAGCACCAGCCCTCCGGCGAGGAGGGTCGCCGCCGTGCACCGTCCCCTCATCGCCGTGCCGCCGCATTGTCGATCTCGCGGACGAGGCGTCCGTGGTCGAGCACGATCTGGCGGTCGGCCAGACCGGCCACGACCGGGTCGTGGGTGACCACGACCAGCGTGGTGCCGTCGGCGTGCAACTGTCGGAAGAAGTCCAGCACGAGCTGCTCGTTGGCCTCGTCCAGGTTGCCGGTCGGCTCGTCGGCGAGGACCAGCTGGGGGTAGTTGATCAGTGCGCGGGCGATGCACACCCGCTGCTGCTCGCCGCCGGAGAGCTGGCTGGGCAGGTGGTGCGCGCGGTCCCTCAGCCCCACCCGCTCGAGCGCGACCAGGGCCTCGGCCCGCTCGGGCACCGAATGGTAGTACTGGGCGACCATCACGTTCTCCACCGCGGTGAGGTGGCTGACGAGGTGGAACTTCTGGAAGATCAGCCCGATCGTCTGCCGGCGCACCGCGGTGAGCCGGGACGCGCTCATCGTGGCGAGGTCTGTTCCATCCAGCACGACCGAACCGGCCGTGGGGCTGTCCAGGCACCCGATGATGTTCATCATGGTCGACTTGCCGGACCCGGACGGGCCGACCACCGACACCCACTCGCCGGCCTGGACGTTCAGGGTGACGTCGTACAGGGCGTGGAGGTCACCGTAGCTCTTGGTGACTCCGGACAACTGCAGCAGTGCCATGCTTCCTATTCCCCTCTCAGGACGACCGCCGGCTCGACCCGCATCGCGCGCCGGACCGGCACCAGACAGGCGACTCCCGCGACCAGCACCGACGCGCAGACCGCCGCGGCCACCAGCCACCAGGCGGCGCCGATGCTGCGGCCGAAGACCTGCAGGCTGACCAGTTCGGCGAAGCCGAGGCCGGCGACGCCCCCGAGCAGGCCGCCGGCGGCGCCGAGGAGCAGGCCCTCACCGAGGAAGTCGGCGGCGATCGAGCGCTCGTCGGCGCCGAGGGCCTTCTTCAGCCCGATCTCGGTGCGGCGCTCGGTGACCACGGCCATCATCGTCGTGGCCACCGTGATCATCACCAGCACCAGCACGATCGCCACCACCCAGCCGAGCAGTGAGTTGAGGGTGCTCAGCACGGTGGTCTCGGAGCGGGCCAGCCGCTTCACCGGCGCCGCGTCGACGCCGAGCCCGGCCTCCTCGACCCGGCTCGCGACTGCTGCGAGGGCGTCGGCGTCGAGGGTGAGGCTGTATTCGACCAGGTCGGCTCCCCGGGCTGTGCCCGTGACGGCCTGGAGGTCGTCGGCCGACATCACCACGAAGCCGTCCTCTGCATCCCCGGTGTCGAGGACGCCGCTGATCCGGACCGGGGTGACCTGGTCGTCGCCGTCGGCATCCGCGACGGCGAGCAATGCCGTGCTGGCGACCCCCAGGCCCGTGGTCGTGGCGACGTCGCGCCCGATCAGTACCTCGCCAGGCCCCGGCCAGGCGCCGGTGACCGCCCAGTAGGGGCGCACCGTCGGTACGCCGGCGAGATCGGTGCCGGCGGCCGTCCAGGGCTGCTCGTTGATCCGGACGGTTTCGTAGCGGTAGGCGGCGCGTCCGAGAAGTCCCTCGGTACCGACCAGGCCGTCGATGGTGGCCTGGTCGGACGCGCTGATCGCGCTGTCGCCGGAGGGTGTGACCACCAGGTTGGCGCCGTAGGACCGCAGTTCGCGGCCCAGCTGGGCGGGGATGTCGATCAGGATGGTCGCCAGACCGGTGAGCGTGGTCGCCCCGATGGCAATGGCCAGAGCCGCCACCAGGACTCTCGAGCGGCGACGCGCGACCGAGCGCAGCAGCATGGTCAGGTAGAGCCTGCGGCGCGCTGCGGTGCGGTGGTCAGCGGCCATGCAGCACCTCCGCGGGCCGCAGCGACAGGATCAGCCGAATCGCAGGCAGCGACCCGAGCAGGATCACGGCGAGCACGAAGATCCCCATCACGGCGACCAGTGCGGGCGCGAAACCGATGCCGACCCCGAAGGCTGCGCGCCCGATCACCTGCGCCAGCCCCAGGCCGGCGAGGTAACCGAGCGCGCCGCCGATGAGGCCGACGACGAGGGTCTCGGTGAGGATGAGAGCCACCACGGCCCGATTGCTGGCTCCGATCGCCTTGAGCAGCCCGATCTCGGGCGCGCGTTCCATCACCGACACGGTGACCAGGTTGGCAATGCCCAGCGCGGCGGCCAGCAGGCTCATGGCCGTGATCAGCAGCATCAGCAGCTGGGTCTTCTCCAGCACGACGCCTTCGGACTCCGCGACCTGCCGCACCGGCCTGGCGACGGACCCGCCGACGACCTCCTCCAACTGGTAGGAGATCGAGGACACGTAGGCCGTGCAGTACCAGGTCTCGCGGTCCCGCGCCGACAGCGAGTCCGGATCCTGCGCGGCGCGGCGGGCCAGGTCGTTGTCGGGCGTGGTGAGCGCCGAGACCTCGACCCACCCCACCTGGCCGTCGCGGCCGGTGAGCTTCTGCAGGGTGGCCAGCGGCAGGAAGATCTCCGAGTCCTCCGCGCTGCCCGCGTCGAAGATCCCCGCGACGGTGAGCCGGAGGGTGGTTCCACCGTCGGTGAGCTCGAGGTCTCCTCCGACGGCCAGCCCTTGTTCTGCGGCGAGCGTGCTGCCGACCATCACGGCGGAGCCGTCGCTGTCCTCGGGCCAGGTGCCCTGGACGTCCCACCACGAGCGCAGGTCGCGCACGCCGGCGGCAGCGGTCTCGCCGGTGGGCAGCTCGAGGCGCTTGTCGAACCAGGTGCCGACGGCCTGCGCGGTCGTGGGCTCCGCGGCGCCGTCACCGCGCACGGAGACGCCGGCGGAGAGGAAGGGGGCGAAGTCGAGGATGTTGTAGGCCCAGAAGATGGTCTTGATCTTCGGCAGGTCGCTCTCCTTCAGGACTCCGCCGGCCGTCGTCGTGCCGAGCTCGCCGTACAGGTCGCCGACCACGGCGGCCGCCTGGGGTCGCAGCACGATGTTCGCCCCGTACGTCTTCAGTTCCGCGTTCACCCGATCGCCGACGTCGAGCATCACCGCGAGCAGCGCGGTGGACAGGCACACGCCCAGGGCGACCGTGAGTGCGACCAGCGCGCGCCGGCCCGGCTGCCGCAGCAGCGCTCTGGTGACCATCGAGAAGAACATGGGGCCGCCTACTCGAAGACCTGGGCGTTGGCATCGAGGACCGTGCGCGCGACGCTGAGCCGGCCGTCGCCCACCGTGTAGTCGATCGGGATCGGGTTGCACCCGCCCGCGAAGCCGATGGTGGCGATGTTCATCGCGACGCCGCACATCTTGCAGATCACCCGGCCGTCCTGCTCGTAGTAGCCGGCCGGGCCGCAGATGGCGCAGGCGTCGAGCGCAGCCACGTAGGACGCGGTGCTCTTGCGGATCGCGATGAAGCGGACCTCGGTGCCGTCCTGCGCGGGATAGGCGAAGCGGTGCAGGTGCCCGTCGTCGATGGCCGCGATCTCCACCCAGACCGACTCCTCGTCTCCGGCGAGCGCCTCGGGTGCGGACAGGGTCGGCTCGGCGTCCGCGACCGACCGGCCGAGGGTGAGGGCGGCGACCACGACGCCGACCCCGAGGCTGGACAGGCCCAGGAACCGGCGCCGGGTCAGGACGGATGCCCGGTGGAGCCTGGCCTGGGCCGGATTGGCCGGGACCGTCCGTGACGCTCGCGGGGCCACCAGCGCCGAACCGACCGGGATGAGGCAGGCGATCGCGATCCCCGCGGTGAGCATCCACTGGTTGTTCACCGCGACCACGACGACGCCGAACAGCCACGGCGAGGGGTCGACCAGTCCGCGCACGACCAGGGTGCGGGTCAGCGTGACCAGGTGGTCGAGGCCGACGAACAGCAGGACGAGGCAGGTGGCCAGCCGCACGGCCCGGGCCGGGGCGCCGGTCGCGCCGCGGTACAGCGCCCAGCCGGTGACGGCGACGACGGCGCTGCCCAGGACGGATCCGCCGAGGTTGCCCAGCGCGTCCGTGGTGAAGGGGGACGCGCCGTAGGGCACGACCGCCGCGGCGAGGGAGAACAGGTCAGGCAGGCCGACTACGCACACCAGCGCAGCCAGCACGGCCAGGCTCGCCCGTCCCCACGCCGGACCGCGTCCATCGGACGTGCGGGGCCACCAGGTCCACACGACGCCGGCCCCGGCGAGCAGCACCAGGAGAGGCAGCAGCCACAGGGCCAGGACCTCTCTGCTGATCCAGTCGGTGGTCAGTTCCAGCGATGCGATCGCGGCCGCCGCAGCGACCCCGGCGGTCGTGGCGAGCAGGAAGCCGCCCGGTCGGCCCGAGTCGAGTCGGCGCCGTCCGGCGAACAGTCCCAGCCACGCCAGGGCGGGCGGAACGGCGGCGATGATCGCTTCGACGAAGAGGGACAGCATGCCGGTTGGGGGGTCAGTGCGCCGGTGCGGTCACCAGTCGCGGGGCAGGTAGTCGAAGTCCCAACTCGCCACCAGCGGGGCGTCCCAGAACGAGCCCGTGACGCCGTTGGTCGGGTCGACGTGCACCATCAGGCCGTTGTCGGTGGGGCTGTGCACGGTGTACTGGAGCTTGTAGGTACCGGCATCGCCCAGTTTCACGTTGGCGCCGTAGTGCTGGCCGTGCGCACTGGTCATGGGCATGAAGCTGCCCTTGGTGACCTTCCCGTTCGGTGCGGTGATCTGGTAGTCGATGGTCAGGTAGGGGATCCACGAGCCGGCGGTGAAGCCGACCTTGTTGCCCTGCAGGGCCGTGACGTTGGCCTCGAGGTGGACGTCGGCGTTCGCGGCGGAGAGGCCCATTCCGGCCGGCTCCATGTCGGCGGGCTTGGAGTACGCCGCCGACACCGCAGCGATCTCGAACCGTTGCGGCTGCCCGATCGGGTACTCGGTCATGCTCATCCCGGCCATTCCGGACGACGTCGCGGACGGATTCGCGGGGGCCGTGCCAGACATACCGGACATGTCGTGGCTGCCGGAGGTGCAGCCGCCGAGCAGGAGGGCGGCGCAGGCCAGCGCGACACCCCAACGGGGGAGTGTCCTCATGGTGATGGTCCTTTCTTGCCGGCGCCAGCCGGGGCGTGGCAACTCCCCGGGATGGCGCCGGATCGGTGAGGTGGGGCTCGCGTCGTCGGTCCAGTGGAACCGCCCGCCCACGGCGTGGGGCCGATGGGCGGGCGGACCCGTTCAGGCGGAGATCTCTTCGCTCACCCGGGGTGCCGCCGCGGCCTGCGGCGTGAGCAGCAGCTTCTCGGCGAGACCACCGAAGACGAGGGCGATGGTCAGCCAGATGATGACCTGGTTGAGGATCGAGTACCAGCGGAACGCCCACAGCAGGTCGGCGTCGAAGCCCTGGTAGATGATCTGGCCGGGGGCATAGGTGATCCCGTCCACGGTGAGCGGCTCGCTGAGGATGTTGGTGATCGGCTGGGCAGTCTCGGTCGCGGCCCGGGCGAACCCGAACTCGTCGGCCTTGGCGACATTGGCGGGCAGGTCGCCCAGGGCCGGGAGGAGCGCGCAGACGATCACGAACACGACCAGGAAGGCGATCCCTGTGATCACCACCGCACGCACCCAGCTCATTCGCCGGGACAGATAGCGGGCGAGGAAGACCGCGCCGGTGAGCAGGATCAGCGAGATCGCCACCATGCCCAGGTAGAGCGCCCCCCGGGTCTCGATGGTGAAGTCGTGCCCGATGGCGGGCGGGTTCGACGGGTACTTGGCGAACGGCAGCAGGAAGATACCGAGGAACCCGAAGGCGCAGATCGACCAGACCAGCACGCGCGGGCGTACGTTGACCCGTCCGTGCAGGAGCAGGAACGCGACCGCCACCAGGAGGCTGAGCGCGATCGCGACGCCGGTGATGCCGGTGGCGAGCCCCACGATGGACTGGAACGTGCGATCGAAGATCTCGGGTCCCTCCGCCTCGCTGGGCAGCCCGAGGGCCTCGTGGATGGCGTCGAGGATCTCTCCACGGCCGCCTTCGTAGTCGATCGCCTTCTGGATGTAGGGCTCGACATTGATGTAGGCAAAGGCGAAGCCAAGCACGCCGGCGATCAGGCCGGCGAGGGCTCCGCGTCCGATGACGCGGTTCTCCATGTCAGCGGGGCGTCAGTGGCAGGGGAAGCCGAGGAAGTGACGCGCGTCGTGCACCCACTCATGGATCACCAGAGTGTTGCCGAACACGGAGGTCATGCCTTCGTCGACGCCGATGAAGTAGTACAGGGCCAGGGCCACCAGCACGGTGGCGCTGAGCAGGGCGGCACGCCCAGCCTGCGTGAGGGTGTGCGTCGACACCCCTGTGATCGGAACGGAAGCGGTGCTCATGGCGTCTCCTTCGGGGATGGTACGTCCCCACGTAGCGGATCTGTGCAGAGCAGCGGAGTATCTGGCTCGCTCGGGCGAGTGCTCCCCAAGCTCACAGTGGCGCCACCGCGCCGGATTCGCACCGGCTTCCTCGCGACTGCCTTGCAGGGGCGACACTACACCTGATCAGCATTCCTACGTAGCCGTGTCAGACCGCTCGGACGCCCGGGCTCAGAACGCCCAGTCCTCGTCCTCGGTGTTGACCGCCTTGCCCATCACGTAGGAGGAGCCCGAGCCGGAGAAGAAGTCGTGGTTCTCGTCGGCGTTGGGGGAGAGCGCGGCCAGGATCGCCGGCGACACCGCGGTGGCCGCCTTCGGGAACAGGGCTTCGTAGCCGAGGTTCATCAGGGCCTTGTTCGCGTTGTAGCGCAGGAACATCTTGACGTCCTCGGTCAGCCCGAGCGGGTCGTAGAGGTCCTCGGTGTAGGACTCCTCGTTGTCGTACAACTCGTAGAGCAGGTCGAACGTGTAGTCCTTCAGTTCGTCGCGGCGCGCGGCGTCGGCCTCCTTCAGCGCCTGCTGGAACTTGTAGCCGATGTAGTAGCCGTGGACGGCCTCGTCCCGGATGATCAGCCGGATCAGGTCGGCGGTGTTGGTGAGCTTGGCGTGGCTCGACCAGTACATCGGGGCGTAGAAGCCGGAGTAGAACAGGAACGACTCCAGCATGGTCGAGGCGACCTTGCGCTTCTCCGGGTCGTCGCCGTAGTAGAAGTCGAGGACGATCTGCGCCTTGCGCTGCAGGTGCTCGTTCTCCTCGCTCCAGCGGAACGCGTCGTCGATCTCGGCGGTGGAGATCAGCGTCGAGAAGATGGACGAGTAGGACTTGGCGTGCACCGACTCCATGAACGCGATGTTGGTGTAGACCGCCTCCTCGTGCGGGGTGCGTGCGTCCGGGATCAGCGAGACCGCGCCCACCGTGCCCTGGATCGTGTCCAGCATGGTCAGGCCGGTGAACACCCGGGTGGTCATCAGCTGCTCGTGCGGTTTCAGCGTCCGCCAACTCGGGATGTCGTTGGAGATCGGCACCTTCTCCGGCAGCCAGAAGTTGCCGGTGAGCCGGTCCCACACCTCCAGGTCCTTGTCGTCCTCGATGCGGTTCCAGTTGATCGCCTGGACGCCGCGCAGCAGGGTCAGTTTCTGGGTCATGGCTTCTTCCTTCATTCAGCGGTGCGGACCGAACCGGGGACGGTTCCCTACTCGGTCCACGGATGGGGGTGAACCGAGTAGGGGACGGTTCCTCACTCGGTCCAGAGGCGGGGGTGGACCGAGTTGGGGACGGTTCCTGACCCGGTCCAGAGGCGGGGTGGACCGAGTTGGGGACGGTTCCTGACCCGGTCCACAGGCGGGGGTGGACCGAGTTGGGGACGGTTCCTCACCCGGTCCACAGGCACGAGAGGAGCCGGTCCCGTCGTGCCGGGCTCACAGCATGCAGCTGACGCAGCCGTCGACCTCTGTGCCGGCCAGGGCGAGCTGCCGCAGCCGGATGTAGTAGAGCGTCTTGATCCCCTTGCGCCAGGCATAGATCTGGGCCCTGTTCAGATCGCGGGTGGTCACGTTGTCGGGAAAGAACAGGGTCAGCGACAGGCCCTGGTCGACATGCTTGGTGGCTTCGGCGTAGGTGTCGATGATCTTCTCCGGGCCGATCTCGTACGCGTCCGCGTAGTACTCGAGGTTGTCGTTGGTCATGAACGGAGCCGGGTAGTAGACCCGCCCGATCTTGCCCTCCTTGCGGATCTCGATCTTCGCCACGATCGGGTGGATCGACGACGTCGAGTGGTTGATGTAGCTGATCGACCCGGTCGGCGGGACGGCCTGAAGATTCTGGTTGTACATCCCGTGCTCGGCCACCTCCGCTGCCAGCGCCCGCCAGTCCTCCGGCGTGGGCAGGTGGATGCCCGCGGACTCGAACAGGCCGGCCACTTTGGCCGTCCGCGGGGTCCAGTCGCCCTCGATGTAGGTGGTGAAGTACTCCCCGCTGGCGTACTTCGACTTCTCGAACCCGGCGAACCGCTGGCCGCGCTCCCTGGCGATCCGGCAGGACGCGGCGACCGCGTGGAAGGTCACCGTGTAGAAGTACATGTTGGTGAAGTCGAGGCCCTCTTCCGACCCGTAGTGGATGGACTCCCTGGCGAGGTAGCCGTGCAGGTTCATCTGGCCGAGCCCGATCGCGTGGGACAGGGCGTTGCCGTGCTCGATGCTCGGCGCGCAGGCGATGTTCGAGGAGTCGGAGACCGCCGTCAGCGCCCGGACGGCGACGTCGACGGTGCGGCCGAAGTCGTCGGAGTCCATCGCGTGGGCGATGTTCAGCGAGCCGAGGTTGCAGGAGATGTCCTTGCCGACGCTCGCGTAGGAGAGGTCCTCGTTGTAGCTGGACGCCGTCGACACCTGCAGGATCTCCGAGCACAGGTTGCTCATCGTGATCCGCCCCTCGATCGGGTTCGCCCGGTTCACCGTGTCCTCGAAGACGATGTAGGGGTAACCCGACTCGAACTGGATCTCGGCGAGGGTCTGGAAGAACTTGCGCGCGTTGATCTTGCGCTTGGTGATCCGGCGGTCGTCGACCATCTCGCGGTACCGCTCGGTGACCGAGATCTCGGTGAACGGCACCCCGTAGACCCGCTCGATGTCGTACGGGCTGAACAGGTACATGTCCTCGTTGTCGCGAGCCAGCTGGAAGGTGATGTCGGGGATCACCACCCCGAGGCTCAGCGTCTTGATCCGGATCTTCTCGTCCGCGTTCTCCCGCTTGGTGTCGAGGAAGGCGAGGATGTCGGGGTGGTGGGCGTTCAGGTACACCGCCCCGGCACCCTGGCGGGCACCGAGCTGGTTGGCGTAGGAGAAGGAGTCCTCCAGCAGCTTCATCACCGGAATCACGCCGGACGACTGGTTCTGGATCTTCTTGATCGGAGCGCCGGCCTCGCGGATGTTCGTCAGCGACAGGGCGACTCCGCCGCCGCGCTTGGACAGCTGCAGCGAGGAGTTGATCGCCCGGGCGATCGACTCCATGTTGTCCTCGACCCGGAGCAGGAAGCAGGAGACGAGTTCGCCGCGGGAGGCCTTGCCCGCGTTCAGGAAGGTCGGCGTGGCAGGCTGGAAGCGTCCGGCCATCACCTCGTCGGTGATTTTCTCGGCCAGCGCGCGGTCGCCGCGGGCGAGGGTGAGCGCGACCATGCAGACCCGATCCTCGAAGCGCTCCAGGTAGCGGGAACCGTCGAAGGTCTTCAGGGTGTAGGACGTGTAGTACTTGAACGCCCCCATGAACGTCGGGAACCGGAACTTCACGGCGTACGCACGCTTGAACAGCGCTTTGATGAATTCGAAGTCGTACCCGGCGAGCACCTCGGGCTCGTAGTAGCCCTGCTCGACGAGGTAGTCGAGCTTCTCCTTCAGCGAGTGGAAGAACACCGTGTTCCGGTTCACGTGCTGCAGGAAGTACTGGTGCGCGGCCTGCCGGTCGGCCTCGAACTGGATGTGGCCGTTCTCGTCGTACAGGTTCAGCAGCGCGTTGAGCGCGTGGTAGTCGACCTGCGGGGCGAGTGCTTCTACGCCGGTGTCGGTGAGGAGTGTCGTTGCCATAGCTGGATGAGTCCTTCGCGGACGCGCTCGACGTCGTCGGGCGTCCCCATGAGTTCGAACTGGTACAGGTGTGGCACGCCGCACTTGGCGGCCACGATGTCGCCGGCGATGCAGTACGCGTCGCCGAAGTTGGTGTTGCCTGCCGAGATCACTCCCCGCTGGTGGGCTCGGTTACCCGGGTCGTTGAGGAACCGGATCACCTGCCTGGGCACCGCGCCGCCGAGGTTTCCCCCGCCATAGGTCGGGACGAGGAGGACGTAGGGCTCGTCCACCTGCAGTGGTGGCTCGCCCGCGAGCAGCGGGATGCGTTCCGCGGGGAAGCCGAGCTTGCCGACGAACCGGTGGGTGTTCTCCGAGGTCGACGAGAAGTAGACCACCTGGACCATTCTCATTCCCTTCGGGTGGGCTGTTGAGCGCTATGGACCGAGTGGGGGACGGTTCCTCACTCGGTCCGGAATCCTGCCGGAGGTGGCGGATCGGTCCGTGCCGCGGAGGGTGGACTGAGAGGAGAACCGTCCCCCACTCGGTCCAGTTCGGTCCGTGCCGCGGAGGGTGGACCGAGAGGAGAACCGTCCCCCACTCGGTCCGCATCCCCCACTCGGTCCGCAGGGCGGCGGGTCAGGCGACCTCGGCCCGGGTGGCGAGCGCCCGGATGCGGTCGGGACGGAAGCCCGTCCAGTACTCGCCGTCGGCGAACACGACCGGCGCCTGCTGGTGGCCCAGGGCGAGCAGGTCGGCCAGGGCCCGCTCGTCGGTCGCCAGGTCGACCACCTCGTAGTCGAGGCCGACCTTGTCGAGGGCGCGATAGGTGGCCGTGCACTGCACGCAGGAGGGCTTGCTGTAGACCGTGATCGTCATCGGGGCTCCTTCCGGTCGGCCGGCTTACACCGGTGTAGTTCTGGATGTGCAAGAACCTACTTCTAGGGGATTGCGGTCGCAACGACCACTAGATGTTGTGTCGCGGCCCGTCGAGCCCTGATTCGTGACTCGAGGAGGTGCGGGTTGGCAGATCTGGCCGTGTCTTCCGGGCGCACTCGCGCGAAACCACTACATCTGGGTAGTTACAACGGTGTAGTTGTGCGTATATAGTGCTGTTCGCAGTGGTTCGGCCCGTTCAGCCAGGCGGGTCGTCGCAAGAGGGAATCCGGTGCGAATCCGGAGCTGCCCCGCAGCGGTAAGTGGGAACGACCGCCGTCAGATGCACTGGGAGTGATCCTGGGAAGCGACGGCCACTAGGCCAGACCCGGCGTGATGCCGGGCCCGCCCACGAGTCCGAAGACCTGCCCTGCCGTCCCGCGCCGCGGGGCGCCGGTACGTGCAGCCTCGTGGGAGGGCTGCTGGCCAGCGGGTCTGTCGCACCCGCGAACCACATCCCCTCCTCGCCGGCTCGGTGCGCACCACCACGGGACCAGAGCAGGAGCACGTTCGATGTCGCAGATCACCACCCCCGAGACCATCACCAAGCGCGACGGCAGCGCCGCGTCCTTCGACATCGGGCGGATCCGGTCGGCGATCGAACGGGCCGGCGTCGCCACCGGCGAGCTGGACGGGGCAGAGGCCCACCTGCTGGCCCGCCAGGTCTGCGTCCGCCTCTCCCGACGCGGCACCCCGCCGCACGTCGAGGAGATCCAGGACGCCGTCGAGCACCTGCTGATCGACTCCGGCTACACCGCCACCGCCCGTGCCTACATCGTCTATCGCGAGCAGCACCACAAGCTCCGCGACACCAGGCACGCCATGGTCGACGTGGCGAACTCGATCAACGAGTACCTGGACCGCTCCGACTGGCGGATCAACGCCAACGCCAACCAGGGCTACAGCCTCGGCGGGCTGATCCTGAACACGTCGGGGAAGATCACCGCGAACTATTGGCTCTCGCACGTGTACAGCCCCGAGATCGGCGCGGCGCACCGCGACGGCGACGTCCACATCCACGACCTCGACATGCTCAGCGGCTACTGCGCGGGCTGGTCGCTGAAGACGCTGCTCCGGGAGGGGTTGAACGGGATCCCCGGCAAGGTGGACGCGACCGCGCCCCGGCACCTGAGTTCCGCGGTCGGGCAGATGGTGAACTTCCTCGGCTGCCTGCAGAACGAGTGGGCCGGCGCCCAGGCGTTCAGCTCGTTCGACACCTACCTCGCCCCCTACGTGCGCAAGGACTCGCTGAGCTACGGCGAGGTGAAGCAGGCCGTCCAGGAGTTGATCTACAACCTCAACGTGCCGTCCCGCTGGGGCACCCAGACGCCGTTCACGAACCTCACCTTCGACTGGGTCTGCCCCGAGGACCTGCGCGACGACATCCCCTACATCGGCGGGGAGGAGATGGCCTTCAGCTACGGAGAACTCCAGGCCGAGATGGACATGATCAACCGGGCCTACATCGAGGTGATGACCGCCGGCGACGCGTCCGGACGCGTGTTCACCTTCCCGATCCCGACCTACAACATCACGCCGGACTTCGACTGGGACAGCCCGAACGCCGAGCTGCTGTTCGAGATGACGGCGAAGTACGGCCTGCCGTACTTCCAGAACTTCGTGAACTCGGAACTCACGCCGAACATGGTGCGGTCGATGTGCTGCCGCCTCCAGCTGGACCTGCGGGAACTGCTCAAGCGCGGCAACGGCCTGTTCGGGTCGGCGGAGCAGACCGGCTCACTGGGCGTCGTGACGGTCAACCTGGCCCGGCTCGGCTTCCTGCACGCCGGAGACGAGCCCGGTCTGGTGCTGGCGCTCGACCGGCTGCTGGGGTTGGCCAGGGACTCGCTGGAGATCAAGCGCAAGGTGATCCAGCGCTACATCGACGAAGGCCTCTTCCCCTACACCCGGCGCTACCTAGGGACGCTGCGCAATCACTTCTCCACCATTGGCGTGAACGGCATGAACGAACTGGTGCGCAACTTCTCCGCCGACGCCTACGACATCACCGACCCGCGCGGCCACACGCTCGCCGTACGCCTGCTCGACCACGTCCGGGCCCGGATGGTGGAGTTCCAGGAGGCGACCGGCCACATGTACAACCTGGAGGCCACCCCTGCGGAGGGAACGACCTACCGGTTCGCGAAGGAGGACCGCAAGCGGTTCCCCGGCATCCTCCAGGCCGGGACGGCGGAGCACCCGTACTACACGAACTCCTCCCAGCTGCCGGTCGGCTTCACCGACGACCCCTTCGAGGCACTCGAGCGGCAGGAGGAGCTGCAGCGCAAGTACACCGGCGGCACCGTCCTGCACCTGTACATGAGCGAGCGGATCTCGGACGCGTCCGCCTGCCGCGAACTGGTCCGTCGCTCGCTCACGAACTTCCGTCTTCCGTACATCACGATCACCCCGACCTTCTCGATCTGCCCTTCCCACGGGTATCTCGCAGGCGAGCAGCCCACCTGCCCGACGTGTGCGGCGTCCGGGGTGGACCAGGTGTGCGAGGTGTGGACGCGGGTGATGGGCTATCACCGGCCCACCACCAGCTTCAACATCGGCAAGCAGGGTGAGTACGCGGAGCGGACCCCGTTCGCCGAGGCGCGCGCCGGCCTGGAACCGGTACCGGCGTGAGCGTCGCGACCGCGGTGCCCCCCGCCCCGGCGCTGCCGGCTCTGCCCGCGATCGCGGGCCTCAGCCGGCTGTCGACGTGCGACTGGCCCGGCCGGATCGTCGCCACGGTGTTCCTGCAGGGCTGTCCGTGGCGCTGCAGCTACTGCCACAACCCCGAGCTGCTCAGCCCTTCCACTCCTGGCCGGGTGCCCTGGCAAGACGTCCTCGGCCTGCTGGCGCGGCGCCGGGGCCTCCTGGACGGGGTGGTGTTCTCCGGCGGCGAACCGACCCGGCAGGACGGCCTGCCCGATGCCGTGCGGGAGGTGCGGGACCTCGGCTTCGGCGCCGGCCTGCACACGGCCGGCGCGTATCCGCGGCGCCTCGAGACGCTGCTGCCGCTGCTGGACTGGGTCGGTCTCGACATCAAGGGTCTCCGTGCGGAGTATCCGGCGGTGACCGGCGTGGCCGCGAGCGCGGACCGGGCGTTCGCGTCGCTGCGGCTGGTGCTCGCCGCCGGGGTCGAGCACGAAGTGCGGATCACCGTCGACCCCTGCCTCCACACCGACCACGGCGTGCGCCGGCTGGTCGAGGACCTTCGGGGCGCCGGCGCGTGCCGCGTCGTCCTGCAGCAGGTTCGGCCCCTCGACGGCCGCACCGGCCGGGTGCTGCCCGTCCTGCTCTCCCCTCCGGACGGAGTCGCCGTCCGGCTCTGGGACCGGGCCTCGGGCTGAGTGGAGGTGCCCGCCGCGGACGCGCTGTCGCCTGACCTGCCGCCGCCCTGGTCGGGCCGCGGCGGCGCGACCGCTCCCGGCTCTCAGCGGGTACGGAGCGAGCCGAGCGCCGCGACGAAGGCGTCGGCGACGTCTGGATCGGGGACCTTCACCCGGATCCAGGCCGGGCCGAGGCCGGGGAACGACTCGCCCCTGCGGACGGCGAAGCCTGCCCTGGCCAGCGGCGGCCGCACGGAGGCGTCGCCGCAGGCGGACGTGTCGACGAGCACGAACGGCGCCACGCCCGCAACGCTCGGGAAGCCTGCCGCGTCGAGGGCCGCGACCAGGTGTTCACGGTGGCCGGCGAGCGTCCGGTAGTGCGCGGACGCCTCGGCGAGCGCATCGGCGGAACTGGTCGCCACCATGGCCGCCGCCGCAGGGGTGGACACCGGCCAGGCCGGTTGCGCTTGCGCGAGCCGGGCGATCAGGGCGGGATCGCCGACCACGTAGCCGACCCGCAGCCCGGCCAGGCCCCAGGTCTTGGACAGCGAGCGCAGCACCAGCCGATCCGGCATCGCCGGGGCGATCAGCGACTGGCTCTCGTCGGTGGCGTCCATGAAAGCCTCGTCGACCACGAGCAGGCGGCCCCGTCCGGCGTCCAGCAACTCCTCGCGGCGGTGCAGCCAGCCGGTGGGGTTGGTCGGGTTGCCCACGAACAGGGCGTCCGCCCAGCCGGGCAGCCCGGTCAGCGGCGGTGCGGACGGACCGGGCGTCCCTGCGGTGACGGGTAGCAGCCACCGCTGGACGGCGTGACCCGCGGCGCGCAGGGCGGCCTCCGGCTCGGTGAACTGGGGATGCACCACCAGCGGGTGCGAAGCGGTGAGCGTCCGCGCGATCAGGGCGAATCCCTCTGCACCGCCGGCCGTCGGGAGCACCATTTCCGGCGGGACGCCGTGGGAGTCGGCGATCGCCCTCCGGGCCGCGGTCGCGTCCGGGTAGGCGGCCAGGTCGTCGAACCCTCTTCCGATGGCGTCGGCGAGCCAGGCGGGCGGACCCGGCTGGACGTTCACCGCGAGGTCGACCAGGCCGGGTGCGGTGTCGTGGTCGCCGTGATGGTGCAGGTCGATGCCGTCGGCGGCGGGGGTGTGGCGGACGGTGGGCTCGGGCCGGGGTTCCCCGCAGCCTGCGGCGGCGGGGCCGACCCGGCCCGCGAGGGCGAAGT
>NZ_JASGES010000155.1:0-7544 GCF_047606205.1 Propionicimonas sp. | reverse complement strand
GAGCAGCGGACGGGCGCGCCCCCGCGCACGGAACGCGGGCCCGGCCCGCGGCGCTGCTCGCCGTGCTGGTCGGGGTGGTGGCCTTCGGCGCGCGGGCCTACCTGTTGCGCTACGCCCAACTGACCGGCGAGGGCACCTACGACGACGCCGTGCACTTCTCGGGCTCGCTCGCGCTGGTGCACGGACGGCTGCCGTACCGCGACTTCCTCTTCCTGCACCCGCCGATGGTCCTGCTCGCACTCACCCCGTTCGCCGGCCTGGCCCAGGTCACCTCCGAGTCGTTCGGTTTCGCCGCGGCGAGGGTCGCCTGGATGCTGCTGGGGGCCTTCAACGCGATCGCCGTGACGCGGCTCCTGCGTCCGCTCGGCCTGTTGTCGGCGCTGGTCGGCGGCCTGGCCTACGCGCTCTACTTCCCCGCGGCGTACGCGGAGTCGACCACGATGCTCGAGGGGCTCGCCAACGCCTTCCTGCTGTCGTCGTTGCTCCTCCTCGCCGGTCGCCGGACGCGGGGGCGGGTGCTGGGGGCGGGGATCCTGCTCGGCCTGGTTCCGGCGGTGAAGATCTGGGGCGTGGTGATGGTCGCGGTCGTGCTGGTCTGGGCGTGGGCCATCCGCGGGCTGCGGCACGCGCTGGCCGTGGCGCTGGCCGCCGCCGGATCCTGCGCGCTGGTGGTGCTGCCCTTCTTCCTCGCCGCACCCGCGCGGATGTGGACGATGGTGGTGGCGGCGCAGTTGGGCCGACCCGAGCTGGTCATGGCGACCCCCGAAGAGCGGATCTGGGTCATGCTCGGGTTGTTCGGGAGGCCTCCCGGTGCCGCGGTCGCCTTCGTCCTCGCCGGGCTGGCCGCCGTGGTGGTGGGCCTCGCCCTCTGGCGGGCCAGGGAGTTCGCCGCGGCGTGGCTGGGGGTCGGGCTGCTCGTGCCGATGACGTGGCTGCTGATGGTCACGCCCTCCTTCTACGGTCACTACCCGGCGGCGATCGCCGTGCCGTTCGCGATCACCCTCGGCGCGGCGGTCACGCTGGCACCGGCGCCCGGTCACCGGATGGCGTGGCTGGGCTCGCTGGCGCTGCTCCCGGTCGTTCTCGCCTGGGCCACCGCCGCCGACCTGCACCTCGCCCAGAGCCACACCGGCGCCGACGTCCGCTTCGCCGCGCTGGCACCCGCGGTCGCGCACGCAGGGGGCTGCGTCACCTCGGAGGACCCGGCGCCCCTGATCGAGCTCGGCCTGGTCGGGCGCAACATCGCCCGCGGTTGCCCGGTGTGGATCGATCTCACCGGGCACTACCTGATCGACAACATCGGCCAGGGCCTGCCGATGCCGGACGATCCGGCCTACCAGGAGCAGGTGATGACCTACCTGCGCAGCGGCTCGGTCGCGATCCTCGGCCGCGAGTACGCCACGCGCTCGCTCAGCGAGGCGAACCTCCGGATCGTCGACAGCTGGCCGGTCCTGGCGCGGTCGGACGCCTACACGGCCCGCCGGGTGCCGCACTGACCCGCCAGGTCACCCCGCGACCGAGGCGGGATCCTCCAGCAGCGGCCGGAAAGCCAGCCCGGCCGCACCGATCATCAACAGGTTCGCGCCGAGCTCCGCGGGCGTGATCCGGACGCCCTCCAGGGACGGGGCGAGCGCGGACGCCGACACGGCGTGCTCCAGGCCGGCGGGGTGGTAGGCCTGCAGGGCGGCGAGGAAGCCGCCCAGCGCGACGACCTCCGGGTTGAACAGGTTGATCGCCGCGGCGAGGGCCGTGCCGAGGTGGCCGAGCTGGCGCTCGACGATGGCCGCGACCTGCTCCGTCCGGTCGGCCAGGAGCGCGGCCTCGAACTGGCCGGAGTCGGCCCGGTCGAGGCGCAGCGCGTCCATCAGCTCGGCGCGGGTGACCTCTGCCTCCAGCGTCCCGGCGATGCCCGCGGAGTCGACGACGGGGGAGCTGGACACACGCACGTGACCCAGCTCGCCCGCGTAGCCGGACATCCCGCCGAGCAGTCGGCCGGCCGTGATCACGCCGCCGCCGATCCCGGACGCGCCGCCGTTGAGGTAGATCAGGTGGGCGTGCTCGCGGCCGGCGCCGAAGTCGTGCTCCGCCAACGCGCCGAGCGCGGCGTCGTTCGCGACGAACACGCGCCGGCCGGTCAGCGCGGCCAGCGGCTCGCCGAACGGCTCGTCGTGCCAGTCCAGATGGGGGGCGTTGCGGACGACGCCGTCGTCGGTCCTGACCTGGCCGGGCACAGCCACCCCGATCCCCGCCACGATCAGCCCGTCGAGCTCGGCCTGCATCCCCGCCAGGACGGTCGCGGTGATGCCGAGCACCTCCGGGGCCGTCGGGATGCGTGCGTACTCGTGGCGGATCAGCCGACGCAGGCCGCCGTCCAGGCCCACCAGGCCGATGGTGAGGGCGTCGATCTCCGGGTTGACGGCGATCGCGCACACGCCGGGGCACAGGCTCACCACCGGGCTCGGCCGGCCGACGTGCCCCGCCGGGTCGGGGTCGCGCTCGAAGACGAGGCCGAGGTCGACGAGGTCGAAGACCAGGCTCGCGATGGTGGAGCGGTTGCGTCCGGTGTGCCTGCCCAGGCTCGAGCGGGAGGCGGGGCCGCCGCGGTAGAGGCGGCCCAGCAGGGCGGCCAGGTTCTGCCGCCGCACGTCCTCGGTGGTCCCTTTCGGCACTCCGTTCCCTTCCGATCGTCTCCCGGGTAGCACCCTATCCAAGGGATGGGATATGTTGTGAGTCACAACGAATGCTCACCGTCGAGAGATTGGATTCACGTGCCCCTCACTCCCACACCTGCTGACCAGTTCACGTTCGGCCTGTGGACGGTCGGCTACAACGGCACCGACCCGTTCGGCGGCCCCACCCGCGCTCCGCTCGACGTGGTCCACGTCGTCGAGAAGCTCGCGTCCTACGGTGCGTACGGCCTCACCTTCCACGACGACGACCTGTTCGCGTTCGGCTCCACCGCCGCCGAGCGCCAGACCCAGATCGACCGCCTGAAGGGCGCGCTGGCCGCGACCGGTCTGAAGATCCCGATGGTCACCACCAACCTGTTCAGCGCCCCGGTGTTCAAGGACGGCGGCTTCACGTCCAACGACCGGGCCGTGCGTCGCTTCGCGCTGCGCAAGGTCCTGCGCAACATCGACCTGGCCGCGGAACTCGGCGCGAAGATCTTCGTGATGTGGGGCGGCCGCGAGGGCGCGGAGTACGACGCGGCCAAGGACATCCGCGCGGCGCTGGCGCGGTACCGCGAGGCGGTCAACCTGCTCGGCCAGTACGTCGTGGACTCCGGGTACGACCTGAAGTTCGCGATCGAGCCCAAGCCGAACGAGCCGCGCGGCGACATCCTGCTGCCGACGGTCGGTCACGCACTGGCCTTCATCTCCAGCCTCGAACGTCCCGAACTGGTCGGCCTGAACCCCGAGGTCGGCCACGAGCAGATGGCGGGGCTGAACTTCGCCGCGGGCATCGCCCAGGCGCTGTACCACGGCAAGCTCTTCCACATCGACCTGAACGGCCAGCGGGGGATCAAGTACGACCAGGACCTGGTCTTCGGCCACGGCGACCTGCACAACGCCTTCGCGCTGGTCGACCTGCTGGAGAACGGCGGCCCGAACGGCGGACCGGCCTACACCGGCATGCGCCACTTCGACTACAAGCCGTCCCGCACCGAGGACGAGAGCGGCGTGTGGGACTCCGTCCAGGCCAACATGCGGACCTACCTGCTGCTCAAGGAGCGTGCCGCGGCGTTCCGCGCCGATCCCGAGGTGCAGGAAGTCCTCGCTGCGGCGAAGGTGCCCGAGCTGTCCGTGCCCACGCTGGGCGACGGCGAGGGCTACGCGGAGCTGCTCGCCGACCGGTCCGCATTCGAGGACTTCGACGCGTCCGCCTACGACAACGGCAAGGGCTTCGGCTTCGTCCGGCTCCAGCAGCTGGCCACCGAGCACCTGCTCGGTGCCCGCTGACCGTCCCCGTCCCCGTCCCCGGCGCACTGCCGAGGTGTCAGAGTCCCTGCCGGTCACGGCCGGCCGAGAATCTGACCCGCCGGTGAACAGAGAGGTGTACGCATGACTGGTGTGATCGGGGTCGACTCCTCGACCCAGAGCTGCAAGGTGGTCGTCCGGGACGCCGACAGCGGCGCCCTGCTCGCTTCCGGGCGGGCGGCGCACCCGGACGGCACCGAGGTCGACCCCGCGCACTGGTGGACGGCGCTGCAGGCCGCGCTCGGCGAGGCCGGCGGGCTGGAGGGCGTCGGTGCGGTCAGCATCGGCGGCCAGCAGCACGGCATGGTCGTCCTCGACGCGGACGGCCGCGTGATCCGTCCGGCGCTGCTGTGGAACGACACCCGCTCCGCCGGGGCCGCCTGCGACCTGGTCGCCGAGGTCGGCGGGGACGCGTACGTGGCGCGCACCGGCGTGCTGCCGGTGGCGTCCTTCACCGCGACCAAGCTGCGCTGGCTCCGCGACGCCGAGCCGGAGAACGCCGGCAGGGTCGCCGCCGTGTGCCTTCCGCACGACTGGCTGACCTGGCGGCTGCGCGGTTACGGCCCGGCGGGGGAGTCTCGGCTCGGACCGGTGCTGGAGGAGTTGGTCACCGACCGGTCGGACGCGTCCGGGACCGCGTACTGGTCCCCGTCCACCGGCGACTACGACCGGGACCTGTTCGTGCGGGCGCTCGGCCACGACGCCGTCCTGCCTCGCGTGCTCGGCGCGGCGGAATCCGTCCCCGGGCCCGGGTTCCTGGTCGGCCCCGGCGCGGGTGACAACGCGGCCGCAGCGCTCGGCCTCGACGCCCGCCCCGGCGACGTCGCGGTGTCGCTCGGCACGTCCGGCACGGTGTTCGCGGCCACGGACGCGCCGGTCGGCGACCCCACCGGGATCGTGGCCGGTTTCGCCGACGCGACCGGTGGGTTCCTGCCGCTGGTCTGCACGCTGAACGCCGCCCGGGTGCTGGACGCTGTCGCCGGCCTGCTGGGCGTGGACCACGCCGAGTTCGCCCGGCTCGCGCTGGCGGCAGCGCCCGGCGCGGGCGGCGCGGTGCTGGTGCCGTACTTCGAGGGTGAGCGGACGCCGAACCGTCCCGACGCGACCGCGACCCTCGCCGGCCTGACCCTGGCGTCCACGACCCGGCCGAACCTGGCCAGGGCCGCGGTGGAAGGCATGCTCGGCGGTCTGGCCGCCGGCGTCGAGGCCGTCCGCGACCTCGGGGTGGGGGTCGAGCGCATCCTGCTGATCGGTGGCGCAGCGGCGAACCCCGCCGTCCAGGCGATCGCGGGGCAGGTGTTCGACGCGCCCGTCCAGGTGCCCAGTCCGGGCGAGTACGTCGCGGACGGCGCCGCCCGCCAGGCCGCCTGGGTGCTCACGGGCCGGCGTCCGACCTGGCCGGTCCAGCTGGTCGCGTCCCCGGCGCGCGACTTCCGTCCGGAGATCCTCGCCGCCTACCGTGAGGTCGCGTCCCGCTGCTGAGGGGCGTGTGGTCGCCGCAACTCCGGCATGGCGAACCGTCCCCAGGCCGGCCAGGGCCGGAACCCAGGACGACGTGACCGACGGTGTCGAGCTGACCACGATCACCGCCCGCACCGGCACAACAACGAGCCGGGCCTCCTACGCTTCGGTTTCCCTGGTCTCCAGGAGGCGGGTGCCGTAGCGGGCCCAGAGCTCGGGCTGGCGGCCGGCGGGGGCCGGGCGGGCGTCGAACACCCTGCCCTGGATGTCGAGCAGCTCGAACCGCCCGTTCTCCAGGTCGGCGAGCACGCTCCAGACCGGGCCGGAGTCGAGGAGCGCCCGTTCGGCGCGACCGTCGAGCCAGCAGACCCGGTACCAGAGCTGCTCCCGCCGTGCCCACAGCCTCCGCACCGGCACCACCCTGCAGACGAGATGGGCGACCACCTGGTCGGACCTGGACAGTTCCCACACGGTGTCACGGAACGGGTCGAGCCGTGGGTCGCGCGGCCAGTCGCTGGAGGTCACCGGCACATCGTCGCACGCGGGAGAGGCCCCGGGAGACTACAGGCGCTCGCGCAGCCACTCCACCTGTCGTTGCCAGTGGTAGGTCTCACCGCCCTCGTGGCCGTTGAACTCGTAAGCGGCGATGTCGCGGTCGTCGGCCGCGTAGTTGTGGAAGGCGGCGAACACCGAGGACGGCAGGACGATGTCGTCCATCATCCCGACCGAGAACAGGGCCGGTGCGCTCGCCCGTCGGGCGAACACCGCCCCGTCGAAGTAGGACAGCGTCCGGAACACCTCCGCCACCCGGTCGCGGTGGACGGACAGGTAACTGCGTACCTCGGTGAACGGGCGTCCCGGCGTGAGTTCGACCGAACGCCGGAAGTGGCACAGGAACGGCACGTCCGGCAGCGCGGCGAACACCCGCTCGCCGAGCAGGCCCGCCGCAGCGAGCGTGATCCCGCCACCCTGGCTGCCGCCGGTCACCGCGATCCGCGCGGGGTCGACGAACGGCAGCGTCGCCACCGCCTCGACCAGCCGGGCGGCGTCGGTGAACACCCGCCGGTAGAAGTACTCCTCGGGGCTCTCGATGCCACGGGTCATGAATCCCTCGAAGGCCGGGCCGGCGCCGTGCGGGTCGGCGGTCGCACCGCCGGTGCCCCAGCCGCTGCCCTGGCCGCGGGTGTCCATGACGACGTGGACGAACCCGCTGGCCGCCCACCGCAGCTTCTCCGCCGGCAGACCCCTGCCGCCGTTGTAGCCGATGAACTCCACCACGGCCGGCAGGGCCACGGTCGTCCGCGGCCGCACCACCCAGCCGCGCACCTGATCGCCGCCGAAGCCGCGGAAGGTCAGGTCCTCGACCAGCAACTCGGTGATCGGCCCGGGGACCGGTACCAGGGAGAGCTCCTGCGGCACGGCCCTCGCGCCGGCCAGCGTCCCGGCCCAGAAGTCGTCGAAGTCGTCGGGCTCCGGCACGACAGGGCAGTAGTCCCTGAGCTCGGCGAGGGTCAGGTCGGTCAGTGGCATCGGGCGTCCTTGCGCTGGCGGTGAAGGGGTTCAGACCGGAATGTAGCGGAACGGGCCGACCTGGATCGCCGTGCCCGTCGGACCGCCGTTGGTGGTGCCGTACACGCCCAGCCAGAGGCCGAGGAAGCCGCCCGTGGCGATGCTGTCGAGCATGCGCCCGTCCGCCGTGGCGACGGTCCTGCCGTCCACGGTGAGCGTGTAGTCCTGGCCGCGGACCACCAGTCCGAGGTCGACCGCCGCGCCCGGTGCGGCGCCGGGACGCAGCTCGCCGAGCACCGACTCCGCTCCCGCGCGCCGGTGCACCGCCCGGGCCACAACCCCGGCGTCGCGGCTGGTCAGTGCGAGCCGGACGTGGTCGGCCTCGGACTGCCGCACCACCAGCCCGGCCTCCTCGCCCGGCCGCAGCACGGCCCGCACGGCGACGCGCACGTCCACGTTCTCGTGCTGCTGGCGGACGCCGAGGAAAGCGGGGGTTCCGGTCCCGGTGAGCGACTCCCGGGTCAGCTCGACTCGCCACCCGTCCCCGGCCGGCGTCGCGAAACCTCCGGGGCCGCGCAGCGTGGTCCAGCGCGGGTC
>NZ_JASGES010000154.1:0-14060 GCF_047606205.1 Propionicimonas sp. | reverse complement strand
GCGGCTGGCCGGGGCCGGCTTCACCGAGCTGCGCGAGCCCGACGCCTGGGACGCGGCCGGCGCCCACTACGTGCTGCGCGACGGTGCCGTCGTCGCCTGGCGGACGCCCGACGCGGTGGCCGGCCCGGTCGGCTTCCGGATCGTCGGGGCCCACACCGACTCGCCCGGCTTCAAGCTCAAGCCCGAGCCGTCCGCCTACGCCTACGGCTGGTCCCAGGCCGGGATGGAGGTGTACGGCGGGCCGCTGCTCAACTCCTGGCTGGATCGCGAGTTCGGGCTCGCCGGACGGATCGTCACGCGCGCCGGGGAGGTCAGGCTGGTCCGGACGCCCGCCTGGCTGCGGATCCCGCAGGTCGCCCCGCACCTCGACCGCAGCGTCAACGAGAGCCTCCACCTCGATCGGCAGGTGAACCTCAAGCCCGTCTTCGGCACCGCGTCCCTCGACCTGCTCCAGGCGGTGGCCGGCAGCCTCGGCCTGCACCGCGACGAGATCGACGGGCACGACCTGTTCGCCGCGGTCACGGAGCCGCCGCAGGTCATCGGCGTGACCGGGGAGTTCCTCGCGTCGCCGCGACTGGACAACCTGACCAGCGTGCACGCCGGCGTCGTCGCCCTCGCCGGGACGGACGCGGCGACCCAGGTGCAGGTGCTCGCCTGCTTCGACCACGAGGAGATCGGCAGCGCGTCGCGCAGCGGGGCGTCCGGGCCGTTCCTGGAGAGCGTGCTGGGCCGGATCGCGTCCGGCCTGGGCTGGGGGAGCGAGGAGGTCGCACGGGCCCTGGCGAACTCCTTCGTGGTGTCGGCGGACGCCGGGCACGCCGTCCATCCGAACTACCCGCAGTTGCACGACCCCGACCACCGGCCCACGGTGAACGGCGGCCCGCTGCTGAAGGTCAACGCCAATCAGCGCTACACCAGCGAGGGGCCCTCCACGGCGCGCTGGCTGCGGATCTGCCGTGCGGCCGGCGTTCCCACCCAGCCGTTCGTGTCGAACAACTCGGTGCCGTGCGGTTCGACGATCGGCCCGCTCACCGCCACCCGGCTGGGCATCGAGAGTGTGGACGTGGGCGTCCCCCTGCTGAGCATGCACTCCGCCCGCGAGCTGTGCGGTGCGGAGGATCCACGGTGGCTGGCCCGGGCGCTGGAGGCGTTCTACGCGGAGGCGGACGCCTAGGAGACTGCTGGACAATCGTGTCCCGGCTGCGGTGCGCCGGGTCGGGCGGTCTGCGGCGGCCACACCGGG
Source organism: Propionicimonas sp. (assembly GCF_047606205.1). GTDB lineage: Bacteria > Actinomycetota > Actinomycetes > Propionibacteriales > Propionibacteriaceae > Propionicimonas. The sequence continues at coordinate 12,817 of NZ_JASGES010000154.1, read as the reverse complement.
GGCACAGCGCCCGGGATCGCCCCCACGATGTGGCCGTGACGCTCATCCGGCCCGGCACGTCCTCGCTCGGAACAGCATTGATCAGCAGCCTCCCGGGTACACCTGGCCGGGCAGCGGGACCGCTGTCGCGCGGTCGAGCGGGAGCGGCGCGAACAGGTGCGGGTAGCCACCCTCCACGACGAGCGGAAGGCCGGACGCCTCGAGTTCGAGCAGCACCAGCGCGTCGTCGTCGACATCGGGGTGAACACGCCACCGCGTCCCTTCGACCTGGTCGGCGAACGAGCAGTGCACGAATCCCGCCTGCTCGTAGCCGACGCCGGCGGTCGACCAGGGGTACGCGCCGGCGGCCACCGCCGCGTCCCAGGCCGCGCGCAGGGCGAGGTGGAACACCGGCCCCCGCGTCGGGACGGGCTCGCCGAGCAGGCCGAGCCCGACCAGGTCGGACCGCAGCCGCTCCGCGTCGGCGAACCGCAGCCCGGTCAGCCCCAACGCGGTGGCCGCCTCGACGTTCGCCGGCGAGTCGTCCACGAACACCGCCGCGGCCGGCTCCACGCCCAGGCGCTCGCAGGCGAGCAGGAAGATCGCCGGGTCGGGCTTGACGATCCCCTCCGACCCGGAGACGACGATGTCGGCGAACCGGTCGAGGATGCCGAAGCGGCGCCTGGTCAGCAGAAACGTCTCCTCGGCCCAGTTGGTGAGCGCGCCGAGGGTGAGGTGGCCCGCGGCGAGCTCCGCGATCACCGCCGAGGTCCCGGGGACCATCCCGGTGACGCTGTGCAGAAAGTGGCGCCGGTAGCCGCGGATCCCCTCCGCGTCGGCGGGGAAGCGGCGGACGAGCTCGGCCTCGGCCCCGTCGATGCGCGCCCGCCGGTCGTTGTCCCGGTTCCACTCCGCGAAGCCGACCCGGTCCATGAAGGCGGGGACGTCGGCGGCCGGCATCACCTGCCCGAAGGCGCGCTCGGGCTGCCAGTCGAGGACGACGCCGCCGAGGTCGAAGATCACCGTGGTCAGCTGCATGCGTCCAGCTTCTCGCGCCCTGAACCGGGACGGGGTGGGGCCGCCCCCCGTGTCCGGTGGCCGGACTCACGCCACGGCGCACCGACGGCAGCGGCCGGCCAGGTCGCGACCGGCGGCTGCCCTCGCGCCCGATAGGCTTTCTCCTCGTGGCTCTCACCATCGGTATCGTCGGCCTGCCCAACGCGGGCAAGTCCACCCTCTTCAACGCACTCACCCGCAACGACGTCCTCGCGGCGAACTACCCGTTCGCGACGATCGAGCCCAACGTGGGGGTGGTGGGGGTACCGGATGATCGACTCGCGGTGCTCTCGGACCTGTTCCACTCCGAGCGGATCGTGCCGGCGACGGTGAGCTTCGTCGACATCGCCGGGATCGTGAAGGGTGCCTCCCGGGGCGAGGGGATGGGCAACGCCTTCCTCGCGAACATCCGGGAGGCGGACGCGATCTGCCAGGTGACCCGCGTGTTCCGCGACCCTGACGTGACCCACGTGGACGGGGCGGTGAACCCGGGCAACGACATCGAGACGATCCGGACCGAGCTGATCCTCGCCGACCTGCAGACCATCGAGAAGGCGCTGCCCAGGGTGGAGAAGGAGGCACGGATCCGGAAGGATCGGGTCCCCACGCTCGAAGCGTTCCGGCAGGCGCAGTCCACCCTCGACTCCGGGGTGGGCGTGCACGCCGCAGGGCTCGACCTGGAGCCGCTCAAGGAGCTGTTCCTGCTCACGGCCAAGCCGTACCTGTACGTCTTCAACTGCGACTCCGACGAGCTTGCCGACACCGCCCTGCTGGAGCGGATGCGGGCGCTGGTGGCGCCGGCGGAGGCGATCTTCCTCGACGCCAAGATCGAGTCGGAACTGGTCGAGATGGAGCCGGAGGAGGCGCGTGAGTTCCTCGTCGAGATGGGGATCGCCGAGCCCGGCCTGGACACTCTGGCCCGGGTCGGCTACGAGACCCTCGGCCTGCAGAGCTACCTGACCGCGGGCCCGAAGGAGTCCCGGGCGTGGACGATCCGGAAGGGCGCGACCGCACCCGAGGCCGCCGGCGTCATCCACACCGACTTCCAGAAGGGGTTCATCAAGGCCGAGATCGTCAGCTTCGACGACCTGGTCGCGGCCGGCTCGCTGAACGCGGCGAAGGCCGCAGGCAAGGTGCGGATGGAGGGCAAGGACTACGTCATGGCCGACGGCGACGTGGTCGAGTTCCGGTTCAGCAAGGCTTGAGACAGCCACGGGTCACGAACGCCGCCTGTCGCGACGACGCGCTGCAAGAGGTATCCGGGCGACTGGCCCGGACCCGTGCCGTCGGAGTGCCCCTTGTCGCGATCCGGCCACTCAACGGCATCCCGCGAGGCCGCGACGCCTCAGCTCCGGCGTCCCGTGGACAGATCGCGACACCTCTTGCCGGAGCGGGTCGATCCCCGGGCGCGAGCTGCCGGTGTTCACTTTCGAGGTCCCGGCCCGCCGGCGCTGAGTTGCCTGCGGCGGACTCGGCAGGGCGCGCGGGCGGCGGCTGGAGTACCCTCGTGGCGAAACGGGAGTTCGGGTCGGCCGGTTGCGGTTGGCCGGTGCTCCCCAGACCAGTGCCGCTGAAGCTCTTCCGGGGGAGCCTTGCCGACTCGTCCACCGACGACCGCCCCAGTACTGTCCGGGTTCTCCTACCTGCGACCCCTGGGTTCTGGCGGCTTCGCGGACGTCTACCTCTACGAGCAGGACCTGCCCCGCCGCCAGGTCGCGGTGAAGGTGCTGCCCCCGGCCCTCGCGGACGCGGACGTGCGCCGCATGTTCAACGCCGAGGCCGACGTCCTCGCCCGGCTGAGCGCCCACCCGTCCATCCTCACCGTGTACCAGGCCAGCGTGTCCGCGGACGGGCGCCCCTACATCGTCATGGAGTACTGCCCGACCTCCCTCGGGGAGCGCTACCGCCGGGAGCGCATTCCGGTGGCCGAGGCGCTCGCGGTGGGCATCAAGGTCGCCGGCGCGCTCGAGACCGCCCACCGGATCGGCCTGATCCACCGCGACGTCAAACCGTCCAACATCCTGCTCACCGAGTTCGGCGTCCCGGTCCTGTCCGACTTCGGCATCGCCGCCTCGCTCACCGCGACCGGCACGGACGAGCTCTTCGCCATGTCCGTGCCGTGGAGTGCGCCCGAGGTGATCGCCGAGCGCACGGCGGGCAGCGTCGCCTCCGAGGTGTGGGGGCTCGGCGCCACCGTCTACTCCCTGCTCGCCGGGCGCAGCCCCTTCGAGCGGGAGGGCGCCGGCCAGAACACCGCAGAGCAGCTCCGGCGCCGGATCGTCCGCGCCGGCTACGTCCCGACCGGGCGCGGCGACGTCCCGGCCGCGCTCGAGGACGCCCTGGCCACGGCACTGCGGCGAGATCCCGGCGCCCGCTTCGCGAGCGCCGGCGAGTTCGCCGTGGCGCTCCAGGCCGTGCAGCGAGGCCTCGGGCAGCCCGAGACCCCCCTCGAGGTCGCGCCGAGTCCCTGGACGCCCCCCGGAGTGGACTTCTCCGACAGCGGGTTGCGTGGTCCGGTCCGGGCCAGCGTCGCCCACCCCAGCGCCCGCAAGCGGTCCGCGGCACCCGCCCTCGGCGGCCGGACCGCCGAGAGCGGGACCCCCGACCCCGGTCCGGCGGTCGCGACCCGTCCGGCCTGGCCCTGGCTCCTGGTCGGGGTGGGCGCCACCGTCCTGGTCGTGCTGGCCGTCGTGATCCTGCACCTGTGGCGGGTGGTGTGATGTCCGCGCGGTTCCTGATCAGGGCCGGCGTGCTCGTCGCGGTCGCCGGTCTCGTCGTGGGCGGGGTGCTCTGGCCGGGCCTGGACGCCCGCCGCGCCGCCGGCACCGACGTCTCGGTCTGGGCACTGCAGTCCGGCGAGGGCCAGCGGTACGCGCGGGTGAACACCGAACTCGGCGAACTCGACACCGTCCGGCAGGTGCACAACGCGACCGGGGTCACGCAGGCCGGCGGGGCGGCCTACCTGCTCGCCGACGGGGTCGGCCGCCTGGTGCGGATCGACGCATCGAGCCCCGCCGACCTCGACTCCGACGCGCTGGAGGAGGCGCCCGCCACCCCGACCGGCACCGTCGACGTCGCCAGGGCCGGCGACTTCGTCGCCTTCCGCAGCGACGCGGGCACCGTCTCCTACGGCCACCCGGGCAGCCTCGGCGCGCTGAACCAGCTGCGCGATCCGGAGGCGACCGGCGCGGACGCCGCACCGTTCAGCGCCGACGCCGTCTCCCTCGACGACCGGGGCGTTCTCACCGCCTACGCGGGCAGGACGGGACGCGTCCTGCGCTACGACATCGCCGCCGCCACGCTGCTCTCCCTCGACCGGGTCGCGGACGCGCCCACCGGCAGCGGCCTGCAGGTCAGCGCCGTCGGCGACCACTGGGTGCTGCTGGCCGGCGACGGGCGCCGGGCGTGGGTGTCGGGAGTGGCGGCGCCCGTCCTGCTGCCCACCAACGGGGCCGTACAGCTGCAACGGGCGACGGCGGACGGCGCCCTGGTCGCCCTCGCCGACAGCCGCGGCCTGGTCAGCATCGACGTCCGGGGCGTGGCGAGCCGCCTGTACCTGGCGAGCGCGAGCCTCGGCATCCCTGCCGCGCCCGTGGTCGTGGATGGAGCGCTGACCGCGGCCTGGCTGCCCCCCGACGGCGCCGGGACGCTGTGGCGGGACGGGGTCAGCAGCGAGCTCGACTACGCCGGACGGAAGCTCGCCGAGGATGCGGTCCCGCAGTTCCAGCTCGGATCGGACCGGGCGATCCTCAACGAGACCCGCTCCGGGTGGGTGTGGACGCTACCGGACGGCCGGCTGGTCCCCTCCAGCCAGGACTGGTCGCTGGCCGAGCCGCAGCAGCAGGACAGCTCCGAGCAGGGCAGCCGCACCGAGGTCGTGCTCGACCCCCGGCCGCCGGTCGCCCAGGACGACCGGTTCGGCGTGCGCGCGGGAGAGCTGGTCAGTCTGCCGGTGCTGCTCAACGACCACGACCCCAACACCGACGTGCTCACCATCGACCCCACCCGGGTCTCCGGCCTGGACCCGGGGTTCGGCCGGCTCACCCTCACCGACAACGACCAGCGCCTGGCCGTGCGGGTGGCCGCCGGCGCGCGGGGCAGCGCCACCTTCACCTACCGGGTCACCGACGGCACCGCGGCCGCCGGACGCTACTCGGACCTGGCCACCGTCACCCTCACCGTGGCCGCGGGCACGGCCGAGGAGGCGCCGGTGTGGTGCCCGGGCGACTGCCTGGCCAGCTGGCCCCAGGCCGAGGTCGCACCCGGGGGCACCGTCACCGTCCCGGTGCTCACCGGCTGGGTCGACCCCGACGGCGATCCGCTGCTCGTCCTCGGTGCCCGCTCGACCAGCCGATCGGTGTCGGTGGCGGCCACGCCCGAGGGTGACGTGGTCGTCCAGCACCACGATGCGTCCGCCACCGAGGCGGAGAAGGTGGCCGTCGAGGTCACGGTCGCCGACACCCGCGGCGGCACCGCGACCAGGCAGCTGACCGTGCGGGTCACCGGGCGCCCCGCGCTGGCCGCCGAGTCGTTCGCCACCACCCAGGCCACGGGCGAGCCGCGCAGCATCTCGCTCGCCGGCCACGTCACCGGAACGGCAGCCACGCTCGAGCTCAGCGAGGTCCGCGTCCACGGCGACGGCACGGCGGCCGTCGTCACCGGGTCGCTCGCCTTCACCTTCTCCTCCGGTGAGGCCGGCACCCGGATCATCGACTACACGATCACCGACGGCTCCACCAGGGCGACCGCCCAGGTGCGGGTCACCCTCACCGACGGCACCACGGCGGGGCTGGCCACCGCCCCGGTGCTCGCCTTCGTCCGGCCCAGCGAGGACGCGACCCTCGACGTGCTGGCACCCGTCGACAATCCCACCGGACGCGTCCTGCTGCTGAGCACAGTGACCTCCACGGCGGAGGATGGCGCCACCCTGACCGTCGACGTCGTCGGCCAGTCGTCGCTGCGGGTGCTCGGCACCACCGCGGACGGAGCGCCGGGACGGCTGGGCACCGTCGACTACACGGTCTCGGACGGGGAGGGCGCGCAGGTGCGCGGCCAGGCCACGGTCTACCTGCTGCCACCGGCCGCCCGGGTCGCCCCGATCGCCGTCGACGACACGGTCACCGTCCGCGCGGGCGCCCAGCTCGACATCCCGGTGACGGCCAACGACATCGCGCCGTCGGGCAGCACGGTCACCCTCGACCCGCGCTCGGTCCGCAGCACCGAACCCTCCGCCCTGGCCTTCGCCTCCGTCAACCTCGTCCGCACGCTCGCGCCGGCCACCCCCGGCAGCTACCGGATCACCTACTCGGTGTTCGCCTACGGCAGCCCCGACCTGGCGGCCGACGCCACCGTCCACGTCACCGTGCTGGCGGGGGAGGAGAACCGCGCCCCGCGCCCCGGAACCCTGACCGGGCGGGTGCTCAGCGGGGAGAGCGTCGAGATCGGCTTCGACGACCTCGGCATCGACCCGGACGGCGACGCCGTGCGGCTCGACCGCGTCCTCACCCAGCCCGCGCGCGGGTCGGCGGCGGTGTCGGCCGACGGCCGCAGCATCGTCTACACCAGCGTGGCGGGCGACGAGGGCGGCCAGGTGGCCTTCGGCTACCGGGTCCTCGACAGCAGGGGCGCCACCGGCGAGGGCACCGTCCGGGTCGGGGTGCTCGACGAGCAGGCCAGTCCCGCCCCGGTCACCTACACCGACGACGTCCAGGTCCAGGCCGGTGCGGCGAACAGCGTGCGGGTGGCTGCGGCCGCCAACGACATCGACCCGACCGGCGGCACGCTCCGCATCACCGGCGTGCAGCCGAACGTGCCGAGGACACTGGCGGACGGCTCGGCCAACCCCGACTTCGCCCGGCTCCTGGCGCTGCTCGGCGAGCGGACCGACAGCGACGTCGTCATCTCGGCGGGCGAGGCGCCCGGCACGCTGTCCTACCGGTACGACGTGGAGAGTTCCTCCGGCAACACCGGCACGGGGCTGATCGTGGTGAAGGTGGTCACGAAAGAGGTGCCGAACTTCCCGGTCGTCTCGGACACGGTGCTCACCGCGGAGACGCGCCCGCAGTTCGCCGCCGGCGTCGACGTGGTCACCGGCAGGGCCAGCTGGCCCGGCGGTGAGGTCTCCCGGCTCCGGCTGAGCCTGTGGGACGGCGCCGGCGCGGTCACCGACGCCACGGCGGACGGCTGGTCGGTCTCCGGCGAGGCGCCCGAACGGACCCGCACCATCCCGCTCCAGTTCACGGCCACCGGTGCCGACGGGACGCCGCTGACCACGTCCGACGGCAGCGTGATCGCGACCTGGGCCTTCCTCGTCGTGCCAGGGGCGAAGGACGTGCAGCTCACCCTGCGCAGCGGACGGGAACCGCGGGAGGTCGCCGAGGACGAGTCGGTGCGCTTCGACATGGCCGACCTGGTCGCGCTGCCCGGCCCCGGGGCCCTGCAGGTGGGCGATGACGGGCCGGCCGCGTCCGGCGCCAGGCGGAACGCGTCGTGCCGGCCGGTGTCGGGCACGGTCGTGGAGTACCGCGCCGGCCGCGGCGCGCCGTGGACGGACTCCTGCTACGTTCCGGTCAGACTGCAGGGCCAGGACTCCTGGACCGTGCTCGCGGTGCCGATCCGGGTGACGCCGGCCGCGCCGCAGCCGAGCCTGGGGCCTGCGTCGGTGACCCTCAGTCCCGGTGAGGACACCAGCTACGACCTGGCCAGGATGACCAGCTGGGACGGCGCCAGTGACCAGGCCGCCGTCACCTACACCGCGGCCACGGGCGGCGTCGACCTCTTCGACGTGGCGCTGAAGGGCCAGCGGATCTCGATCACCGCCCACGACGACGCGATACCCGGGCGCGACGAGCGGGTGCTGATCCGGATCACCAGCCACGACGGTGTCCGTCCCGCGGCGCTGACCGTGCGGGTCGGCCCTGCGCCGAGCCAGCTGCCGCAGGGCGGCACGGCGGGGGAGCAGTGCTCGCAGGCCAAGGGCGGCTCCTGCGAGGTGAGGGTGGTCGGTGCGCCCGGCGAGGTGAACCCGCTGCCGCGGACGCCGCTGGTGCTCATCGACGTGCGCAGCGGCGGCGACTGTCCCGGGGTGAGCTACACGGTCGCCTCCGCGACCACCGTGCGGGTGAGCTGGGCGGAGGGAACCCCTGGCGGCTCCTGCACGGCGACCTTCTCCGTCCGCGACGCCCAGCGGCGCACGACCGCAGGCGACCGGGACGGCCACCTGGCCGTGGACCTGCTCGGCTATCCCGAAGCACCCGACAGCGCCAGCCAGGTCGCTTTCTCGACTGCCTCGGTGACGCTGCGGGTGAAGCCCGGCGCCGCCCGCAACGCCTACCCGGAACTGAAGGGGTTCATCGTGCGCCGCGGCGGCGACCGGGTCGGCAGCTGCGACGCCGCAGGCGTCTGCGACCCGATCACCGCCCCGATCGGCGACCGCCGCTCCTACCAGGTGAGCGCCTACAACGCGGTCGGGGAGTCGAAGGCTGCGGTGAGCGTGGACGCGTGGGCGTACGGGTCCCCGCCGTCGCCGGACGGTGCCACGGCCGTGCCGGTCGTGACCTCCTCGGGCCGTGGAGAGGTCGTGGCGCTCGCGATCACCGGCATCGACGCCGCCCAGACCGACCGGCTGCGGATCTCCTCCGATGCCGGCGGCTCGACCACCGTGAGCGTCGGCCGCGACCAGTCCACCGTCGAGCTGCCGGCCTTCGAGGTGGGCTCCAACAGCCGCACCCGGATCACGATCACGCCGGTCTCCCGGTACAACTCCCCGCCCGACCTCGGCGGCTCCGGCGACCCGAACAGCATCACGGTCTACGGCAACGGCGTCGGCGCGCCGCAGGACCTCGTCCTCGACCTCAGCTCGACCGTCGCCCCCGGTGCGACGACCGCCGACCTGACCGCGAACGGGTCGGCGTCGGCGAACGGCGACGGCTCCGAGCTGCGTTACGGCTTCGCCAGGGCGGGTCAGCCCTGCCAGCCGACCGGTACCGCCACCAGCCAGGTCTTCAGCGGCGTCCGGGCCGGGGACGCCTACGACATCACGCTGTGCGCCGCGTCGGTCTACAACGGGCAGGTGTACGGCACCAGCGAGGTGACCCGGACCGTCCGGGCCGTGCAGGAGCCCGCCGCGCCCGGCGGCTACCGCTTCGTCGTGAACGCGTCCGCCGCCGGCTCCTCGGCCCACCCCCAGTGGCTGGTCACCGCCGACCCGACGTCCGCGGAGCAGCCGCCGTACCGGAACAAGGCCGTCTTCGACGAGCCGTCGGGGAGGTTCGGCCCCGACTTCGCCTCCGGGTTCCGCGTCCGGTACTGCCACGAGCAGTGGACCGACGAGTGCGGCGCCTGGGGCGTCGTGGCGGCCAATGCCGACGCGGCCGCGGGGCCGGTCGCGCCCTACCAGGTGCAGGTCACCGGGCTCGGCCTGGGTTCGTGCACGGGAGGCAGGGTGCCCACCTCGGCGGGGGAGTCGACCGGGGGAAAGGCGACGATCACCGCCGACGCGTCGAACGCCGACTACTGGGTGCCGGACGCATCCGGAGGGGGAAGCTGGCAGGCGGCGGGCAGCGACGGCACGGCGCCGGCCACCGCGACCAAGGTGCGCAACCTGGCGCTGCGGGTGGCCTGGCCGGCCGCGTGGGGCCTGACCGCCTACACCACCACGACCTGGGGCGACTGCGACCCCACCGCCACCCCGACGCCGACGGCCGCGCCGACGCCCACCGCCGACCCGACCGACACCCCCTGACCGAGGAGGACGACCCCATGACCCTCTCCGCCGACCAGGCCACCTGGTTCCAGCGCACCTTCGCCGGGATCGCGGACAACGTCGAGCAGGTGATCGTCGGCAAGCGCCACGTCGTCGAGCTCGTCCTGACCGCGATGCTGAGCGAGGGCCACGTGCTGCTGGAGGACGTCCCCGGCACGGGCAAGACCTCGCTGGCCAGGGCCCTGGCGCAGTCCGTGGAGGGCACGAGCACGCGCATCCAGTTCACGCCCGACCTGCTGCCGGGCGACGTCACCGGGATCACGGTGTACGACCAGAGGACCGGGGAGTTCGAGTTCCACGCCGGGCCGGTGTTCGCCAACGTCGTGCTCGCCGACGAGATCAACCGGGCCAGCCCGAAGACCCAGTCGGCGCTGCTGGAGGTGATGGCAGAGGGCAGGGTGACCATCGACGGCGTGACCCGTCCGGTCGGGCGGCCGTTCCTGGTGATCGCCACTCAGAACCCGGTCGAGCAGGCCGGCACCTACCGGCTGCCGGAGGCGCAACTGGACCGCTTCCTGCTGCGGACCTCGCTCGGTTACCCCGACCGGTCCTCCACCGTGCGCATCCTCGAAGGTTCCGCGGTGCTGCGCCGCGACATCGGCCCCGTGGTCTCGCCGCAGGCCATGCTGAACCTCGCGGCCGCCGCCCACGAGGTGTACCTCGACCCGCTCGTCTACGACTACATCGCCCGGCTCGTCGAGGCCACCAGGGACGCCGAACAGGTGCGGCTCGGCTCGTCGATCCGCGGCGGGATCGCGCTGACCAGGGCGGCCCGGACGCGGGCCGCGTCCCAGGGTCGGGGCTACGTCGTCCCCGACGACGTGAAGCTGCTCGCCCAGCCGGTGCTCGCCCACCGGCTGATCCTGCACCCCGAGGCGGAGTTCGACGGTGTCACCGCCGAGGCCGTGGTGGCGCAGGTGGTACTCAGCGTTCCGCCGCCCAGCGAGCGGGCCGCCGGCTGAGCGATGGAGTCCACCGAATCCCGGGCCGGCCGCAGCAGGGGACAGCCCGACTCCACCCGCACCCGGACGGTTCACCCGACCGGGCGCAGGGGCGCGCTGGCGGCAGCGGCGGCTTCGTGGCTGGGCCTCTGGCCTGCGGCGCGGACGCGGCTGGCCGCCGCGGGACGGATGGTGGCGAAGACCGTGACGCCGGCCGGCTGGCTGGTCGTCGGCGCCGCCAGCGTGGGTCTGGGCGTCGGGTGGCTGCTCGGCTGGGTGGAGTGGACCGTGGCGGGGCTCGCCGCCCTCGTGCTGGTCGCGCTGGCCGTCCCGTTCCTGGTGGGCCGCCCCGACTACGCCGTGGACCTGGGGATCACGGCCCGGCGGGTGGTCGCCGGCAGCGAGGTCAGCGGCGCGGTCGGGATCCTCAACCTCGGGCGTCGCAGCGCCCTGCCCGGGCGGCTCGAGGTGCCGGTGGGGTCGGGCCTGGTCGAACTCGCCCTCCCTCTGCTGGGGCCCGGGCGCGGGCACGAGGCGCACCTCGTCGTGCCCGCGGCCCGGCGGGGGATCGTCACCGTCGGGCCGGTCACGGCCGTCCGTGCGGACCCGGTGGGGGTGTTCCGTCGCGAGATCGCCTTCGACGACGTGCACGACCTCTACGTGCACCCGCGGACGGTCGGGGTCCCGTCCACGAGCGTGGGCCTGGTGCGCGACCTGGAGGGGTCGCCGACGCGTCAGCTGGTCGACTCCGACGTGTCGTTCCATGCGATCCGCCCCTACGTGGCCGGCGACTCGCGCCGCCAGATCCACTGGAAGTCGACGGCGCGGACCGGAGAGCTGATGGTGCGCCAGTACGAGGAGTCGCGGCGCTCCCGGGTGGCCGTCGTGCTCAGTTGCGCCGCGGAGGAGTACGTCGATGAGGACGAGTTCGAGCTGGCGGTGAGCGCGGCCGCCTCGATCGGCCTCCAGGCCATCCGGGACGGGCGGGACCTGGAGGTGATGGCGAGCGTCGAGGTCCCCGAGCTGCTCCGCGCCCGGGTGCGGGCGATCCGGACACTGCCCGCCCGCTCGCCGCGGGCGTTGCTGGACGGCTTCTGCACGGTGGAGTCGACGGCGTCGACGGTGCCGCTGGGCGAGGTGTGCCGCCTGGCCGCGGCGGCCTGCGACCAGTTGTCGCTGGCCGTGCTGGTGTGCGGCTCGCCGGTCGGCCTGCGGGCGCTGCGGCAGGCGGCCCTCGCCTTCCCGGCCGATGCCGCGGTGATCGCGGTCGTGTGCGACGAGCGGGCCCGCCCGGCCATGCGCCGGTTCGGCAGCATGGCCGTGCTCACCGTGGGCGTGCTCGGCGACCTCACCCGGCTGCTCGTGCGGGGAGCGCAGTCGTGACCGGCACCCGGCCGGCCCGGGCGCGTCGACGCGGGGGCTTCGGCCGGCTGGAGGCCGGCGGCACGGTCTACGTCCTGGCCGCCACGGCACTCGCCGTCTGGGCGGCGTGGCCGATCTACGCCTCGGCCGCCTACCTGCTGCTGGTCGGTGTCGCGGTCGCCCTCGCTGCGGCGCTCGCGGTCCTCGCGCACCGGTTCGGCTGGTCCGCGGCCGTGGTGGCGGGATCCGGGCTGGTCGGGCTCCTGGTGCTCGGCCCGGTCGTGGCCGTCCCGGCGTACCGGGTGGGCCTGGCGAGGGGAACCGCGTCGTTCCTGGCCGGTCTCGCGACGGCCTGGAAGGACCTGGTCACGGTCGAGCTGCCGGTCGGCGGGTACCGCAACCTGCTCGCGCCCGCGCTGGTGGTCTTCCTGATCGGCCCCCTCGTGGCGCTGCTCGCGTCCTGGCGGCGCTCCGGCGGCTTCGTCGCGGCCGCGCCGGTCGCGCTCGCCATGGCCTGGTTCGGGCTGGCGTTCGGCCCCGACGTGGCCACCCCGCCGGTCCGGGTGGCCGGCGTGCCTGTCGCCGCCCCCCGCGAGGCGGTGATCGGCGGGGCGTCGCTGCTGCTCGCCCTGGGCTGGCTCGCCTGGCGGGCCCGCGCCGAGCGGACCAGGACGCTGCAGCGGGCTGCGCGGGCGAGCGGCGTCCGGCTCACCAG
>NZ_JASGES010000153.1:0-6192 GCF_047606205.1 Propionicimonas sp. | reverse complement strand
TGGCCGCTCCGCTGCGGCGGTCTGGCCGGCAACCCGCCGGCGACGCAGCCACGGTGGGGCCGGCCTCCCGGCCGGCCGGTCACCGCCCGTCAGGGTGGCCGGTCACGACCTCCTCCACCCGGTCGCGCCTGGAGTGCAGGTCCCAGTAGATCTTCGCGATCTCGTCCGGGGCCCGGTGCGGGACGCCGTCGGGGGCAGTGGCGCCGATCAGCACGTTGATCGCGACGGTCGCCACGTGCACCCCCCGTTCGGCGACGGTCTGGTGCAGGTTGTGCGCCCAGTTGCGCAGGCCGGCCTGGGCGGCGTTGGTGGGGGCCAGCATCGGGTAGGGGTTGATCGCGCCGCCGCCGGTGGTGAACAGGATGGTGCCGCTCCCCCGTTCGAGCATGCCGGGCAGAACGGCCCCGACGGCGGCGACCGCCCCGACCAGCGTGGTCTGCAGGGCCGGGATCAGGTTGTCCGCGGTCACCTGCTCCGGGTACACCCGCTCCAGCCCGCTGTAGGGGGAGAACTCCAGGACGTCGATCGCGTCGAGACCGGACGCGGCCGACCTCAGCGCCGCGGCGAGCGCCTCGGGGTCGCCGGCGTCCGCGGGGAACCTCTCCGCCACGATGCCCGCGGTCCTCAGCTCGTCGCGCAGGGCGGTGAGCCGGTCGGGGTTGCGGGCGACCAGGGCCACGCTGAACCCGTGGCGCCCGAAGGTGTGGGCGAGCGAGCGGCCCAGGCCCGGCCCGGCACCGATGATGGCAATTGTGGGCATACCGATGACTCCTCGTGTTCTGTTGCCGTCGCTCCCGGCGTGGTCGCGACGATTACTTCAAGCTTGAAGTTAGGCTACCACGGGGCGGGCGGAGGCAGGGAGCGGTGACTCCCCCAGGACGCGCCACCGCCAACGCCGCCAGGCGCCACCGTCCCCGCACAGCGGCCCCGGGCTCCCGCAAAGCGATTGAACTTTGAACATCTCGACGCTAGCGTGGACTTCACTCTTGAAGTAACTACCTGGACGGGATGCTCATGAACCTCGCTCTGTGGATTGTCGCCGGCCTCCTGGCCCTCCTGTTCGTCGCCGCCGGGGTGATGAAGCTCACCCAGCCGAAGGACAAGCTCGCCAGTTCGGGGCTGGGGTGGGCCGAGGACTTCTCCGCGGGGACGGTGAAGGCGATCGGAGCGCTGGAGGTGCTGGGGGCGATCGGCCTGATCCTGCCCGCTGTGACGCGGATCCTGCCGATTCTGGTGCCGATCGCCGCACTCGGGCTGGTCGCCATCATGGTCGGCGCGATCATCACCCACGCCCGCCGGAAGGAACCCCCGATGATCGGGTTCAACGTGGTTCTGCTGCTGCTCGCCGCGTTCGTGGCGGTCGGCCGGTTCTGGCTCGCCCCGTTCGCCGGCTGAACCGTCCCGGTCTGCGGCACGCGGCCCTCGCGTCCTGCACTCCGGCCGGGCCACGGCCGGGCCGGGGCGGGCTCCGATGGTCGCGACCACCTCCGGCCCAGGGTGCTCACCGTGGGGAGCGGGCCGTCCTCGTGGCTCGCCTCCACCGGGGACGCGCAGCCTGTGGCGGGAGCGGGCGAGCCGTCAGTGGCGCGTGATCGTCAGGGTCGTGGGGTGGGCCACCCGCAGCCGGGCGCTGCCGCCGACCGGGAAGGTGATCTGGGGGTTGGTGTGGCCGAAGTCGGCATTGGCCAGCACCGGTTTGCCGCGCAGGGCGGGCTGGGCGGCGACGAGGTCGGTGAGGTCCTCCCGGGTGATCTGGCTGGCCCGCTGGAAGCGTCCGATCACCAGGCCGGTGACGCCGGCGGCGTCCGGCAGCTGGAGGAGCGAGAACAGGTCGCGACGGAACGTGACCGCGTCGACGAGTTCGTCGTCCTCGACGAACAGCAGGGCACCGTCCAGGGGCGGCATGCACCTCGTGCCGTGGAGCAGGTTCAGGGTGCACAGGTTGCCGCCCACGATCCGGCCCTCCGCGGTGCCGGGCTGCACGTCCCACCAGCCGGGCGTCGGGTGGCGGGTGCGATCGTCCTGGTCGAGGAACCACGGGTCGTCGGTGAACCAGCCGGACGGGTGCAGGTCCATCGGGGCCGAGTCCATGACCGCCGCCGCGAACCACGCCAGGGTGTCGTCGAACAGCTCGCGCATGCCGAACGACGACCAGTGCGGGCCGGAGTAGGTGACCAGTCCTGACCTGGCCAGCAGGGCGTTCTGCAGCGCCGTGATGTCGGAGTAGCCGCACAGGACTTTCGGGTGGGCAGCGATCAGGTCGTAGTCGATCATCGGCAGGAGTTCGTTGCTGTTGAAGCCACCGATCACGGTCAGCACGCCGTCGACGGCGGGGTCGGCGAAGGCCGCGTGCAGGTCGGACAGCCGCGACCGCACCGGCGAGGAGTCGTATCGATCACGTTCGTCGACATGCGCGCCGTAGGAGACGGTGAACCCCAGGTCGCCGAGCCTGCGCTCGATCAGGGCGGAGTGGTCGTGCTCGAGCACCATCGCCCGGGAGCGGGCGGGCGCGATCACCCGGATGTGCGAGCCCCGACGCAGCCGAGGTGGAAGGGTGGCGTCCACTCTCGCACCCTATCCCCGGCCGGGATCGCGCCGGCTGGTCGGAGCGGCCCCGTGCAGGCCCACCACTGGCGCCCATCCCGCACGGCCGGCGTTGCGAACCCGAGCGCCGTGAAGCGGCCCCCCGACGTGCGTCGGGCCGACACGTGGGACCGTCGGCGGCCGCTGTCAGTCCCGTCGGGTGGTCGTGGCCGCGTGCGCGATGATCATGGAGGCGACCGGTTGCGGGCTGCGGATCATCGCTTCGTGGCCCCGGTGCGGGATCTCCTGCATCCGCGCCTGCGGGATCAGCCCGCTCACGTGCCGGACCCATTCCCTGGGGCACACCGGGTCGTCCTCCCCGCGCAGCACGAGCGTGTTGGCGCGGAGTTGCGGCAGGACGTCCTCCACCCGGTGGTCGAGCATCTGGCGCAGCTTCCGGATGAACCAGCGCGGGCCGGCTTTGGCGTACTGGATCATGCCGAGCACCAGGACCTTGGGGCTCTCGCCGGCGAGATCCTGCAGCATCCGCAGCGTCTGGCGTGCGGCGGTGCGCTCGGCGGCGTTGACGGTCGGGGCGATCAGCACCGCCCGGCTGGCGAGCTCGGGATGGCGCACCAGCGCCTCGACGACCACCTGGGTGCCCATGGAGTGGCCCACCAGGACCGGCTCGCTCTCCGTCAGCGAAGCGACGAAGGCGGCGAGGAAGTCGCCGCTGGCGGGCATGTCGAGCGCCGAGCCGGGCTCGGGCGAGTCGCCGAAGCCGGGCAGGTCGACGGCGTACACGACGCCTGAGCGTCCCAGCTCCTCGGCGAGGCCCCGGAACACGCGCTGGCCCATCCCGATCCCGTGCACCAGCACGAAGGCCGTTCCGGTGTCGGCGCCACTGCGCGTGTACACCATGGTGCGACCGTCCTGCTCGAACGCCGACACCACCTCGTCGCTCATGCGGGAAGACTAGACGCTGAGCCGGTGGGCCACTGCCCGAGTGGACAGCGCAACTGGCTGAATGGCTGGTGCTGTTGCCCGACTGGACGGGAGAAGTGGCCGAATGGTCGGACGCCACTGGCCTACTGGCCAGAGGTTCTGGCCACTTGGCCACCTGAACTGGTCCGGATCTGCAGAACCAGGGACGGGAAGTCGGCAACTTCCCGGATGACGTCCGCGTTGAGCGGGTAGTGCGGGACGAGGCTGGCGTCGGGATGGAACCGCACGGTCGTGCCGGTGATTCCGCCTTGGTCGGATCGTTCTGCGAGCGCGGCGAGGGGTAGTCCGTGTTCGTAGCGTTGCTCCCACGCGCCGTCGCTGCGGCGGTTGAGGTGGACCAGCCAGTCGCTGAGGGCAGCCACGACCGAGATCCCCCGCCGCGGCAACCCGTCCGAGAGCCGCACCGGGTCTGTGGCGTCGAAGAAGCGCAGGTCCCTGGACGACATGATCGGCTTGCGCACCACCGTGCCGCCCGGGCGTCGGCGGGTGTCGGTTCCCCGTCCATCGTCACTGACCGACACGGACTCCTCCGGGCCGAGCAGGATGGTGCAGTGGCCCGTCCGACCCAACTCGTGGGCCTCGTCGTCGGCATACGCCAGCACCTCCAGCACCAGGTGCAGTGCCCCGCCTCGGGCGTACTCGGCGCAGCGACTCCGGATGAAGTCGATGTGCGCCACGTCCGCGCCGATCGCCCAGTCATGGGTGGTCGCCGCCCACTGTTCCCCACCCGCCACCACGGTCGAACACTACGCCGGGGCAGGCCGCGCGACGGTGCCTTGCGCGTCTCGGTGAATCGGAGAGGGCCAGGCGGGCCCCCGACGCGGTCGCCAGAGGCGGCATCGTGTTCAGCTCGGGCATCGCCAGCCGCGTGCTCGGCCACTTCGCCGCGGGTGGAACGTCGACAGCCACCGTCCCATTCCCCGAGCTGACGGAGCGCGAGATCCTCGACCTGGTCGCACGCGGCCTGACCAACACCAAGATCGCCAACCGCCTGGTGCTGCCGCCCAAGACCGTGCGCAACCGTGCCCCGGCCATTCCAGGTGTTTCACTGGAACGGGCCCCACGCCGCGACGTACTGCGTATGCGCCGTCCGACCGGGACCCGCGGTCGGCACGAGATTCAGTCTCTCCAGATGTCGTCATGTCGGCGCCCGCTCCCGTGGCCCGAGGTCCCACAGGCTCAGGTCACAAACAGGCTTCGCGCACGCACCTGCGAACTAACGTGAGCCATCGGCGGTGCTCATCGCCCGACGGGCTGTCCACTTCGACCTGAGTTGGCCTTCTGGTCGCAGCAGCCGCACCCGCCTTGTCCACTGCTCAACACGTGGCCTAGACCAGCTGCAGTTCATGGCTTAGCATGCCTGCAAATCATGGCCTAGCGGGCTGGCGCCAAGTATGGTGACGGCATGGACACCGCCAAGGTGCTCGGGCGTTCCTATAGGCCGCGGGTCATCGATGCAGCCCTGGGCAGGGCCTTGGCTGCCGCGGGCGCGGTTGTGATTGAAGGCGCGCGTGCCAGCGGCAAGACAATGACAGCGATGAACGCCGCAGCATCCTTCGCCCTCGTCGACGACCCTGCGGTTCAGACGGTGATCGAGGTGGCTCCGCGCACGCTCCTGGAGGGCGCCGCACCCCGACTGCTGGACGAATGGCAGGTGGCGCCCGAACTGTGGAACCTGGTTCGTCGCGCGGTGGATGCCTCCGCCGACCCCGGCCGCTTCATCCTGACTGGGTCCGCCGTCCCAGCCGACGATGTCACCCGACACACCGGTGCCGGGCGCTTCCTGCGGATACGACAACGCACCATGACCTGGGCGGAGAAGCTCGACGCGCCCACCCGCAGCGTGAGCCTGGCGGGCCTGTTCGCCGACGAGCTGCCGACATCTTCTCTCGCGTCCGGTCTCGACCTCGACGACGTGATCGAGAACCTGCTACGCCCAGGCTTCCCCGCCATGACCGAACTCACTCTCGCCCAGTCCGCCGATCGGCTTCGTGGCTATATCGACGACGTGGCGCGCACCGACATCCACCGCATCGCCGACGTCCGCCGCGACCCGGAGGTGATCAAGCAGCTGATCCTGGCGCTGGCCCGGTCAACAGCCTCTGACGTCTCTTTCGCGACGCTCGCACAGGACGTGCGCACCCTCGCCCCGCGGATCGAGGCCAACACCATCAGCACCTACGTAGGGCTGCTCCAGCGGTTGTTCATCGTCGAGGCCCAAGCGCCGTGGACGCCGACACTGCGGTCCCGGGCGCGGGTGCGCACCTCGCCAAAGCTGCACCTGGTCGACCCGGCGCTCGCCGCGGCCGCGCTCGGCGCAGGTCCGAAGCAACTCAAGGCCGATCTCAGCACCCTGGGGCTGTTGTTCGAGAGTGCTGTGGTTCACGACCTGAGCGTGCTGGCGTCCGCGCTGAACGGAGAAGTGCGCCACTACCGCGACTCCAACGGCAAGGAGATCGACGCCGTCATCAGCCTCCCCGATGGACGCTGGGGCGCAGTAGAGGTCAAACTCAGCGGCACGCAGGTTCCGTCCGCCCTTCGCTCGCTGGGCGACGTGATCGGCCACATCGATACCGAACTGGTCGGAGAGCCTGCCTTCCGCCTGGTTGTCACCGCTACCGGTCCGATCCTGGTCGCCGACGACGGGACGATCACCGCGCCACT
>NZ_JASGES010000152.1:0-4671 GCF_047606205.1 Propionicimonas sp. | reverse complement strand
TCAGCCGGGGTCGGCGACTCGGGAGGGTGCTGGAGAACTCCTTGAGTCTCGGCGAGGTGGCACGCGGGCTGGGGGACACCGACCTCGCTGCACGCAGCAGTGCGGTCGCCGCCGAGGCCGCCGCGCGCCTGGGCCGTCCGGACCTGGCCAGGACGGCGTTGTCCCGGTACCCCTCAGGCTCCCACGGCCTGGTGATCCACCTGCGAAAGGTCTACGCCGCCGCACTCACCGACCTCGCCTCTGGCCGATCGCCGAGGCGCCGACTCGTCGCGGCAGCCCGCGATCTAACCGCCAGCCAGGCGGTCAGCGCGTCCCTGGACTCCCGGGCCGCGCGGAAGGTGCTCAGCCTGCGGCTGGCCGACCTCGATCTGGGCCTCGCCCTGAACGCCGGGCCCACCGATGTCCTGCGCACGCTCGAGCGGTGGAGCAGCCTGGGGTTGCCGGTCGTGCGGCCGCCGGAGGACCCACGGCAGGCCGACCTCACCCAGCGGCTGCGGTCGCTGTCGCAGGCCGTCCGCGACGAGCCGGACGGGCCGCTGGCGGCAGCACGGCGGGCGGAGATGGCGGTGCTGCGCCGGGATCTGACCGACCTCGGGCTCGCGCAGCGGCAGGACGCGTCCGCCGCCACCCCGCTGCCCGGCCTGTCCCCGGCCCTGGGCGCCGTGGGCGAGGCCGATCGCGACCTGCTGTGGCTGTTCCCGCACGACGGCGGGTTGTGGGGCGTGGGGGTGCTGGGCGGACGACGCCGGCTGGCCCGGCTGGCCGACCTGGACCGGTGTCTGGAGACCACGCGCCGGCTGCAGGCCGATCTGCGGGCGCTCGCCTACGCCCCGGCCGGGCCGCTGCGGGACGCGATCGGGACCTCCCTGCGCTCCGGGCTGGGCTGGCTGGACGACGCGGTGGTGCGACCGTGGCAGCGGCGCTCGTCCGGGCTGGTGGTGGTCGGCACCCACGCCGTCGCGTCCGTGCCGTGGGGGATGCTGCCGTCGCTGGCCGGCGTCCCCGTGACCGTCGCGCGATCGGTGACCGAGTGGGCGGGTCGGCGGGTGGACGTCGCGCGGGCGTCGGTCGAGGTGCTCGTCGGGCCCGGGCTGCGGTTCGCGTCCGTGGAGGCGGCCGACGTGGCCTCCGCCTGGACGGGGGCGCGGGTCTGGCCGGACGCGCATGCTGCCGAGCTCGTCGCCGCCCTGGCCGGCGGGGGCGTCGTACACGTGGCCGCCCACGGGCAGCACCAGCCGTCGAGCCCGCTGTTCTCCTCGCTGCGGATGGCTGACGGCGACGTGTACGCCCACGAGTTGCCGACCGGGGACGTGCGCGCCGGCCACGTGGTGCTGTCCGCGTGCGACGTCGGCACCGCGCAGGTGCGTCCGGGCGACGAGCCGCTCGGGCTCGCGCACACCCTGCTCTCGCTCGGCGTGAGTTCCGTCGTGGCCGCGGTCGCCCCCGTCCCGGACGAGGAGACGGCAGCGGTCATGGCCGCCTACCACGCCGGCCTCGCCCGCGGCCTGCCCACCGACGAGGCCCTCGCCGCGACGTCCCCAACGGCCTTCCTCGCCCTAGGATCCTCCTGGCGCGCCACCCGCGTCCCCCGCCCCTGACGGCTCCCCCACGCGTTCCCGCTCCCGAAGAGCGGCTTTGCTCCCCAATTCCGGGTAGCAAAGCCGCTTTTCGGGAGCAAACGCCTCGACCCGGTCATACCCTGTACTACATGGCATCACCGCAACGTCGCACCCTCGTCTATTCCGTCCGGCTCAGCCCTGGCGAGAGCAACGCCATTCAGAGGATCGCGGACGCCCGGCACCTGCCGGCCTCGACCCTCGTCCGCTCGTGGATCCTCGATCGGCTCGAGCAGGAGCAGTCGGCGTCCTGAATCAGGGTGTCACCGGCGTCGATGACGACGCCGCGCAGACACGATGCGAGCCAGGGAGCCAGGGAAGGACTGCGTCATGCGGTTGTTGTTCATCGGTGCGGGAGCGATCGGCACCTACGTCGGCGGGTCGCTGGCCGTCGCCGGGCACGACATCGCCTACAGCGAGCAGCCGGCCGCCGCGGCGGCGATCGCCGAAGCCGGCCTGCGGCTGACCCGCGAGGGCCGCACGAGTTCCGTGCGCACCTTCGCCATCCACGCCTCGGCGGCCGAGGCCCTCGCCGCCGGACCCTACGACGCCTGCGTGTTCGCACTGAAATCGTTCGACACCAGTTCAGCCCTCGACGAGCTGATCGCGACCGGACTGCCGGTGCCGCCGGTGCTCTCCCTGCAGAACGGCGTCGACAACGAGCCACTCATCGCGCGCAGGCTCGGCGCCGGGCAGGTGATCACCGGGACCGTCACCACCGCCGTCGGCAAGCCCGGCACCGGCCAGGTGATCGAGGAGAAGCGGCGCGGCATCGGGATCGGCACCGACCATCCCCTGGGCGAGCCGCTGATCGCCGCCCTGAACGACGCCCGCCTCAACGGACGCGGCTACCGCCGGCCCGGGGCGATGAAGTGGTCGAAGCTGCTGACCAACCTGCAGGGCAACGCCACGTCGGCCATCCTGGACGAGCCGGTCGCCCGCCTGTTCGCCGACCGCCGGCTGTACGAGGTCGAGATCGCCGTCCTTCGCGAGTGCCTCGCCGTCATGGACGCCCTCGGCTACCAGCCCGTCGACCTGCCCGGCACCCCCGTCCGCGCCCTCGCGCTGGCGGCGACACGGATTCCCCGCCTCGTCGGCCAGCCGGTCCTGACCCGGCTGCTCGGCGGCGGACGCGGCGCGAAGATGCCGTCCTTCCACATCGACCTCTACTCCGGCCGCGGCCGCACCGAGGTGCGCTACCTCAACGGCGCGGTCGTGCGCCACGGCGACGAACTCGGCGTCCCGACACCGGTGAATCGCGTCCTCACCGAGACCCTGGAGGCGCTCAGTTCGGGCTCCGTGCCGCTGGACACCTACCGGCACAACCCCGAAGCCCTGCTGGCGCTCCTGTAGGGCCCGCGGGGCCGGGGCGATGGCGCGACTGTGGTCTGTCGACGTCGCCCCTCCCGCCAGGGCGGCTGGGGCGGTGGCGTCGGGCCGGGAGCGCCTCTCGGCGCGTGGCCGCTCGTAGCGGCGAGAGTTGGAGCCCGGGGCTACCGCGGCCCGACGCCTGATGAAGGATAGGCCGCGGCGGCGGCGGATCCAAGCCCGTCTCTCCCTCGCGCGGTTTCGGTCAGCGCGCGCGTCGGCGGAACCGTGGGGGCGGCGGACCGCGTCCCTACCGCAACTTCCCGGCTCGCCACAGGGCTGCGGACGCGGTCAGGTCGCCGGCCATGTCCTGCAGGCGCAGCGCCTGGTAGACCGCGCGGGTGCCGACCGTGACGTCGGCTCGACCGGACGCCACGACGTGGCAGAACGCGGCGGCCCGCTCGAGCGCGACGGCGAAGTCACCGGAGAACGCGCCCCGCAGGATCTCGTCCGCCACCCTGCGCACCTCATCCGGGCCGGGCGGCTCGACCCCGGCGACCGCGTGGTTGGGCTCGGTGAACCGGATCCCGGCCGCGTACTCGCGGGCAGCGCCGTGCGGGTCGGTCGACACCCACTCGCGCAGCAGGTACAGCCGCCACAACACACCGGGCAGCGTCCGCGCGGGCCGGGACGCCCACAGATCGGCCAGCGTGTCGAGCCCGATCTCGTCCGACAGCGCGACCAGCCGTGCCGTGACCGCCGGATCGTCGGCCGCGCGGCCCGTCCGGAGCAGCACGGCCGCCGTCTCGTGCGCGGCGTGCAACTCCGCGATCGGGTCGGACGGCTGGCCGAGAGCCTCCAGGGCCGCGGGGTCCTGGAAGCTCGGCCGCCGGGGCCTGCGCTGTTCGTCCACCCGGCAAGGGTAGCTGCGGGCCTCCGCAACGCCCCTGCGCAGCCGGGGCCGCACGGCCGGGGACCTCACGACGACCGGGCGGTCCCAGCCGTGGTCAGTACGCCGCCAGCTATCCGCCATCGCCTGCACCCGGCCGTGGGCCGGCCGAGAACGGTCCCAGCGCCAGCACCGTCGTCAACGCAGGAACGCGTCCCGCCCCCGACAGCGGCGCTCTCCCGTCAGCGGGGCTCAGAGTTCCTTCAGGCAGAGCAACGTGCCGCTGCTGCCCTCGCGGCCCTCCCAGTAGTAGCTGGTGGCGTCGCTGTAGTCCTCGCAGGGGTTCGACAGGCCACGGATCGGCTGGTTGGTGTTCGGGATGACTCCCACCACCTGGTAGTCCGCGTCGCCCGAGTCGCACTGGACGGACTTCACGCTGTCGGTGCCGTCCTGGGCGAGACAGTCGCCGACCTTCGTCGCGCTCACGTTGAACGACAACAGGCCCGCGATGACCCCGCCGACCACCAGGATCCCGACGATCCCCAGGGTGACCCACAGCCGCACCTTGGACGGCTTCGCCGGCGCCGGACCGGGCACTGGTTGGCCCGGGTACGGCTGGCCGGGATAGGGCTGACCGGGCTGGGCCGCGCCGGGGTACTGAGGGCCCGGCTGGGCCGTCCCCAGGTACTGCGCGGCGGGCTGGGGCGCCCCCGGATACGGCGCCTGGCCGGGCTGGGGCGCCCCCGGATACGGCGCGCCGGGCTGGCCCGGGTACGCCTGCCCGTAGGCCTGCGCGGACGGGAACGGCCCCGCCGACCCGGGGTACCCCGCAGGCTGCGGGCCCTGCGCAGCGGGCTG
>NZ_JASGES010000151.1:0-4920 GCF_047606205.1 Propionicimonas sp. | reverse complement strand
GGGGGTGCGCCGTGTGGCGCACCCCCGACCCTTTGGCCGATCAGATGGTCAGTGCTTGACCGAGATGTTGGCCAGGTCGTAGTAGCCGGTGAACGTGGTGTTCACGACCGCGCCCTCGACATTGCTGCCGTGGACGAACACGAACTGGTCATTGATCAGCGGGATCACGGCGTAGTACTTGCCCGTCGCCTCGGCGTCCAGAGCACCCCAGGCCTTGTCGGCCTCGGCACCGGTGAGAGCGGATGCCGCGTCGATGCCCTTGTTGAACTCCGCGTTGTCGAAGTAGCCGTAGTCCTGGCCGGGGCCACCGGAGCTGATCTGGCTGCGGCTGTCGAGCAGCTGCGGGATCACGGTCGACGCGGACGGGAAGTCCGCGCCCCAGCCTGCCCAGTAGGCGTCGTACTTGGTGGCCGAGTCCGGGGACTGCAGCGTGCCGTAGTACTGGTCGGCCGGGATGCCCACGAGGTTGGTCTCGAAGCCGGCAGCGTCCCAGCCGGTCTTCAGACCGGCGAACACCTTGTCGAGGGTGTCGTTCTTGCGGTAGGCGACGGTGATCTTCACCGGGGTGGTGAAGCCGGCCTCCTCGAGGAGCGTCTTGGCCTTGGCCGGATCGCCCTTGTCGCCCGCCGGCAGCGGGGTGTTCGGGAAGGACGAGAGGGCCGGGTTGATCAGCGAGTTGGTCGCCTTCACGACCTGGTCACCACCGGCGGCGGTGACGTAGGCGCTGCGGTCGGTCGCCAGGGCCAGTGCCTCACGGGCCTTGTCGTTCTCGAACACCTTGGACTTGAAGTTCGGAACCAGGTAGCGGGTGTACGGCGAGGCGACGATGTCGTTGCGGCCCTCGGCGTTGTTCACGTTGGCGAGCGCCGTGACCGGAGCCTGGTCGAACGTGATCGCGTTCTGGTCGTCGCCCTGGTTGGCGATCAGGCGCTCGTACAGGGTCTCCTGCGTGAGCGACTCGTCCCAGACGATCTTGTCCGGACCCGCGGTGCGGATCGTGTCGGTGGACTTGTCCCACTGGTCGTTCCGGACGAAGGTGCCGCCCTTGTTGGACGTCCAGTCGCCGTCGAGCTTGTACGGCCCGTCGGAGAAGATCGCGAAGTTGGACTTGTCGCCCTGGTCCTTGTCCTTGCGGAACGCGCCGAAGGCGGTCATGGTCAGAGCCTGGTTGAAGTCACCGGACGGCTTGGCCATCTTGAAGGTGATGGTGCTGCCGTCGCAGGTCACGGCCTTGTCGTACAGGGCCTGGCCGTCGCCCTTGTAGGGGCCGTCGTACTTGGAGGAGCCGTCGGAGTTCTTCGGGATGTCCAGGTACTGGATCGCGTAGTTCGGGCCACCGGTGATCACGTCCACGGCGAAGGTGCGCGAGATGCCGTACTTGAAGTCCTCGCAGGTGACGGCCTGGCCGTCCTCCCACTTGATCCCGTCCTTGATGGTGAAGGTCCAGGTCTTGCCGTCCGAGCTCACGGTGCCGGTGTCGGTGGCGGCATCAGCGGCCAGTTCGGCGGAGTCGCCGCTCTTGGCGACGGGAGCGAAAGTGGTCAGCGTACGGGTGAAGAGGCGGTTGCCAGCCTCGATGTTGACGCCGACGTAGACCCGCTGCGGGTCCCAGTGCTCGGTAGCGGTGCCGGAGAGGATGTACAGCGTGTTCCCGGCGCCGGCCGGTGCCGCTGCGGACCCCCCGCTCGTGCCACCGGTGCCGCCACCACAAGCGGTGAGCGCGAGGCCCAGCGCCATGGTCGTCGCGACACCCGCGACGATCTTGACTCGCTTCATTGATTCTCCTTCTGTGTTTGTTGCGGAGACTACGGGGGTGGCTGTGCGTGCACTCACTGTCGGTCGGCCTTGGGGTCGAGCGCGTCCCGGAGGCCGTCGCCGAGCAGGTTGAACGAGAGCACCACCAGGAACAGCGTGATGCCCGGGAAGATGAAGTAGGCCGGATCCGAGGTCGCGTAGTGCACCGAGTCGTTCAGGATCGATCCGAACGACGGGGTCGGGGCCTGAATGCCGACGCCGAGGAAGCCGAGGGCGGCCTCCGTGGCGATGTTCTGGGGCATGATCAGCGTGGTGTACACCAGGATCGGCGCCCACAGGTGGGGGAGCAGCTCGGTGAAGTAGATCCGACGCCGTCCCGCTCCGAGCGACCGGGCGGCCTCGACGAACTCCCGCTCCTTCAGCGACAGCACCTGGCCCCGGATGATGCGCGCGAAGTACGGCCAGCCGAAGAAGCCCATCACCAGGATCATGAAGATCATGGACGGGATCGTCCGGTCCGTGTTGAGCGCACCCTGCAGCAGGTCGATCACGATGGTCGACAGGGCGATCAGCATCAGGGTCTGGGGGAAGCTGAGCACGAAGTCGATCACGCGGGAGAACAGCCAGTCGACCTTGCCGCCGGCGGTGCCGGAGATGATCCCGATGATCACCCCGAGCACGACCGAGACGAGCACGGCCAGCGTCGCGACGGTGAGCGAGACGGTGAGGCCGGAGACGACGCGGGAGAAGATGTCACGACCGGTGCCCGGCTCGACGCCCATCCAGTGCTGGGCCGAGACGCCACCGAAGGGCCCGATCGGCAGCGAGCCGAGGCCGCCGACGAGGTCGGTGTTGGAGCTGTACGGGTCGAGCCAGCCGAACTGGGTCATCAGCGGCGCGAACGCGGCCAGCAGGATGAAGAAGATCGCTGCGCCGAGCGCGACCATCGTGACCTTGTCGCGCACCAGTCTGGAGCGGGTGATCTGCCACGGGGTACGCCCCGCGATCGGGACTGCGCCATCGCGCGCCTCGACCACGGTGGTGTCTGCCATCCGGAAACCCTCTTCTCACCCGCGACCCCAGCCGGACATACTGACCGCCCAGCCCCTGCGGGTTTTGGGTAATCTAGCACGCGTCCGACAGCAGCCAAGGGCTGGCTTCTCGCTCACGCAAAGCGTAATCAGAGCGTTATCAATGTGTGCTATTCATCGAGCGTTGAGGCATGCAGACATCCGGGCACCGCGTCGTCGGAGCCCGTTCCACGGCCAGCTCACACCTCGTTCATGGAGATTCGGTCACGCTTCGCTCCGGTCGTCGTCAAGGCGTGGCCGGACGCGTCCGGCCTCACACCTGCCGGACCCCGGGCGACGCGGGGATCAGTCGACGAGGACGCCGAGGCGCTGGGCCAGCGCGGGTGCCAGGTCGAGCAACTGCGCGATCGTGATGGTGGCGCCGCGGAGCCCGTCGAGGCTGCCGACCTCGGCGAGGCGGGCGCCGCGGAGGTCGACGTCGGTGAGCCGTGACCCGGACAGCTCGATCCGGTCGATCCGGCAGCCGGCGAAGGACAGGCGCGTGGCACTGGCCCTGCCCAGGTCGAGTTCGGCGATCGTGCAGTCGGTGAAGGAGACGTCGACCAGGGCGGCGCCGCGCAGGTTGAGGTAGCCGAGCTTGCACTGGGTGAAGGCGACATTGCGCCATGACGAGTCGTACAGCTCCGCGGAGCCGATCCGGGACCGGTCCACCCCGACGTTCCACCACCCCGACCCTGCGGCGCTCAGCGCGGTGATCTCGACCCCGTCGAGCTCGGACGCGGTCAGCGCCGCCCCGCGGGCGATCCACTCGCCTGCCCTCACCCCGGCGAGACGGGAGGAGGTCACCCGGCGCCGGCCCGTCCACGCCATGGTCTCGACGCGGTGGTCGCGCCACTCCACCTCGTCCAGGTCCTCCTCGCCGTCGAGGGTGTCGACGCCGGCGGGGGCGAGCCGTCCCAGCTTCACCCGGGCCGCCCGCGGCGGGACCGGCCCTGGGGACTCCTGTCGTGCCATGGTGGCCCAGCCTACGGCGGGCCGCGGACACGACTGCGGCGCGGCGGAATGCGGGGGCGCCCGGCCTGGTTGGCCGGAGTGTGAGAGCACTGTTCTACGAAGAGTTCGGCGGCGACGAGACATTCCGGGTCGGCGAGGTTCCCGATCCGCATCCGGGGCCCGACTCACTGCTGGTGAAGGTGGTGGCCGCCGGTATCAACCCGGTTGACTACAAGCTTCGGCAGGGCTACCTGCAGGGAGTGATCGACGCGGTGTTCCCGGTGGTGCCCGCGTGGGACGTGGCCGGGGTGGTGGTGCGTCCCGGCCTCGACACGCCCGAGTACGCCGTGGGCGATGCGGAACTGGCCTACGCCCGCAAGGACGTCGTGCACGGAGGGACGCTCGCCGAGCTGGTCGAGGTCCCGGTGCGCACCGCCACCCACAAGCCGGCCGGACTGTCCTTCGAGCAGGCGGCCGCGTTGCCCCTGGCCGGGCTGACCGCACTGCAGAGCGTGCGACGCTCGGGGCTGGGCGAGGGCTCGTCCGTGCTCGTGCACGCCGCCTCGGGCGGGGTCGGCTCGTTCGCCACCCAGCTGGCCGTCCTCGCCGGTGCGCAGGTGACCGGGACGGCGGGGCCCACCAACCAGGACTTCGTCCGATCGCTCGGCGCGACCCCGATCCGGCACGGGGACGGCATCGTGGCGGCTGCGCTGGCGGTCCGGCCGGACGGCTTCGACGTCATCCTCGACTTCGTGGGCGGACATGCGCTCGACACCGTCCCCGACCTGCTGAAGCCGGGTGGTTCGGTGGTCTCGATCGCCGACGGACGTGCCGCCTCGCAGTTCGGCGGTCAGTCGATCTGGGTGCGCCCCAGCAGCGAAGGTCTCGCCGAACTGGCGGCCCTCGTCGCCGACGGCAGGCTCGTTGTCCACATCTGTGAGGTGTTCGACCTCGACCACGCGGTCGACGCCTACCGGGCGCTGGCGGGCGGCCACACCCGCGGCAAGATCGTGGTCACGATCTGACCGGACGCGCGGGGCGGGCTCGAGCAGCACGGACGCGGTCCGGCCGCGGCACACCGCCGCGACCGGGACCGCCCGCGCCTTCCGCCGCCCTCCTCGCGCGGGAGAGCGGAGCCGCC
>NZ_JASGES010000150.1:0-7181 GCF_047606205.1 Propionicimonas sp. | reverse complement strand
TCGGTGTGCTGGTGCTCGCCGCACTGGCCGTCCAGGCGGTCTGGTCGTGGCTGTTCTTCACTGGCCGCTGGGCCAGCTGAGGGAGGCGGCGACCCGGCCACGCGCCGGGGATGTCTTGGGTCGGCCCCTCGACCAGCGGACCGGCGGGAGTCCGGGTGCAAGGCCGGGACGGGTGCCGTGCCCCGTTTCATCGAACACCTGAGCTATTCGAGTGGCTGTTCCGCACTCTGGCCTGCGGTTACAGAAGCCGCCTTGGTCGGCGAAATGTCAGTGGCGGGTGGTTGGCTGGAGGCATGGAGAGAATCGACGGGCCGGTGTCGACCAGCGAGGCGCTGGCCGGTATCGGGGCGCTGCTCGACGCGGTCGACGCGCCCGCTCGTGCTCTGGCCACGGACACCGATCGGCTCGCGCTGCTGCAGGCGGCGGTGCAGGTGGCCGGCCGGTGCACCGCGCTCGCCCAGGCCCTGGCCGGCGAAGTGGTGCAGACCGAGGCCGCCGAGCACGCCCACGGCACCGGGGCTGCGACCTGGCTGGCCGACAGCACCCGGCTCACCCGCAGAGAGGCGTCCGCGCTGTTGTTCGCCGGACGCGACCTGGCCGCCCTCGACCGGCTGCGTGCGGCCTGCCTCGCCGGCTCGGTGCTGCCCCAGCAGGCCCGGGCGATCAGCCGCGTCCTGTCCGACCTTCCCGACGATCTGCCCGCGACCTCGCTCGCCCAGGCCGAAGACGTGATGGTGGGCTACGCCGGCCAGTTCAACTCCGCCGAGCTCGCCACCCTCTCCCGACGGCTGCTGGACGTGCTCGCGCCCGGGGTGGCCGACGCCGTCGAGGCGGAACGACTCGAACGCGAGCACGAGCTCGCGATCCGCAACCGGCACCTGCAGTTCCACAACGACGGTCACGGCACCACCGAGTTCCGCGGATCACTGCCCACGGTGGACGCGGACCTGCTGATTCGCATCGTCGACGCCCACGCCGCCCAGCAGAAGCGGGCGCTGGAGGCGATCGACCCCCACCAGTCACTGCCCAGCCGCGGCCAGCGCCGCGCCGACGGGCTGATGGCCCTGGTGCACGCGCACTCCCGGCAGGCGCTCGCGCCCAACCACGGCGGCGACCGGCCGCGGGTGGTCGTGCTGCTGGACTACGACCAGCTCCGCCAACGGTGTATCGACGCCCACCTGATCGGCGCGGACGTGGCCGTCGCGCCGTCGGTGCTGCGCCGGCTCGCCTGCGACGCCGACCTGCTGCCGGTCGTGCTGGGCGGAGAATCCGAACCGCTCGACGTCGGACGCAGCCAACGCCTGGTCACCGGGCCGATCCGGGCCGCCCTCGAAGCCAGGGACCGCGGCTGCGCCTTCCCTGGCTGCGACAAACCACCCGACGACTGCCATGCCCACCACATCAAGCCCTGGTGGGATGGCGGCGAAACGGCTCTGCGCAACCTTGTCCTGGTCTGTCCGCACCATCACGGCATCGTCGAACCCGGCCGACCCGGCCAAGGCCCGGGCTCCCGACACCGCTGGCAGATCCGCCTGCGCGCGAACGGGCTGCCCGAGGTTGTCCCACCCCGCTACGTCGACCGAGACCAACGACCGCGCCAGCACAGCCGCTACCAACGTAGAAGACTGCGTACCGGAAACCCCGACGGGTGAACGCACAGCCCCCCGAGAACTCCCCGGGCGGTCACCGCCGCGTCGTCCGCGACGCCGGGCCGTTGGGGCGCTGGGGTGGGGATCGAGGGCGACCCGACCCCCCTACGCCTCGGGCAGCAGCACGGTCCGGACGAGCTCCTCCGCCCGCGGGCGGAAGGCGTCCAGCGAAGCCGCGTCCACGGCGTAGAGCAGAACGAAGAACACGTGCTCTTCGCCCCCGCTGTCGACGTCGGCGAGGTAGAGGTCCTGCACGTTGTCGCCCTCGATCGCCCAGAAGTTCGAGCCCCAGTGCGCCGGATCGGTGAAGAACGCGGCGCACCGCGGGTTGGACGGGCAGTCGTCCCAGGCGAAGTCCGCCGTCTCGGAGACCCCAATAGTGAGGCGGGTTCCCGGGTAGCCCGGGATCAGCTCGGCCGGCGAGGGCGGACCGACCACGGCGAAGTCCGGGTTGGTAGTGAGCCACGCGACCAAGTCCTTCACGGACGTGCCGACGTCCGGGAGCCGGCGTCCGACATGGCCGGCCCTGTGGTTGCTCTCGACCGCCGCCATGTCTTTCCAGAAGTAGACCGCCAGGGAGTCGCCGGCGTCGGCGGGATGGAGCGACAGTTCGCTGGACGCCGCCGGGCTGGATCTCGCACTGGGTTCGACCCGACTCGCCTATCCCGACCCCGCGGCCTTCCTGCAGACCATGCTCGGGTCGGACGTTCCGGCAAGCTGGCTACCACCCGGGGTCAGCGAGGCCGTGGCGTCCCTGAACGAGATCCGGGGAGCCGCGCGCGCGGATGCCGCCGTTGTGCTGGCGGGCCAACTGGCCGACCAGACCCCCGTGGCGGTGTACGGCACGGCCGTGATGGGGGAGCTGACCGCCGGCCTCGACTGCCCCGATCGTGGTGACGCCGGCTTCGGCATCGACCTGGTGACCTGCGAGGTCGGCTGACGTCCGTCGATCCGTGCCAAGGCTGGATACCTTGAACTGCCAGGTATGCGCGCATACATTGAACTGCAAGGTATTCAATCTGCGAGGAGGGTCATGCGGATCGGGAAGGACCTGGTCGCCGCGGCGGCGACGCCGATCGTGCTGGGCATCCTGGCCGAGGGGGAGTCCTACGGCTACGCGATCCTGCAGCGGGTCGGCGAGCTCTCCGGCGGCGAGCTCGCCTGGAGCGACGGCATGCTCTACCCCTTGTTGCACCGGCTGGAACGGCTGGGGCAGGTCGAGTCGCGCTGGGTGGACGCGCCGTCGGGCCGGCGTCGCAAGCACTACCGGCTCAGCGCGACGGGGGAGGCCGCGTTCGCCGACCAGCGTCGGCAGTGGGCTGTCGTGACCGGCACCCTGCGCCGCGTCTGGGCCGACGGCACCCGTCCCGGCCCGGCTCTTGCGGACGGAGTCGGCGCGTGACGGACTCCACGGACACCCAACTCGCCCAGTGGCGCCGCTACCTCGCCGCCGACCGGAGTCTTGCCACCGCCGACCTCGACGAGCTCGAGAGTCATCTGCGCGACCGGATCGACGACCTGGAAGCCGTCGGGTTGAGCGATGAGGAGGCCTTCCTGATCGCCGTTCGCCGGCTCGGCCGGGTCGACGAGCTGTCTCGCGAGTACGCGCGCGAGCACTCCGAGCGGCTGTGGAAGCAACTCGTGCTCGGCGGCGACCCGGCGGCGGCGTCGACCAGCAGCGGAGCCGTCGCGGTCGCCTTCGCGGTCCTCGCGGCGTTCGTGGTCAAGCTGCCGTGGCTTCTCGGCGCGCCGGCCGACGTCGGCCTGCGCAACGCCCCCCTCCTGCTGCTGGGTGTGCTCGCCGCCTACTTCCTCGTCCGCGCCGGCGGCCCGCGCCCGTCGGTGGCGATCGCGGTGGTCGGCTTCGCCGGCGCGGCCGCCCTGGTGAACGGCTACCCGCTGGACCCGGGCTCCGACACACTCGTGCTCACCGTCCTGCACATCACGGCCGCGCTCTGGCTGATCGTCGGTGTCACCTACGTCGAGGGACGCTGGCGCTCGGGACGCGCGCGGATGGACCTGATCCGGTTCACCGGGGAGTGGGTGATCTACCTGGCCCTGATCGCGCTCGGCGGCGCCGTCCTGACCGCGCTCACCCTGGGTGTGTTCGCCGCGATCGGCATGGACGCGGGCAGCTTCGTCGTCGACTGGCTGCTGCCCTGCGGCGCCGCCGGCGCGACGGTGGTGGCGGCCTGGCTCGCGGACGCGAAGAAGTCCGTCATCGAGAACATGGCTCCGGTGTTGACCGCGGTGTTCTCGCCGCTGTTCACCGCCATGCTCGCCGCGTTCGTCGTCGCCGCTGCCGTCCAGGGCGCCGCCGGGGTGTCGCTGCTCGACACCCACCGCGAAGTGCTGATCGTCTTCGACGCCACGCTGATCGTCGTCCTGGCTCTGCTGCTGTACACGATCTCGGCGCGGGAGGCGTCCACCCGGGCCCGCTGGTTCGACGCCCTCCAGTTGGCGATGATCCTCGCCGCCCTCGTCGTCGACCTGCTGGTCCTCTCGGCGATGGTTGGACGGATCGGCGTCTTCGGCGCGAGCCCCAACAAGGTCGCATCGCTCGGACTGAACGTGCTCCTGCTGGTGAACCTCGCCGGCGCCGGCTGGTTGCAGCTGGGCTTCCTGCGCGGCCGGCGCACCCATGGCGTCCTCGAGCGCTGGCAGACCGCCTATCTGCCGGTCTACTTCGTCTGGTGTGTTGTCGTCGCGGCCGTCCTGCCCCCGCTGTTCGGCTTCGCCTGAGCGGTCCCGCTCCAGGACCGGCACGCGGGGCGTGAGGGCCTCCCGTGGCGGAGGGTGACGCGATCCGGCCGCGATGGCCCGCAGGTGGGACGGTACGCGAGGGGCGGGACGCGCAGAGTGGCCAGAACGCGACGGCGCCACTCGGAGATGGCGGCGCCGTCGGAAGAGGGACCTGCTCGGCTTCGATGCAGCACTTCTCCCGATTGACACCTATGGTTACGTAACCGTAGGTTAAGTGCCTGCTGGTGCCCCTTTCGAGCAGGAGTTCCCTTGACCGAGCCCACAGGCACGAATCGCGAACCGTCGGTAGCCGACGTACCCGTCCAGCTCCTCGATGCTGATGGACACCGGGTCGACCACCCCGACTTCTCCTTCACAGGGCCCGATGCCGAGATCGCCGCCCACCTGCGCGACATGGTGCTCACCCGGCGCATCGACACCGAGGCCACCGCACTGCAGCGCAAGGGCGAACTGGGGCTGTGGCCGCCGTCGCTGGGCCACGAGGCCGCGCACATCGGCTCGGTGCGAGCAACCCGCGATCCCGACCTGCTGATCCCGTACTACCGCGAACACGGGGTCGCCTGGTGCCTGGGCGTCGACCCGGTCGACATCCTGTCGACCTTCCGCGGCACCGGGATGATGGACTGGCCGTCCCGCCCGGACAACCTCCACATCTACTCGTTCGTGATCGGCACCCAGACCCTGCACGCCGTCGGCATGGCGATGGCGCTGCAGCGCGACGGGCTGGTCGGCAACGACGACCCGGCGGCGAACGGGGCGGCGATCGTCTATTTCGGCGACGGCTCGATCAGCCAGGGGGACGTGAACGAGGCGTTCGTCTTCGCCGCCTCCTGCGACGCTCCGGTGGTCTTCTTCTGCGAGAACAACCAGTACGCGATCAGCGAGCCCACCAGCCTGCAGTCGCGCGTCCCGCTCTATCGCCGCGCGCAGGGCTTCGGCTTCCCCGGCATCCGTGTGGACGGCAATGACGTCCTCGCGGTCCAGGCCGTGACCGCCTGGGCGCTCGACCATGCCCGCCGTGGGCTGGGTCCGGTGCTCATCGAGGCTTACACCTACCGCATGGGCGCCCACACCACCTCCGACGATCCCACCAAGTACCGCGTCGACGCGGAGGTTGAGGAGTGGCTGGCCAAGGACCCGATCCAGCGGGTGCGGGCCTACCTGTGGGAGCGGGGTGCGATCGACCAGGCCTGGCTGGACGCGCTCTCCGCCGAGTCCGACGCCCTCGCCGAGCGCCTGCGCGCGGAATGCGTCGCCCTTCCGGAGCCCGAGTTGGCCGACTACTTCGGCCTGGTTCACGCCCGCACGCCCGACCACCTGCTCGCCCAGCGCGAGGCCTACCTCGCCTACGAATCGTCCTTCGAGGAGGCCTGATGAGCACGCAGACCGAGGCCACGCCCGCCGTCGAGCAGGCGACGAAGACGCTCACCATGGTCAAGGCGATCAACGCCGGCCTGCGCCGAGCGCTCGCCGAGAACCCCAAGGTGCTGCTCGCCGGCGAGGACATCGGCCCGCTCGGCGGGGTGTTCCGCGCGACCGAGGGACTGCAGGCCGAATTCGGCCGGGACCGGGTGATCGACTCCCCGCTCGCCGAGTCCGGCATCGTGGGGACGGCCATCGGCCTGGCGTTGCGCGGC
The DNA here is from genome assembly GCF_047606205.1 of Propionicimonas sp. Taxonomy (GTDB): domain Bacteria; phylum Actinomycetota; class Actinomycetes; order Propionibacteriales; family Propionibacteriaceae; genus Propionicimonas. Next base: position 1,132 of record NZ_JASGES010000150.1, on the reverse strand, counting down.
TACCGCCCGGTCGTCGAGATCCAGTTCGACGGGTTCGTCTTCCCCGCGTTCGACCAGATCGTCACCCAGGTGGCCAAGATGCGATTCCGGTCGCACGGACGCCTCGGCGTCCCGATGGTGATCCGGATCCCCTACGCCGGGGGGATCGGGGCGATCGAACACCACAGCGAGTCCCCCGAGGCCTACTTCGCGCACACCCCGGGTCTGAAGGTGGTCACACCGGCCACCTCGTCGGACGCGTACTGGATGATCCAGCAGGCGATCGCGGACGACGACCCGGTGATCTTCCTCGAGCCCAAGCGGCGCTACCACGAGAAGGGCGAGGTGGACACCTCCGCCGCGTCCGCGCTCGACCTCTACTCCGCTCGGGTGGCGAAGCCCGGCACGGACGCCACGTTGATCGCGTACGGGCCGATGGTGCGCACCTGCCTGGACGCGGCGGCGGCCGCCGCCCAGGATGGCCGCAACCTGGAGGTGATCGACCTCCGCTCGCTCTCCCCGCTGGACGACACCGTCGTGCTCGCGTCGGTGCGTCGCACCGGGCACGCCGTCGTCGTCCACGAGGCGCCGGGGACGCTCGGTCTCGGCGCGGAGCTCGCCGCGCGGATCCAGGAGCAGTGCTTCTACGACCTGCAGGCGCCCGTCCTTCGGGTCACGGGTTACGACCTGCCCTACCCGCCGAGCCGGGTGGAGGACCGCTACCTTCCCGATCTCGACCGCGTGCTCGACGCCGTCGACCGCTCGCTGGCCTACTGAGGAGCGCCGATGCACGAGTTCAAGCTGCCCGACCCCGGTGAGGGCCTGCTGGAGGCCGACATCGTCTCCTGGAAGGTCGCGGTCGGCGACACCGTCGCAGTGAACGACGTGCTGGTCGAGATCGAGACGGCCAAGTCGCTCGTCGAACTGCCCTCGCCCTACGCGGGGGTGATCGCGGAGATCCTGGTCCCCGAGGGGCGCACGGTCGACGTGGGCACCCCGATCATCCGGATCGCCGAGAGCGCGGACGAGGCCGCCGCGCCCGCCGCCGCGCCGGCGTCCGCTCCCGAACCCGCCGCACCGGCAGCCGAAGCTGGCCGGGAACCGTTCCTCGTCGGGTACGGAGCCCGGTCGGGTGCGGTGAGCAGGCGCCAGC
>NZ_JASGES010000149.1:0-6897 GCF_047606205.1 Propionicimonas sp. | reverse complement strand
GTCTCGCCGCGGGCACGGGCGCTCGCCGCGTCCCGGGGGATCGCAGCCGACCTGCTCGCCGGCACCGGCCCGCAGGGGCGCGTGATCGAACGGGACGTGCAGGCGGCGATCGCCGCCGGTCCGGGCCTGACCCAGGGTGCGCGCGCCGAGGCGTCCGGGTTCCTGCCGGGCACGGCGGGATCGGGCATCGGTGGGCGCGTGACCCGCGCCGACCTGGCTCCCGGCAGCGCCGACGGGGCAGCGGCCGCCCGTCCTGACGCCGGCGTCCTCGCGGCGTCCGGCGGGTCGGGGGAGGCGTTCCCGGGCGCGTTCACCGACACGCCGCTGAAGGGGGTCCGCAAGGTGATCGCCGAACGGATGATGGCCTCGCTGGCGACCTCCGCGCAGCTGACCTACACGGCGACCGCTCCGGCCGCCGGCCTGCTCGCCCTGCGGAAGCGGCTGAAGAGCGCCGCCGACCCGCAACTCGCCGCGGTCACCATCGGCGACATGGTCGGGTTCGCCGCGGTGCGCACGCTGTTGAAGCACCCGGCGGTGAACGCCCACCTGTCCAGTGGGGTGCTGCGCGAGTTCTCCTCCGTCCACCTCGGCATGGCCGTGGACACCCCCCGCGGCCTGCTGGTGCCGACTCTGCAGTTCGCCGAGGCGCTGTCGTTGCGGGACTTCTCCGCGCAGTGCAAGACGCTGGCCACCGCGGCGATCGGCGGCTCGATCAGCCCGGACCTGCTGGGCGGGGCGACGTTCACGGTGTCCAACCTGGGCGCCTTCGGGATCGAGTCGTTCACGCCGCTGCTGAACGTGCCGCAGGTGGCGATCCTCGGGGTGGATGCGATCTTCCCGCGCGCGGTGATCCACGCCGACGGCAGCGTCGGCGCCGAACAGCGGATCGGGTTCTCGCTGACCGCCGACCACCAGGTGATCGACGGTGCGGACGCCGCCCGCTTCCTGAAGGACCTGTGCGCGGCCGTGGCCGACATCGACCTGACCGTGCTCGGCTGACCTGATCGAGGCGAGGGAGAACGAACGTGATGACGATCCGGCCGATCGAGGGTCAGGGCGAGGACAGAGGGGGATTCTGATGGCCGACTACGACGTGATCGTGCTGGGCGGCGGCCCCGGCGGGTACATCGCCGCCGAGCGGCTGGGCCACGCGGGGAAGAAAGTGCTGCTGGTCGAGAAGGACGCGCTGGGCGGTACCTGCCTGAACGTGGGCTGCATCCCCACCAAGAGCCTGCTGAACTCCGCGAAGCTGTACGCGCACGCCCGGCACTCCGCACAGTTCGGGGTGACGGCGGAGAACGTCAGCTACGACTGGGCCACCGTCCAGTCGTGGAAGGCGGAGGTGGTCAGGACCCTCGTGGGCGGGGTCGGTATGGCCGAGAAGCGCGCCGGCGTCGAGGTCGCGAACGCCCACGGGACGCTGGTCGGCCCGGGCGTGGTCGAGGTGGAGGGGGTCCGGCGGAGCGCCGACCACGTGATCATCGCGACCGGCTCGGTGCCGGCGATGCCCCCGATCCCCGGGGCGAAGGACAACCCGCTGGTGGTCGACTCCACCGGCCTGCTGGCCGTCGAGGCCGTCCCGAAGCGCCTGGCCGTGATCGGCGGCGGCGTGATCGGGCTCGAGTTCGCGTCCCTCTTCGCGGCATTCGGCGCGCAGGTCGAGGTGATCGAGATGCTGCCGGAGATCGTTCCCTTCATGGACGACGAGCTGGCCGCGAAGCTCCGCAGGGCGCTGTCGGAGGTGACCTTCCGGCTCGGCTGCCGGGTCACCGGCATCGACGGCTCGACGGTGGTCTACACCGACGCGCAGGGCGCAGGGCAGCGTGCGGATGCCGACCTCGTGCTGATGGCGGTCGGACGGCGCCCGCTCGTCGACGGGTGGGGCGCGAAGGAGTCCGGCCTGGAGGTCGGGCCACGAGGCGTGGTCGTCGACGACAGCATGCGAACCAACCTGCCGAACGTCTGGGCGGTCGGCGACGTCACCGGACGCAGCCTGCTCGCGCACGCCGCCTACCGGATGGGTGAGGTCGCCGCTGCCCACATCATCGACCCGGTCGCGGCGAAGCGCGCCGGCCAGACGCTGCGCACCGACACCATCGGCTGGGCGGTGTACTCGATCCCCGAGGCGGCCGGCGTCGGGCTCACCGAGGCGCAGGCGGCCGGGCGCGGCCACGACGTGGTCACCGCCACCGTGCCGCTGGCGGTGTCCGGACGCTTCGTCGCAGAGAACGGCGTCCGTGGCCCCGGCGCGGTGAAGCTGATCGCCGATGCCGGGACGCGGGCCGTCCTCGGCATCCACATGCTCGGCAGCTACGCCCCCGAGACCATCTGGGGCGCGGCCGCCGTCCTGGAGACCGAACTCACCGTCGACGACCTGCGCCAGGTCGTCTTCCCCCACCCGACTGTGTCCGAAGGCATCCGCGAGGCTGCCTGGGCCCTCAAGGACTGACCCCCTCCTCCCGACGGGCCGGAGTCCCTGCCGCCCCTGGCCGGCTGAGACTCCGACCCGTCGGGGAGACCACATCAAGAGCGAAGGAAGAGATGCCCAAGTCACTAGCTGTGAACCCGGCCGAGGTCCGCGCGGCCTCGACGATCACCGTCCCGCCGATCCCGGTGAACGCGTACACGCTCGACTTCACCGCCGCGAAGAAGCGTTACGGCGCGGACGGCCTGGTCGCGATGCTGCACGACATGATCGCGATCCGCGAGTTCGAGTCGATGCTGAACTCGATCAAGACCACCGGCGGGTGGCAGGGTATCGAGTACAACCACAAGGGTCCCGCCCACCTGTCGGCGGGTCAGGAGGCCGCGGCGGTCGGTCAGGCCGCCGAACTCGACGCCGACGACTACATCTTCGGCAGCCACCGCAGCCACGGGGAGATCCTGGCCAAGAGCTTCTCCGCCGCGCGGAAGATGGACGCCGCGAAGCTCGCCGAGACGATGAGCAGCTTCCTGGGCGGCGACACCCTTCGCTACGCGGAGAAGATCGGCTACGACACCGCTGAGGAACTGTCCGAGAACTTCATCCTGTTCGGCACCCTGGCCGAGATCTTCGCCCGCAAGGTCGGCTTCAACCGGGGCATGGGCGGCTCCATGCACGCCTTCTTCACCCCATTCGGCTCGATGCCCAACAACGCCATCGTCGGCGGTTCGGCCCCGATCGCTAACGGCTCGGCGCTGTTCAAGCGGGTGAACCGGCAGCCGGGCATCGTGATCGCCAACATCGGGGACGCGTCCATGGGCTGCGGGCCGGTGTGGGAGGCGATGATGTTCGCCGCCATGGACCAGTACCGCCAGCTGTGGCGGCCCGAGGACGGCGGCAACCCGCCGATCCTGTTCAACTTCTTCAACAACTTCTACGGCATGGGCGGCCAGACCGACGGCGAGACTATGGGCTACGACATCCTCGCCCGGGTGGGCGCGGGCGTGAACCCGGAGGCCATGCACGCCGAGCGGGTGGACGGGTACAACCCGCTCGCCGTCGCCGACGCGATCGCCCGCAAGAAGGAGATCCTGCTGGCCGGGCGCGGCCCCGTCCTGCTCGACACGATCACCTACCGGATCAGCGGCCACTCCCCGTCCGACGCCTCCAGCTACCGGACGCGGGAGGAGATCGAGGCGTGGGAGGCCGCGGACTCGATCACGTCCTTCTCCGACCTGCTGGTCAGCAAGCGCGTCCTGAAGGGTGCGGACGTGGACGACCTGCGTGCCCGGATCGTCGAGCGGCTGACGAGGGTGCTCGCGCTGGCGTCCAGCGACGACCTGGAGCGGGTCGACGCGACCTACATCGAGTCGAAGATGCTCAGCAACTCCCATGTCGAGGCGTTCGGCGCCGGCGATCCGGAGCTGCTCGAGCCGCTGGCCGAGAACGCCAGGGTGAAGGCGATCGCGAAGAAGGTGCGCAAGACCACCGACGCGGACGGCAAGCCGGTCTCGAAGGTGCGGATGTACCAGTTCCGCGACGGCCTGTTCGAGGCGATGGCGCACCGGTACGCGATCGATCCCACCCTGTGCGCGTGGGGCGAGGAGAACCGGGACTGGGGCGGCGCGTTCGCCGTCTACCGCGGGCTGACCGAACTGCTGCCGTACCGGCGGCTGTTCAACTCCCCGATCTCGGAGGCGGCGATCGTCGGCGCGGGAGTGGGCTACGCGCTCTCCGGCGGCCGCGCGGTCGTCGAGCTGATGTACTGCGACTTCCTCGGCCGCGCGGGCGACGAGGTGTTCAACCAGATGGCGAAGTGGCAGTCGATGTCGGCCGGCCTGCTGAGGATGCCGTTGGTGCTGCGGGTGTCGGTCGGCAACAAGTACGGCGCCCAGCACTCGCAGGACTGGTCGGCCCTGGTCTCGCACATCCCGGGCCTGAAGGTGTTCTTCCCGGCCACCCCGACCGATGCCAAGGGGATGCTGAACGCGGCCCTGGCCGGCACCGACCCGGTGGTGTTCCTGGAGTCCCAGCTGCTCTACGACATCGGCGAGCAGTTCGAGGCCGACGGCGTGCCGGAGGGCTACTACGAGACCCCCGAGGGCCAGCCGGTGGTGCGCCGCGCCGGCACGGACGTGACTATCGCCACCCTGGGCGCCACCCTGTACCGCGCCCTGGCGGCCGCCGACACCCTGCAGGAGAAGTACGGCATCTCCGCGGAGGTGATCGACCTGCGCTTCGTCGCCCCGCTCGACTACACGACGCTGGTCGAGAGCGTGAGGAAGACCGGACGCCTCGTGCTCGCCTCCGACGCGGTGACCCGCGGCTCGTTCCTGCAGACCGTCGCCACGGACGTCCAGGACCTGGCCTTCGACGCCCTGGACGCCCCGGTCGTCGTGGTCGGCGCCCGTAACCACATCACCCCTGCTCCCGAACTGGAGGACCTGTTCTTCCCCCAGCCGGCGTGGATCGTCGACGCCATCCACGAGCGCATCCTGCCGCTGCCCGGGCACGTCCCGACGTCCAACTGGACCGACGGTGAGCTCGTCCGCCGCACCCGCCTCGGCGTCTGACCGGACCGAGTAAGGAACCGTCCCCAACCCGGTCCGGACTGAATCGGGGACGGTTCTCTACTCGGTCCGGGCTGGGCCGCGGACTGAATCGGGGACGGTTCTCTACTCGGTCCGGAAGCCGTCGACGAGTTCTGGGTATGGGTCGCGGTCTGGATCGGGGACGGTTCTCTACTCGGTCCGGAAGCCGTCGACGAGTTCTGGGTAGGTTGGCAGCATGACTGACCTGAGTGGCAAGAAGGTGGCGTTCCTGCTGAAGCGCGGCGTCGAGCAGCCTGAGCTCACCGACCCGTGGGCGACTCTGGAGAGTGCGGGCGCGACGCCGGTCCTCGTCAGCGAGGAGCCCGGGACGATCACCGCGCTGATCGGTGACTGGGACCGCGGCGACGACTTCGACGTGGACCTCACGCTCGACGAGGCGGATCCCGACGACTACGACGCGCTCGTGCTGCCGGGCGGCACACTGAACTCCGACAAGATCCGCACCAATCCGAAGGCGATCGCGTTCGTCCGGGCCTTCATGGACGCGGGCAAGCCGGTGGCGTCGATCTGCCACGGGCCCTGGATCCTGATCGAGGCCGGGGTGGTGCCGGGCCGGACGCTCACGTCCACCACCCGCATCTCCACGGACCTGAAGAACGCCGGTGCCCGCTGGGTCGACCAGGAGGTCGTCGTGGACGGCAACCTGGTCACCAGCCGCAGCCCTCGCGACCTGCCGGCCTTCAACGCCGCGCTGGTGGAGGCCGTCGCCAACGCCTGAGGGACCTATGCTCGCTGCGTGACGAGGCAGGACCTGGCCGACCTGGCGCGGCTGCGCCGCGCGCGGGACCTGATCGACCGGGAGTACGCCCGTGCGCTGGACGTGGCGGAGATCGCCAGGACCGCGCTGATGTCGCCTGCGCACTTCGCCCGCCGCTTCCGTGCCGCCTACGGGGAGACGCCCTACGCGTACCTGATGACCAGGCGGATCGAGCGGGCGAAGGCCCTGCTCCGCCGCGGCGACCTCTCGGTCACCGAGGTCTGCCTGGCGGTCGGCTGTTCGTCGCTGGGGTCGTTCAGCGCCCGGTTCACCCAACTCGTGGGGGAGACTCCCACCTCCTACCGCGCCCGCAACCACGACGGCCTGGCCGCGGTGCCCGGCTGCGTGGCGAAGCAGGTCACCCGCCCGCGCAGGGAACCGAGCAGGAACGGAGAAGCGCCGGCCGTCGCAGGTGCCTAGGTTGGAGGCATGGATCTGACCCTCTCGACCTGTTTCGTCCAGGTCACCGACCCCGACGAGGCGCTCGCGTTCTACCGTGACGCCCTCGGCCTGGAGGTGCGCAATGACGTCGCCCGCGGCGCGTCCCGCTGGATCACGGTGGGCTCGCCGGCCCAGCCGGGCGTCTCGATCGTGATCACCAACTATGTGAACGGCAGCCCCGACGACAACGACACGGTGGCTGCGCTGCTCGCGAAGGGGGCGATGAACGGCGTCCACTTCCGCACCGGCGACCTCGACGCCACCTTCGACCACCTGCGCAGCGCGGGCGCGGAGGTCGTCCAGGAGCCGGCCGACCAGCCGTGGGGGACGCGCGACTGCGCGGTCCGCGACCCGGCCGGCAACCTCGTCCGGATCGACCAGCCGCCCTCCGCCTGGTCGTGACCCGGACGGGCAGCGAGCGCCGGGTCAGCTGACCCGGAGTCGGTACCAGCCGTCCCGGACCGCACGGTGCCAGCGCGCGGGCAGGAAGGCCCTCAGGGCGAGATCGGCGCGCCTGGCCAGCGGCAGCAGGACGGGGAGTGCCCTGCGGGCGACGGCCGACGGGGGGCCGCCTGCGGCGGGATCGCGGGCGAGCTCCGGCATCAGCGCCCGGCTGCTGCGCACGGCCACGCGGCCGCTCAGGTAGGCGCCGGCCGCCACCCGGC
>NZ_JASGES010000148.1:0-2744 GCF_047606205.1 Propionicimonas sp. | reverse complement strand
GGTGGCCGCGGCCGGGACGCCGGCCGAGCCGGGCAGGCCCGCGGTGGCGACCCCCGAGCCGGCCGCGGCCAGCAGCGCGTCGGAGTGGCCGTGGTAGCAGCCGGCGAACTTCACGATCAGGTCACGCCCGGTGGCGCCCCTGGCCAGCCGGACCGCGGTCATGCAGGCCTCGGTGCCGGTGGAGACGAACCGGACCTTCTGCGCCAGCGGCACCCGGTCGCGGACGAGTTCGGCCAGTTGGGCCTCGGCGAGGGTGGGTGCGCCGAAGGACAGCCCGCGGGCCGCGGCCGCCTGCACGGCGGCGACGACCTCCGGGTGGGCGTGGCCGAGAATGGCCGGCCCCCAGGAACCGACGAGGTCGACGTACTCGCGCCCGGCCACGTCCCACAGCAGCGCCGCCTCGGCGCGCGCGACGAACACCGGCGTCCCCCCGACCGAGCCGAAAGCGCGGACGGGCGAGGACACCCCGCCGGGGATGACCCCGCTCGCGCGGTCGAACGCCGCCCGGTTGGTGGTCATCGCAGCCGGCCCGCCAGCTCGAGCGCCGCATAGGTGAGCACGATGTCGGCGCCCGCCCGCGCGATCGCCGTGACCGCCTCGGTCAGCGCGGCATTCCGGTCGATCCAGCCGCGTTCGGCCGCGGCCGCGATCATCGCGTACTCGCCCGACACCTGGTAGGCGGCGACGGGGACGCGCGTCCAGGCGGCCACGTCGGCCAGCACGTCGAGGTAGTGGCTGGCCGGCTTCACCATCAGGATGTCGGCACCCTCCAGCTCGTCGAGGGACGCCTCGAGGCGCCCCTCGCGCCGGTTGGCCGGGTCCTGCTGGTAGGCGCGGCGGTCTCCGACCAGCGAAGAACCGACGGCTTCGCGGAAGGGCCCGTAGAAGGCGGAGGCGTACTTCACCGCGTACGCGAGGATCCCGACCTCGGCGAACCCGGCGAGGTCGAGGCCGGAGCGGATCGCGGCGACCTGGCCGTCCATCATCCCCGACGGGGCGACGAAGTGGGCGCCGGCCCTGGCCTGGGCGACGGCCTGGCGCACGTACAGCTCGACGGTGGCGTCGTTCGCCACCGTCCCGTCGGCGGCCAGGACGCCGCAGTGCCCGTGGTCGGTGAACTCGTCCAGGCAGGTGTCGGCGAAGATCGGCAGGTCGTCCCCCGTCTCGGCCCGCACGGCGGTGATCGCCCGGTTGAGGATGCCGTCCTCTGCCCAGCCGGCCGAGCCGGTCGCGTCCTTGTCGTCGGCCTCGGGAACGCCGAACAGGACGATGCCGCCCAGGCCCGCCTCGACGGCGCGGCCGGCCTCGGCGCGGACGGAGTCGAGGGTGTGCTGGACGACGCCGGGCAGCGAGCTGATCGGGCGCGGCTCGTCCAGCCCGTCCGCCACGAACACCGGCAGCAGGAGCTGCGCGGGCTGGACGCGGGTCTCGGCCACGAGCCTCCGGATCGCCGGGGTGCTGCGCAGCCGTCGTGGCCGCCGGACGGGTGGGATCATCCTCAGTTCCTCCTCAAGGTCCCCGCGTCACGGACTCGTCCGAGCCCTTCGCGAGCCTCGGCCCGTGGTTCGTGACGCGTCGGTGGGGTTGAGGTCCATTCTCGCGCATCGTCGGGATCGCGGTGCGCGGGCGGTCGGCGGCAGCGGGACGGGGCGAAGGGATGGGAGACTGTGCGCATGGGCAAGCGGAGTGTGCGTGACATCGAGTGCTTCCTGACCGACATGGACGGTGTGCTTGTCCACGAGGAGCAGCCGATCCCCGGGGCCGTCGAGCTGTTGCAGCGCTGGGTGGACACGTCCCGGCGGTTCCTGATCCTGACGAACAACTCCACCTACACCCCCCGCGATCTCGCCGCGCGGCTGGCCCGCTCGGGCCTGCAGGTGCCGGAGGAGAACCTGTGGACGTCGGCGATGGCGACCGGCGCCTTCCTGAAGTCCCAGTCGGGGGAGCGGACGGCGTACGTGATCGGCGAGGCGGGCATCACCACCGCGCTGCACGGGGCGGGATTCGTGCTCACCGACACCAATCCGTCCTACGTGGTCCTGGGCGAGACCCGCAACTACTCGTTCGAGGCGATCACGACGGCGATCCGCCTGATCAACGCCGGCGCCCGGTTCATCGTGACCAACCCCGACACGACCGGCCCTTCGCCGACCGGTGTGCTGCCGGCGACCGGGGCGGTGGCCGCCATGATCACGGCGGCGACCAACCGGCAGCCGTACGTGGTGGGCAAGCCGAACCCGATGATGTTCCGTTCCGCCATGAACCGGATCGAGGCGCACTCCGAGACCACCGCCATGATCGGCGACCGGATGGACACCGATATCGTCGCCGGCATGGAGGCGGGCCTGCTGACCGTCCTGGTCCTGTCGGGCGTCACCGCCCGCGAGGAGATCGAGACCTTCCCGTACCGCCCGAACCTCGTGCTCGACTCCGTCGCCGACCTCGTCCCCGAGCTCTAGCGAGCCCGCCCCGGCACGCGGGGACGGTTCTTTTCCCGTTCGCGGGACTGTCCCCTTTCTCGTTCGGGGGACGGTTCTGTTCCCGTTCGGGGGACTGTCCCCTTTCTCGTTCGGGGGACGGTTCTCTTCCCGTTCACCGGCGAGCAGGGGAGTGCTCCACTCGGCGGACGCGGTCGGCGGCAGGGACGCTCAGGCCAGCGCGCGCAGCGCGGCGTCGGCGATCGATGCGGCGTCCGGGCGGACGGCGACCGCGGCCACGTCCAGGCCCGCGGCTCTCGCGGCGGC
>NZ_JASGES010000147.1:0-9111 GCF_047606205.1 Propionicimonas sp. | reverse complement strand
CGGTGCCGTGCGTCCGGGCGGTTCGCTAAGGTGCGGGGAGGCGATGGATCCCGCCCGGGCTCGTCCCGAACCGCCGACAGGCTGATGGTTCCTGCTCCGTCGATGGGCGCGGAGCGTGCCCACAGGAGGTCGAGATGGCGTTCGGTCGCGTACCCCAGCCCAGTCCGCAGCGCATGGTTCCCGTGCCCGGCCACCCGATCGTGGTCGGAGTGGTCCCGGGGCAGCCGGAACTCGTCGCGCTGAACGCGGCCGCCTGGTCGAACGCGCTGGGTGGTGTGCCGCTCTACTTCGGCTATTCCGACCCGTCCCGCATCGTCGACGTGGAGGCGGAGGACGGGACCGTCCAGCACTCGGCGATCAGCCCCGACCAGGCCGACGACTCCTGGCAGGAGCGGGAGACGCAGATCAGGACCTTCCTGGCCACGGTGCTCGCCGACCACTCCGGGCCGTGGGAGTTCCGCTATCTCGCCGGCCGTGCCGACCGGGCGCTCACTCACCTGGCCAGGGCGGTCGATGCGTCGGCCATCATGGTCGGCGCCAAGCACCCCTCCTCGGCCGAGCGGTGGCGCGAGTTCATCGCCGGCTCGGTCGCGGTGCGGCTCGCCAGGCATCAGCACCGCCCGGTCGTGATCGTGCCGCTGGCCGTCGTCGACTGGAAGGCGCCGGCCGCGTGGTAGACGTTCGCGATGGCGGGCACAGCGTCCCCGGCCTGCGGATGCTCCGGATCCCGGTGCGTCCGGTGTGGCTGGGGGTGATCATGGTCGGCGGCACGGTCGGCACGGCCGTCCGCGCCGCGCTGGAGTCGGCCTGGCCCGCAGTCCCGGGCCAGTGGCCGTGGACCACGTTCTGGATCAACCTGTCCGGGGCTCTGGTGCTCGGCGCCCTGCTCGAGGTGCTGGCGGCGAGCGGGCCGGATCGCGGGTGGCGTCGCGGGCTCCGGCTGGGCGTGGGCACCGGCGTGCTCGGCGGCTACACCACCTACAGCACGTTCTCGGTCGAGACGGTGTCCCTGGTCCGGTCCGGTGCGTTGCCGGTCGGCGTCGGCTATGCGCTGGCCAGCGTCGTGATCGGCGTCGGCCTGGCCTATCTCGGGGCGAGGGCCGCGCGCCGGCTGATGCGCGCGGCCCGGCGCGCACGAGGGGGCATCCGGTGATCCCGGTCCTGGTCGCGCTGGCCGGAGGCCTCGGTGCCGTCACCCGGTTCGTGGTGGACGCCCAGGTGCAGCGCCGGACGGCGAACTCGCGGGTGCCGCAGGGGACGGTGCTGATCAACGTGACCGGCTCGCTGCTGCTCGGCCTGATCACCGGCTGGTGGACGTTCCACACCGGAGACCCCGGCGTCCGGACGGTGCTCGGGACGGGCTTCCTCGGCGGCTACACCACCTTCAGCACGGCCTGCGTGGAAGCGGCGCGGCTGACCAGGGCCGGCATCGGGTGGGGGGCCGTCGCGCACGCGGTCGGCATGCTGGTGCTCAGTGTCGCCGGTGCCGCGTTCGGGTTCTGGCTCGGGAGCCTGTGACCCGGCGGTCCGGCCCACGGCTGAGCGAGATCAGCGGCGGACGGGTCCCCCTTTCGGGGGACAGGACGGGTATGGTTGGCCTCACCCCGACGGACACGGAGCTGAGGAGGCGAGGTGGACGAACAGCCCGGACGCGAGTTCGAGGTGGACGTCAAGCCCGGCTTTGCCGTCACGATGGTCCTGCTCGTGCTCGTCTACGCCTGGTTCCACTTCCTGGCCACCCGGCGGTTCGGTGAACCGGTCCCGCTGGCGGAGTCGCTGAACTGGGGCGCATCGGTCACCGTCCTGGTCCTGCTCGGCACGATCATCCACGAACTCGGCCACGTCGTCGCGGGCATGGCCGCCGGCCACCAGTGGACCAAGGCCGTCCTCAACGGCGCGGGGCTCGGCGTCGTCATCGAGCCCCGACCCAGCGGCTGGGACCGCGTGCTGCGCAGCGCCGCCGGCCCGTTCGCGCACCTGCTGTTCTCCCTCCCGGTCCTCGCGGTGGCCTACTTCGGCACCGCGGACGGGCAGCTCACCGCCGGCGCCACCGAGACCTCGCTGTGGTGGGTCGGCGGCATCAGCAGCCTCTTCCTCGCGGTCCTGAACGTGCTGCCCTTCCCCGGCTTCGACGGGGCGAAGATCCTCGAGGGCGTTCGTGAGTTGTCCGCCCGGCGCACGATGGTCGCCGGCCGCTTCGTCAAGACCTGACCGGGCCGGGGCCGCGTCCCTCGGTGCGGTCCGCGGGCGCCTGCGCAGGCTGGCAGAATGCAGGGTGTTCCCCGCAGATCAGGAGTTGTCATGCCCGAGGCGATCGCGTACGCCATCGACGGCCCCACCGGCCGTTTCTCCCGCACCACCATCCAGCGGCGTGAGCCCGGGCCGACCGAGGTGCTGTTCGACGTCGTCTACGCAGGGATCTGCCACTCCGACATCCACACCGCACGCGGCGAGTGGGGGCCGGCGACCTACCCCCTGGTGCCGGGGCACGAACTGGCCGGTGTCGTCCGCGAGGTCGGCACGCAGGTGACCAGGTTCGCGGTCGGCGACCGGGTCGGCGTCGGCTGCTTCGTCGACTCCTGCGGCGAATGCGAGCAGTGCCGGGCGGGCCTGGAGCAGTTCTGCGACGGCCCGGGCGGAACTGTCTGGACCTACAACGCGACCGGGCGGGACGGCCTTCCGACCGCCGGCGGCTACTCGACCTGCATCACGGTCGAACAGGACTACCTCTGCCGGATCCCGGACGGAATCGAGCTGGTCAACGCGGCGCCGCTGCTCTGCGCGGGAATCACCCTGTACTCGCCGCTGAAGCGGTGGGGCGCCGGTCCCGGCACGCGGGTCGCGATCGTCGGCATGGGTGGACTCGGCCACATGGGCGTCCAGATCGCCGCGGCGATGGGCGCGGAGGTGGCGGTGATCAGCCAGACCCGCTCCAAGGAGGCCGACGGGCGCCGGTTCGGGGCGAGTGAGTACTACGCGGTCTCCGAGCCGGGGACGCTGCGCGGCCTGCGCGGCAGCTTCGACCTGGTGATCTCGACCGTCTCCGGCGACCAGGACCTGAACGCGCTGGTCCGCACCCTGAAGGTCGGCGGCGCACTGGTGGACGTCGGCCTGCCCGAGCACCCGGTGACGCTCAACCTGTCCGGCCTGACCGCGGGCAACCGGATCCTCGCCGGCTCGCAGATCGGCGGCATCGCGGAGACCCAGGAGATGCTGGAGTTCTGCGCCGAGCACGGCCTGGCCGCCCAGGTCGAGGTGATCGGCGGCGAGGACATCAACGACGCGTACGGCCGGGTGGTGGCCTCCGACGTCCGCTACCGCTTCGTGATCGACACGTCCACCTTCGCGGGGTGATCCTCCGGGAGGCCGGCCTGCAACGCCGCGGGCGCCTCCTGAATAGAGAGGACGTGAGCAGTGACGACCGCGCCGGTCGAACCCCAGCCGCGACGGTGGAGCCGATGCCTGCGCTGACCTTCGAGGACTACGTCCGCGCCCGGTCGGACGGACTGGTGAGGCTGGCCTGCCTGATCACCCGTGACTGGGAGGAAGCCAGGGATGCCGTCCAGGACGCCCTGGTCAGCCTGTATCCGCGCTGGGCGTCGCTGGATCCCGAGCGGGCGGACGCGTACGTCCGTCGTTCGGTGACGAACGCCTGCCTGGTCCGGTTGCGCCGGCTGCGGAGGGTACGTCCGGTAGCGGACCCGATGCTGCTGGCGTCCGCTCCCGTGGTGGCCGACCTGGGCGCCGGGTTCGTGCTGGCGGACGCGGCGTGGCAGCTGTGTGCGAGCCTGCCACCGGTGCAGCGGGCGGCCGTCGTCCTGCGGTTCTATGACGATCTCAGCTATGCGGAGGTGGCGCGGGCGCTGCGCTGTCCGGAGGCGACGGCACGTTCGCACATCCATCGTGCGCTGAAGGCACTGCGCGAGCGCGAGCGGGCGGGAGACGGTGATGAGTGAGCTCGAGCGAGGTTTCCGGGAGGGACTGGGACGGATCGAGGTGCTGCCCGCACCGGTGACGCCGATCGCGCCGGAGGCGATCGTCGCCCTCGGCGAGGTGGCCAAGCGGCGTCTCAGGCGGGTTCGTACCCTGCTGGTCGCGGCCATGGTCGCTGTGCTGGCGACGGCGATCGGGCTGGCCGGAGCGCTCCTCGAGGGCGGCCCGGCCGGGGACGTGGTGGTCGGGGTGCCGAGCGCGCCGGCGTCCTCGGGGCCCCCGTTGGTCCAGCCGGCGCCGGAAGACCCGAGCACCGGTGAGGTGCTGGTGGATGATCCCGGCCTGCTGTCGGTCAACGGGGTCGGACGGGGGCCGACGGCGCTGAGCGTCGACGGCGACACCGTGTACGTCCTCGACCCGGTCGTCGGGCGGATCGTCGTGTACAGGGACGGGACGAAGACCCTCTCGGTGTTCAGCCCCGTCGAGGGAACCCTGACCGGCATTCTCGTCCGCGACGGCGTGTGGTACCTGGTGGTGGACGGCCGGGTGCACGCCTACGAGCTGCGCGGTTCGGACCTGGTGGCGGGGCAGGACCTGCCGGCCGGGGTCGCGGCGGCGACGGATGTCACGCGGCTGATCGCCGTGGCGGACGACATCGTCGCTGTGCGGCAGGGCGGCGAGTGGCTGCTCGTCGCCGGGCCCGGCCCGCTCCCGGTCGCGCCGGACGTCCGGGTCGGCGCCGCCGGGGACCGGCTGGTCGTGCAGGACGGCGGCTTCGAGGTGGAGATCCTCACCCGCAACCCTGCGCTGTCGGGTTCGCTGGTGGCCCGCGATGCCGACCACGCCTGGTACGAGATCTGGGACACCCGGCGCGACGACACCGGCGGCAGCACCAGCCAGGGCTACCTGTACGAGTTCACCAGGGACGGCGGCCTCGTCGCCACCTACACCTACCCGATCAGCGCCGCCATGGCCGCCGATCGCACGGCCGCCGTGGTGGACGGCAAGGTGTACTGGCTGTTCGTGTCGCAGGACCGTGCGCAGGTGCTCCTGCTGCACCCGTCCCAGGCGGGTGCGACACTCCCCACTGCGTCCACGCTCCCGGAAGGATTCCGGAAGGTGCGCTACGACACGGTCGACACGGGCCAGCGCGTCGAACTCGGCGTCCCCGAGAGCTGGGGCGAGGCCTACTCCCCGCCCTCCGACTACTGCTTCAGGAGCTCCTTCGACTTCCCCGACTCGCCCTATGTGGACACCAACCACGGCCTGGACCAGCACCACGCCGACAACTGCGCCGCCCTGACCCCGGCGCGGCAGGCGCTGCATGTGTCGGTCACCGACCCGTCCGCCGTCGTGGCGGGCCGGCCCTGGGACGGGGACACCCCGGGCTGGAAGCAGTGGTCGTCCACGATCGAGGGCGTGGTGGTGACCGTCACCGGCAGGACCTCGGATGCGGCCCTGGCCAGGCGGATCCTCGCCACCGTCCGGGTGACGACCTGAACGGCAGGGTGGCCTCCTGCGGCAGCGGGGGATCGTCCCGTTCAGACGGCAGCGTCCGAGACGGCCTTCAGCACCGGACGCAGCGCCAGCCACCACTGCTCCTTGGGGCGTCGGTAGCGCAGGTCCATCTCGCCCAGCATCTGGCTCATCGGGAAGGCGGTGACCTTCGACTGCACGAGGCCGAGGTAGAAGCTCTCGCTCGTCCCGCCGGCCAACTGGTCGTTGATCAGGTTCAGCGCGCGTGAGACGAGCCTGACGGCCAGCAGCCGGTCGAACGCCGTCGGACAGCCGCCCTGCTGGATGTGGCCGAGCACGTTCTGCCGCACGTCGTAGAGACCCTGGCCCTCCTGCTCCAGCAGCCGGGCCAGGAAGTCGGTCGTGTACAGCGGGTTCGCCAGCTCGTTGCGCATCGCGAGAAACAGCTTGCGGCCGGAGGCGAAGCTGTTCCGCAGCCAGGTCAGGTCCTCCGACAGCGCGTCCAGGCTGATCCCCTCCTCGTGGAGGTAGACCCGCTCGGCCCCGCCGGCGAGCGCGCCCATCAGCGTGAGGTAGCCGCAGTAGCGGCCCATCGTCTCCACCACGAACGCCCGCTTGGCCGCGCTGCCGGACATCTTGATCCGGTCGATCGCCTCGGTGATCACGTTCAGGGCCGTGTCGGCCCCGATCGCGAGCTCGGAGCCGGGCAGGTTGTTGTCGATGGACGCGGGCACGCACACGATCGGCAGCCCGCAGGCGGGGAACCGGTCGCGTTCGGAGTGCAGCAACTCTGCGGCCTGGTAGCCGTTCCAGCCGCCGATCATCAGCAGCGCATCGATGTGGTTGTCCTCGATGGTCCGGCTGATCCGGTACAGCTCCTCAACGGTCGGCACCGTGCGCCGCACGCCGAGGTCGGCGCCGCCGTCGGTCAGCCATCCTTCGACGTCGGCCCAGACCAGCTCGGTGACGTGGCCGTCCCGCAGCCCGGGGAACCCGTCGTGGACGCCGAGCATCGTGTGGCCGCGGCTGATGCCCAGCCGGACGGCGTCCCGCGCCGCGGCGTTCATGCCGGGGGCGAGGCCGCCGGCATGGATGACGGCGATCCGCTTCGACGTCTCCGGCGCGTCGATCCGGCTCGGCTCCACCAGCTCCTGCAGGATCCCGTACGCCTCGACGAACGAGCCGCCGCGCTGGGCCATCGCCGCGTCGTAGTCGCCGGAGGCGATCAGCGTCGGCACCCTGCGGGTGGCGGCGACCGCCTCGACCAGCGGTACCCGATGGACCCGGTTGCCGCGGAAACCGAGCACGGGACCGGGGACGTCGGCGGTCGCACCCAGCACCTCCAGCACCGCCTCGTAGCCGAGCCAGGTCGACGCCCAGCGGTCGTACGCGCTCGGCGCCCCGCCACGCTGCACATGGCCGAGGATCGTGACCCGCGCGTCCTCGTGCAGCTGGTCCTCGATCACCTGGCGCACGTAGGCCGACGTGATCGGGTCGCCGTTGCGGTCGCGTGCGCCCTCGGCGACCACGACCAGGGAGTCCCGCCGTCCGGCCGCCCTGCCCCTGCGGAGGGCCGCGCACATGCGCTCCTCCCACCCCGGGGCCGGCGGTTGCTCGGGCAGCAGCACGTAGTCGCAGCCGCCGGCGATCGCGCTCATCAGGGCCAGATAGCCGCAGTGGCGTCCCATCACCTCGACGACGAAGCTGCGCTGGTGGCTGGCCGCCGTGCTGGCCAGGTCGTCGATCGCGTCGACGATGCGGTGCAAGGCGGTGTCGGCGCCGATCGTCATGTCGGTGCCGACCAGGTCGTTGTCGATGGAGCCGACCAGCCCGGCGAACAGCAGGCAGGGGTGCGCGTCGGCCACCTCCCGGCTGAGCTCGCCTGCCGTCACCAGCTCCTCGAGCAGGTCCGGCCACTCCGCGCGGAACTGGTCGAGGCCGGACAGCGACCCGTCCCCGCCGATCACGATCAGCCGGTCGATCTCGTGTTCGAGCAGGTTGCGGGCGGCCCTGCGGCGCCCGTCGCGCTCGCGGAAGTCCTTCGACCGGAACGTGCCGATCATCGTGCCGCCCTTGTGCAGGATGCTGCCGACGTCCTCCCAGACGAGCTCGCGGATGCCGGTCCCGCCGTCCACCATGCCCTGGTAGCCCTCGTAGATCGCGAACACCTGGGCGCCCAGGCTCACCGCCGTGCGCACGACCGCGCGCACGGCCGCGTTCATGCCCTGTGCGTCGCCGCCGCTGGTCAGGATGCCGATCCGCTTGCCCGCGCCGGGGAGGGTGTCGATGCTCATGCCGCCATTCTTGCGCTCAGGCGAGGCCGAGGTACTCCTCGAGGGTGAGCTTGTTGTTGCCGAACTTCACGGCGTCCGCCCTGCCGATGTAGCGGTAGTGCCACGGTTCGTAGTGGTAGCCGGTGATCTTCGCCTTGCCGTTGGGGTAGCGGAGGATGAACCCGTACTCGTGGGCGTGCGCGAACAGCCACTTTCCGGTCGCGGTGTTGGCCATCGGAAGGCTCCACGTCACGCCGTCCCACAGGTCGACGGCCAGCCCGGTCTGGTGCTCGCTGGCACCGGCCGGGGCGTAGAAGCTGATGTTCTGCGGGTAGTTCTTGAGGGCCCTCTGGTAGCTGGCGTTCTGACTGGCCCAGTCGCGGTAGCCGCTGTGGACGCGGATCCTCACCCCGTCGGCCTTCGCCGCCGCCGTCATCCGGGCGAGCGCCTTCGCTGCCACCGCTTCGAGGTGGTACGGGCCGGTGGGGTGTTCCGGCCCGTACGCGGCGGTGATCCGGTGCTTCTTGGACACGACGATGATCCCGTTCACCTCGTACGGCGTCGCCCGTTGGGCGCCCTTCCGGGTGTCCTTCGGGGGCGTGTCCACGGTCGGCGTCGGGGTCGTCGTGGCACTCGGCGTCGGGGTCGCGGACGGCGTGACGGTGGGCGTCGCCGACGGCGTGCTGGTCGACGCGACGGGCCCGGGAGCGGACGTCACCCCCTGGGGAGGTTCTGCGGAGCAGCCGGCGAGGCCGAGGGCCGCCGCCGTCACCGCGCAGGCGAGGGTCCGCGGGACCCTCACGAGTTCTGCTCGGTCGACGCCCCGCCTCGGGTGTCGGGCGTCTGGGACGCCTGGGAGCTGGACTCGGTCGAACGGCTGGTGCCGGCGGAAGACTTCACGCCCTCGACGTGGACCGCGTAGTCGGAACTCTCCTTGCGGGCGGGCTCGGCCGGCGGCTCTTCTGCCTTGGCCGGCTTGCGCTGGCTCTGGTCCGGGGAGTCCGAACCCGTCGCCGTCGAGTCATCCGCCGCCGAGCCGCTGGCGGACGCGGACGGACGGTACGTGGCGCTGGGCCGCGGTGTGGGCGATGACGTCCAGGTCGGCGACGCGGACGCCGTCGGCGTGGCGGTGATCGTCGGTGTGGCGGTCGCGGTCGGAGTTTCGGTCGCGGTGGGCGTGTCCGTCGGCGTGGGTGTGTCCGTCGGCGTGGGCGTCACGGTCGGAGTGGGTGTGTCCGTCGCGGTGGGCGGCACGGTCGGCGTGGGTGTCACGGTCGGAGTGGGTGTGTCGGTCGCGGTGGGTGTGTCGGTCGGAGTGGGTGTGTCGGTCGCGGTGGGTGTGTCGGTCGGCGTGGGTGTGTCGGTCGGCGTGGGTGTGTCGGTCGGCGTGGGTGTGTCGGTCGCGGTGGGTGTGTCGGTCGCGGTCGGT
>NZ_JASGES010000146.1:0-22765 GCF_047606205.1 Propionicimonas sp. | reverse complement strand
GCGGGGGCAGCCTCCGCGTCCGCCAGCACCGGCGCCGCCGGGAGCTCCGGCACCGGCTCGCCCGCCTCCCCCGGCGCCGCCGGGAGCTCCGGCACCGGCTCGCCCGTCTCCACCTCCGACGGGTCGGAGTCCGAGCCGGCCGGGGCCGGCTCGGGTTCGGACACGTCGGCGGGGGACGGGAGCTCGAGGCCGACGGTGAGTTCGGTCAGGACGACCTGCTCGAGCTGGTCGCTGGGACGGGGGATCACCGAGGTGGCGAACACCTTGGTGATCCGGGACGCGGCCGCACAGGCGGCGGCCACCGCGGACTGCACGGCGGAGACCTGGCCTTCGATCTTGACCGCCACCATCCCCATCCCGTCGGTGGTCTCGTAGCCGATCAGGGTCACGTCCGCGGTCTTCAGCGCGACGTCGGCGGCCTCCACGGCTGCGGGGAGGCCGAGCACCTCGATGGTGCCGAGGCTCAGGTTGGGCATGGTTCTGCTCCTTCTTCACACAGCAGTCAGGTCGGTCAACGGCATTCGCTTGACGAGCCGCGCAGCGTTCGCGCCGGCGGCCCGGTCACTGGCCTCGCCCCGGTTCAGGTTCTCGACCAGGTAGGGACGGCCCTGGGGGAGCTTCTCCGTGGTGATCACCACGAACTCCAGGCTGACGCCGATCCCGATCCCGAGCCGGGACTCGACGGCGGCCTCGTGCGCCAGCACCAGCGGGTTCAGCTCGGCGTGCCTGCTCACCTCGACCGGCACGCCCTCCTCCTCGATGCCGTGCAGCACCTCGGCCACCCTGGGCTCGGGGATCCGCTCGTTCAGCCGGAGCCGGATCGTGGGACGGTCGGGCTTCATCGGGGGCCCCCGCGGAGTTGTTCGGGGGAGCGGAGCGGAGCAGAAGAACTCCATGGGGTTCTCATCGGGGTCCCCGCGGAGTTGTTCGGGGGAGCGGAGCGGAGCAGAAGAACTTCGTGGGCTGGATTCATCGCTGCGCCTCCCAGGCCAGCACCAGACCGGTCGCGACGGCGTTGCGCGGCCCCTGGCTGCCCCGGATGTTCGCGCGTCCCGCAACCACCCGGTACTCCCCCAGCGCCCTGGTCACCAGTTGCGGGATCTCGAAATCCAGCGCGGAGCCGCCCACCAGCACGACGTGGGCGATGTCGCGGACGTTGCTGGTCGGGCTGACCGCGGCCAGCGCACGCAGCGCGTTGGTGACGAAGACCCGCTCCTTGGCGCGGATCCGCACCTGCCGGATCACCTCCAGCGGCACCCGCAGGGGCAGCGGGATCATGCCCTCGGGGTGCAGGACGACGGTGCGGGCGAACGTGTGCGGCGGCAGCGGCTCGTCGAAGAACTCGACCGTGCCGTCCTCGTGGCGGATGTTGAACAGCGTCTCCACCCTGGCCAGCGGATAGCGCTTCACGTTCTCGGCGTCCTCTGAGCTCTCCAGGCCCAGCTCGGACTGGATCAGCAGGGTCACCATGTTGCCCGCGCCGGCGAGGTGGATCGACCGCGCGGTGCCGTCCGCCTTCAGCACGGACGCATCGGTGGAGCCGGCCCCCATGTCGAGGATGGCGATGGGCACGGACGCTCCGGGTGTGGTCAGTGCGCCGCGGACGGCCATCTCCGCCTCGACGCCGCCGACCTCGACCGGGATCGCGAACTGGGCGGTCATGTCGTGGGCGATCCGCTGCATCTGGAGGTGGTCGGCCCGCACCATCGCCGCGATCCCGACGGCGGCCTCCAGCGAAAACTCGCCGGCCAGGCCCCCGGACACCTTCTGCGGAACCTGGGTGTCGACGGCCAGCAGGTCGGTGACCTCGATCCCGGACGGGTCACGGTCGGTCAGGCGGCCCATCACGACGCGGACCTTCTCCATCATCCCGCCGATGTTCGTGCCGGGTTCGCCCTTGATGTCGCTGATCTGCCCGACGGTGCCCGCCGTTCGCATGATCGCCTCGGCGCCGCCGTCCACGTCGACACTGGCGGTGCGCTCGCCGACGAAGGTCAGCGAACCGGCCGGGATCCGCCGCTCGGTGACGTCGCCCTTCGGTGTCTTGATCACCACGGCGGAGCGGTTGCCGACCAGCGAGCGCGCCATCGGCACCACCGAGGCCGTCTCCTCCGGGCTCAGCGAGAACAGCGTGGCGATGCCGTAGGGGTTCGCGAGGGTCTCGATGATCCGTCCGACCTCGGCGACCTCGACGGCGGCGAGCATGCCGATCGGAACCTTGTCGATCAGGGCGACCTCGTCGACGATCGGGATCTTGTGCCGCAGCCGGTTGTGCACCAGCACGCCGTCGTCGCGCTGCAGGATCGCGCCGGTGACCTGTACCCGGGTGGCCGCGTCGTTGATCCGGACGGCGACGTCCTCGAAACTGTGGCTCCGGTCGGCCACCACGATGTAGGCGGTGCCCGGGGTGGTGCGGTCGAGGTCGCCCACCCGCACCGTGGTGCCGACGCCGATACCGAGCCCGCCGGGGGTGGTGGGGTTGTGCCCGATCATCGTCGACTCGGTGATGATCGTCTCCGAGATGGTCTCCATCGCCACGTCGCCGATCACGGGAGCGGCCTCGTTGATCCGGATCAGGTCGAGGTCCGCCACCGTGCGGCCGGCGGAGGCCAGCGCGACGGTGAGGGCGGCGAACACGCCCTGCGTGTTCTGCGCCGTGCCCTTGATGCCGGTCGTGGGAACGATCGAGGACGCGAGGAAGACCGGGGTGGCACCCGCGGAGAGCTCCGCGAGTGCCACCTCGGTGGTGGCGTTGCCGATGTCGATACCGGCGATCAGTGCCATGCCGCTGGGTCCTCGATCGTGGTGGGGTTGGGAAGCGGTGCCCGGCGGGACCGACACCGTGGTCGGAGCCCGCCGGAACCGGTCACTCGGCCTTCAGGCGTCCGCGCTTCTCGTAGACGTCCGCGGCCTCGCGGATGAAGGCGGCGTTCACGGTGCACCCGTAGGTGCTCTCCAGGTTGTCCGCGATGCCGTACAGCTCCGCCTTCGTCGAGCGGTAGGGACGCAACGCGTTGTACACCTCCAGCAGTTCCGCGTCGGGCACCTTGATCAGCTCGGCGGCACGGCGCATGTTGCGGGCGAGCGTGTCGCGTCCGACGGACTCGGCGACCTGGGCCTGCAGCTCGAGGGTCTCCGGGGCGATCCGGAAGTCCTCTGCGCCGAGTTCGCCCGAGGTCACCTTCGCGAAGCTGAACTCGGACAGCGGCTTGCCGGTCGCAGCCTTGATCTGTT
This sequence comes from Propionicimonas sp., assembly GCF_047606205.1. Classification (GTDB taxonomy): domain Bacteria; phylum Actinomycetota; class Actinomycetes; order Propionibacteriales; family Propionibacteriaceae; genus Propionicimonas. The sequence continues at coordinate 19,531 of NZ_JASGES010000146.1, read as the reverse complement.
GCGGCATCCGCTCGCCCAGCGGGTAGCTGGACCGGTCGACGGTGCCCGTGGCGGACGCCCCGGCCGGCTTCTTGGCGAACGTGACCTGGTCCTTGCCGAGGTTCGCCATCACCTCGGACATGATCTGGCGGATCAGTTCTTCGGATTCCACGTCGCTCTCCTACCGGTACTCGACCCGAAGGGCCTGGGTCTTCTTGTTCGGGTCGCAGAGCTGGGTCTCCTTGATGTGCCACAGCGCCGCGATGGCCTGGTACTTCGGCCGGGCCATCTGGTCGTTGCGGACCGGCACCGGTGAGGGGGACTCGCCCTTGGCGTACTTGGCCGCGTTCTGGCCGATGGCCCGGAACGTGTCGAGGTCGATCAGCGGTGCCTGGGAGAACAGCTCCAGGTTGCTCAGCGGCGGCAGGTCCTTCTGGTGGATCACCGTCGTGCCGCGGGACTGGATGCCGATCCCGATGCCCGAACCGGACAGCTTGGCCGCCTCGTGGGCGATGAAGCCGACGTCCGCGGTGCGGAACACCCGGATGAACCGGTAGCTCAGGCCCTGCTCCTCGATGCCCGCGCAGACCTCGCGCAGGACGTCGCCGTGGTCCAGACCGATGATCGTGCCGGTCATCCGGCCGCCGAAGCCGGGGGCCAGGGCGATCACGACCTCGCGCGGGTTGGTGCCGCGCTCAGCGGGCCCGGACTCGCTGATCGACAGCGCCCCGGCCGCGGAGGCGACGCTCGGGGCGGTCGCGACGGCCGTGGCCGTCCCTCCCGAGCCGCCGCTGAACTCCCTGATGACCTCTTCGATGATGCTGCGCAGCGTCTTCTCGTCCATCTGTCGTCCTCCCTCAGACGTTCTCTGGGCTGATCGCCTGGCGGATGGTCTTCAGCTGGTTCCAGCGCTCCTCGGAGATCTGGTAGCCGGTCTGCGGCCCGCGGTAGTCGTTGGGCTGGTTGACCGCGCTGATCACCTCGAAGTCCTTGGTCAGGATCGCCGCGGTGTGCAGGTAGTCGCCGGCGACCTTCTGCTTCTGGATTCCGTAGACGGCTTCGGCCACCTCGTCGAAGCCGGACTTGGCGAGCGCCCTGACCAGGTCGACACCGGTGATGCCGCGCTTCATGACGTCCTCGGCCGCCTTCAGGTCCTCCACCACGTTCCGGGCAGGCATGTCCTGGCTGCCCCTGGCGTAGGTGGCGGCCTCGACCTCGGCGTCGGTGACCTCGGTCAGGCCGAGCTCGCGGAACAGCGCCTGGATCGCCTTGGCCGCGCGGTTGCGGACCCGGACCACGTCCTCCTCCAGGACCGGCTGCAGGCCACCGTCGACCTTCAGGTCGCGCTGGATGATCAGCCAGTCGTCGTAGTCGTCGGCGTCCCAGTTGGAGCCGGCGAACATGTTGTCGTAGTTCGGGGTCGCAGAGTAGCCCGAGCAGATGAAGTCCGTGCCCGGCACGAACTGCATCAGCGAGCGGGCCACCCGCCGCAGGTCGGAGTGGGTGAAGGTCTGGTCGTTGCTGGACGCGCACTCCAGGTCGAGCGCCATCGCGATCAGGTTCTCGGCCAGGATCGCCCGGACGCCGCTCGGCACGGCCGCGGGGACGCCCACGCAGGAGACCGAGCCGTTCTGGATGCCCTGGGAGCCGGCCGCCTTGGTGATGTAGAGGCAGCGGGACTCCAGGTACAGCATCGACTTGCCCTCGGCGTAGCCCATCTGGACCTCGGAGCCGGTGCCGGAGGTGAACCGCATCTTCAGGCCGCGGGACGCGTAGCAGGAGGCGAGGAAAGCCTTCGACCACGGGGTGTCGTCGCCGTCCATGAACACCGGCTCGGTGCCGTAGACCGAGACCGTCTCGGCGTAGGCGGTGAAGCCGCGCATGCCGAGGTTCAGCTCGGTGGCCTCCTCGACCGCGCACTGGGTGAGGATGCCGGGGCGTCCGACCTGCGCGCCGACCATCAGGGCGATGGCGTTGAACGGTGCGTAGCGGGCAACGCCGACCGTGGTCTCCAGTTCGGCGAAGCCGCGCAGGGCTGCCTCGGCGCCGTCGGCGGCGATCTGGACCGGGTTGTCCTTCAGGTTGGTGACGTGGGCCTGGTTGGCCGGGGTCATCCGGGCCCGCATCTTGGTGACGGCCATCATCATCTCGAGGACGGTCATCTGGCTGACCACCTCGGTGATCTTCGCCGGTGTCATCGCCGTGGTCAGTGCGACCACCTCGGCGCGCGGCACGTTGAAGTCGACCAGCTTGCGGGCCAGCTCGAGGGAGTCCATCCTGCAGACCGCCTCGGCGTTGTCCAGCTTGATCCCGTAGTCGGCGATGAACGTGTCGATCATGTCGAAGTCGGCGCGCTGCTTGCCGTCCAGCTCGACGACCTTGCCGTCCACCACGCGGATCGACGGCTTCGGGTCGTTCGGGCTGCTCATGGCGATCAGACCGACCTCAGGCCACTCGGTGACGTACCCGTCGGAGTTGACCGGACGGGCGTCGAGCGCCTCGAATCGCTTGCTCTGCACGTTGTGCCTCGTCTCAGATGTACGGAGTCGTCGAGGACTCGGGGTAGGTGCCCATCGCACCGAGCAAGCCGCGGCCCACCTCGCGGGCGGCGATGATCGCCTGCCGCACCGCGCCGGAGTCACCGGTGAAGAACGAGATGACCTCGTTGGAGTAGCTGGTGCCCGCGGCCGGGCTGGAGTAGCCGATGACGTCGATGGTGGACGCCTTCACCGCGGTGTCGGCCAGGACCACGCCGATCGCGGCCGGGGCGCCGACCGTGATGCCGAAGGCCTTGCCCAGCGGGGCGCCGAACGCCTTGTTCAGGGCGTGCGAGGCGCGGGCCGTGTACTGGAACTCCAGGTGGCCCGCATCGTTGCCGTAGACGTCGCCGAAGGTGCGCTCGATCTCGCTCAGGGTGACCTCGACGGCGCGGCGGGCGTCGGAGACGTCCTCGGCACCGAAGATGATCAGGGAGCCGTGACCGGCGCCGCCCTTGGTGTCCCTGGGCAGTTCGATCGCGACGATCTCGGTGTTGGTCGCCTTCACCGCCTCGTCGGCGGCGAAGATCTGCGGACCGGCGCCGGTGCGGTCGCCGATGATCCCGATCGACTTGTACTTGGGGTCGATCTTCATCAGCTCGTGGATCTGCGGGTCGACGTTGGCGATGACCAGGCCGATCGTGTCGCCGATCGGGCTCGCGCCGACGAACTCGGTGCTCGCCGGACGGGCGCCGGCGTAGCTGGGTGCTGCGGGTGCCGCGGACGCAGCGGCGGCGCCGCCGTCGATCTTCTTCATCACGGCGGACATGATCTGGTTGACCAGTTCCTCAGTAGCCATGGGTGGTCACGACCTCACTTCTCGGCCGACGGGAGGATCTTCTCCACGTCGGTGTGCGGACGCGGGATGACGTGCACGGACACCAGCTCGCCCACGTTCTGGGCGGCGACGGCACCGGCGTCGGTGGCGGCCTTGACGGCACCGACATCGCCACGGACCAGCACGGTGACCAGGCCCGAGCCGACCCGCTGGCTTCCAATGAGAACTACGTTGGCCGACTTGACCATGGCGTCAGCGGCTTCAACAGCGGCGACGAAACCCTTCGTCTCCACCATTCCGAGGGCTTCCTGCATTCCAGACTCCTCCGTTGGGTCTTCGGGCCACGGCGGGAAATCCACCTGCGGCGTTCGCCTTTGACGCTAGGCCCACACCGGGTCAATAAACGCGCCTGGAGCGACGACTTTCCGGCCCGATCGCCGGCGCCAGGAGAGCCAGAAAATGCAACTCCGGTGACCGATTCGTGCTGGTCTGCACGGGACCGGCACAGTGGTTGACACCCTCCCCTGCCGCGCCGACGATGGGCTGCGGGCGGGCCTCGCCCGATCACCGAGAGGCACGGATGTCGGAGAAGCAGCGCATCATCCAGGAGTTCGTCCCTGGCAAGCAGGTGACGCTCGCCCACGTGGTGGCCAACCCCGATGCGCGCCTCTACCCGAAGGTCGGCCTCGCCCAGGCCGATGGCGCCATCGGCGTCATGACGATCACCCCGAGCGAGGCGGCGATCATCGCCGCCGACATCGCGACCAAGGCCGCGTCGGTCGAGCTCGGCTTCGTGGACCGGTTCTCCGGCTCGCTGGTCGTGCTCGGCCGGCTCACCGACGTCACGTCGGCGGTCGAGAGTGTGGTGTCGGTGCTGTGCGACGAGCTCGGCTTCGCCCGTCCGCCGCTGACCCGGACGTGAAGCGGATCCTGCTGGTCGGTGGGGTCGGGTGTGGCAAGACCACCCTGCTGCAGCGACTCCACGGCGCCGACCTGGCCTACGCGAAGACCGAGACGATCTACACCGACGGCCACGTGGTCGACACTCCTGGGGAGTACCTGGAACTGCCGTGGTTCAAGCACGCGCTCCGGCTGGCGTCCTTCGAGGTCGACCTGGTGGTGCTGCTGGCATCGGCGACCGTCGCCGACGCGAGGTTCCAGCCCGGCTTCACCACCTTCTTCATGCCGCCGTCCATCGGCGTGGTGACGAAGACCGACCTGGCCGGCCCGACCGCGATCGCCACCGCCGGCAGCCACCTGAGGCTCGCCGGGGCCACCGAGATCTACGAGGTCTCCGCGGTCACCGGCGAGGGCATCCCCGCCCTCGCCGAGCGCCTGGCCTGAACGAAGGTGGACCGAGTAGAGAACCGTCCCCGCCCCGGCCCGGCCCGAAAGTGGACCGAGTAGAGAACCGTCCCCGATCCGGCCCGGCCCTGAACGAAAGTGGACCGAGTAGAGAACCGTCCCCGACTCGACCCGGCCCGAAGGTGGACCGAATCGGGGACGGTTCCTCACTCGGTCCACGGGCGAACGGCGGACGCTCAGACGATCGCGTGCAGGATGCCGGCCAGGTCGCCCTCGGTGGCGGGCACCGGGTTGCCGGAGGTGCAGAAGTCCTTGCGGGCAGTGGCCGCCAGCGCAGGGATCGCGGCGCGGAACTCGCCGGCGTCGATGCCCGCCTCGGTCATGCTGGCCGGCATCTCCAGCTCGCGGCGGATCCGCTCCAGCCACCCGACCAGGCCGAACACCACGTTGCGGTCGCTGGACGCGGTCAGGCCGATCGCCCCGGCGAGGCTGACGTAGCGACGGCCGACCGGGGACACGTGGCTCGGGCGCAGGCCCAGCACGCCGGCGTTGTACTCGATGACGTGCGGCAGGAGGATCCCGTTGAGCCGCCCGTGAGCGACCGCGAACGATCCGCCGATGGCGTGGGACAGCCCGTGCACGATTCCCAGCCCGGAGTTCTGGAACGCGATCCCGGCCATGGTGGCGCCGGTGTGCTGGTGCTCGCGCGCCTTGAGATCGGTGTTGCTGCGGTAGCTGCGCACCAGGTAGGTGTCCGCGATCCGCAGCGCCTTCTCCGCGAGGGCGTCGGAGAAGTCGTTGTGGCCGAGCGCGACGTAGGCCTCGATGGCGTGGCTCACCGCGTCCATGCCCGAGTCCGCGACCAGCCGCGGCGGCGCGGTGGCAACCGCCTCGGGGTCGAGAATCGCCACATCGGGCAGCATGTCCGCCGACGTCAGCGGCAGCTTGGCGTGGCTGTGCGGGTCGGTCACGACGGCGAAGGAGGTGACCTCCGAACCGGTGCCGCTGGTGGTGGGGATCACGTAGAAGCCCGCGTCGGCGCGGTGTCCCTGCTCGAGCGCGAGCTTGCGCACGGCCTTCGCCGTGTCGATCGGTGACCCGCCGCCGAGGGCGACCAGCGCGTCCGGACCGAAGGCGAGGAACGCGCGCAGGCCCGCGGCCACGGCGGCCACGTCCGGGTTGGGGATCACCTGGTCGAACACCTCCACCGTCGCGGCGGAGAGCGCGCTGCGCACCTGGCCCATCAGCGGCGTCGCCGCGAGGAAGGAGTCGGTGATGATCAGGACGCGGCGGCCGTCGAGGTCGGCCAGCGCCGACAAGGAGTCAGGCCCGTAGCAGAGCGTGGTGGTGAGCTGGAAGCGAAACACCGGTTGGTCTCCCGTCGCGCGCAGAGAACTGCCGCCGGTACTCGCTGGGCGACATCCCCGTGTGCGCACGGAAGACGCGAGAGAAGTAGTTGACCTGGTTGAAGTCCAGCTCCGTCGCGATCTTCTGCACCGGCATCTGGGTGGAAGCTAGCATCAGCCGCGCGCGCTGGATCCGCCAGGCGGTCACATACGACACGAATGTGTAGCCGGTGACCGATTTGAACAACTTCGACAGGTGGCCGGGCGACCAGTGCGTGGCAGCGGCGGCCTCGGTCAGCGACAGGGCGCGGTTCGGGTGCCGCGCGATGTCGTTGAGCAGGTCGCGCAGGTCCCGGCGCCGGTGCGGACGCGAACGCACGATCTCGTCCAGCAGCATCCCCAGCAACCGCTCCAGGTAGAGCTGCGTCTGGTACCGGTTCACCGACAGGGTCCGGCGCTCCCGCTGCCGGTTCACGACCTGGGTGAGATGCGGGACCAGCCGGGGCGCGCAGTCGGCGGTGACCGCCAGAACGACGTCCTCGAGCGCGGCGACGTGGGCCCGCACGTCCCCCGGGCCGGCGAACGCGTCGTCCAGCAACTGGCTCGCCTCGGCGAACGCTCCGGCCAGGTCCTCCGCGTCCATCGCGGCGCGTACCGCGGCGAAGCCCTCCGGAGCCGGCGGGACCGGAGCCGCGTCCGGCTCGGGCTCGGGCGGGCGCCGGTACGGGACGAGGGCGAGCACGGGCAGCGACGGCTTCAGCACCGGAGCCGGACGCGTGGCGACCCGGTGGGTCCGGACGCCGTCGATGCTCAGGCTCAGCCCCAGCAGCGTCTTGGCCGCCGCGGCGATCTTCTTCAGGCTCGAGGTCGGGACCTGCTCGTACAGGTCCTCCAGCTGCTCGTCGCCCCGCCAGGCGGTCCGGCTGGTCAGGAAGTCCGGCTGCTCCGCCTCCGGCACGCGCACCTGCCCGCACAGGATGGCGCCCACGTACTTGTCCCCGTCGGTGACCGGGACGGAGAAATCCACCAGCCCGGAGTGGCAGCGGTAGGCCTGCGGGGACCCCTCGATGAGGGACTGCAGGCCGCCGTGCGCGTCGCAACCGTGGCAGAGCTTGTCCCGCATCGGGTCGGAGCGCATCATCCGGCAGAAGTCGGTGAAGGCGCACGCCGGCGTCACGGGGGCGCCCCGGGTGTCGACCGCGACCGTCGCCAGGCCGGTCGCCTCGGAGAAGTCCTCGAGTACCTTCTGGAGCTGGTCGAGGTCCAGCACCGTCCCCATCCCAAGCTGCTCCATTGATGCCTCCGGTTGGATCGTTGCCGACCCTAGCTCACCGATGAAGTCCGGAAAAGTGCCACCGCCCCGGTCCGGCCGGGGGCGGGCCGGCACCGTTCCAGATTTCGCCGGGGAGATTGCCAAACGATGATTTCCTGCGACAAGCTGGCCTGCTGCGGTGGTCCGTCGGGTCGATGAAGTAGTGTTTTCGGGGTTCTCCCCGACGGTGTTGCACCAGCACCGCTGCTCTCCTCTGAGGTGCGATTCTTGACGACGCTCACCGGCCCGATCCCCGGCTCCTACCGCGAGTCCGCCTGGGCGCGCGTCGCCCGGCTGTGGGAGGAACTGCACTCACCCGTGGTGGGCCGTCGAATCGCGGGCACCGTCCCGGTCTCGGTGGTGGCCGGGCTGGCCTCGCTGGCCGCGTCCGCCTCGTTCGTGCCCTCCGGGTTGAGCCTCGCCTACGGGGACGCGCTCAGCCACCTCACCATCGCGCGCCGGCTCTTCGACACGATGACCGACCCGGGGCTCGGCCAGCTCGGCACGGTCTGGCTGCCCATCCCGCACGTCCTGCTGGCCCCGTTCGTGCTGTGGCTGTGGGCCTGGCAGAGCGGCTGGGGCGCCGCGCTCCTCGGGGCCGGATGCCTGGCCGCCACCGCAGCCGGCTGCTACCGCGCCGCCGCCCGCTGGGGGCTCGGCCTGACCCCCCGGCTGGTCGTGGTCGCCCTGATCGTGGCCAACCCGTCGATGCTGTACCTGCACTCGACCGCGCTCACCGAGCCGGTGCTGATCGCCGGCATCTCCGGGACGCTCGCCGGAGTGTCCAACTGGGCGACCAAGTCCCGCCGGCTCAGTCCCGGAGAGCTGGCGGTCTTCGCCGGCATCCCTGCCGCCATCGCGACGATGTCGCGCTACGAGGGCTGGGCACTGGTTCTCGCCGGCTCCCTGTTCGTCGCACTGGTGGCCTGGTTGCGGGACCGCCGCCTCGCCGCCGTCGTGAAGTACGTGTTCGGCTTCGCCGTCGTGCCGTTCACCACGATGCTGTGGTGGCTCGCCTACAACTGGGTCACGTTCCACGACCCGCTCGCCTTCCTCTTCGGGGAGTACTCGGCGAACGCCCTCCAGGCCGACCTGGTCGCTCAGGGCCTGACCACCAAGGGCGACCTCGTCCGCAGCGTCGCCACCATGAACGCCGCCGTGGCCGGCACGGCCGGGACGGGGACGCTGGCGCTGGCCGCCGCCGCCCTGCTCATCCTCGTCTTCACGGAGCGGTCGCTGAACCGCTGGCTGTTCCTGGCGATGACCTCGATCACCTGGGCATTCATGGCCTTCAGCCTCTACGCGGGCCAGGCCGTCATCTTCAACCCCGCCTCGTCGGACACCTCCGTCTGGAACAACCGGTACGGCATGGCGACCGTGCTGCCGCTGGCCCTGGTGACCGGCATCGGGGTGGACGTGGTCTCGACCCGGCTGAAGCGGACCAGCCCGCGGCTGGCGAACCTGCGCCGGAGCCTCCTGGGCGCTCTGGTCGCCGTGGCGATCATCGGCCAGTCGGTCTGGCAGCTCCAGGACCCCTCGCTGCGGTCGTTCGTCCTCAGCGAGGCGTCGACGCAGTACACGCTCAAGACCGGAGCCCGGTCCGCGGCCGAGTGGCTGGGTGGTCACTACGACGGCGGCCGGATCATCCTCGACGAGGCCGTGGCCGACAACAACATCCTGCCGCTGGCCGGCATCCCGCTGCGCGAGTACTACCTGCGCTCGACCGACACCCTCTTCAGCGACGCCATCGCCGACCCGACAGCGCACGCCCGCTGGCTGTGGGCGAGCGACGACTCCTCCGACGCGGTCACGAACGCGCTCGCCGCGTCGCCGGCGGTGGCGGGCGCCTACCAGGTGGCGTTCAGCGACGACACGGTGACGATCTACCTGAGGACCGGCGGATGACCTTCGGCAACCACCTGCTGACGACCCGCCAGATCGACGCGGGCGCCCTGATGTGGGCGCGCGCGGAGCAGGAGGTCGAGGGCGGCGGCCTCGGCCGGCACCTGGTCATGCAGGGGGCACTCACCCCCGAGCAGATGTATGCGGCGCTAGCCGGCTACTGGGGCGTCCCGCTGGTCGACCTGGACGCCGAGCCCCCCGACGGGGGTCAACTCGCCAGCGCCGGACTCACCACGGCGGAGTGGCAGCGGTGGATCCCGTGGCGCAGGGACGAGCACGTGCAGTACGTCGCGACCTGCGTCCGCCCCGACGCCGACCTGGTCGAGGAGGTCGGCCGGTGCTTCCCCGACGTGCGGGTGGAGTTCCGGGTCGCGAGCGACGCGCAGATCCAGGCTGCCGTGCAGCGCGAGTTGCGCGAGCAGCACCTGTTCGAGATCTCCGAGGGGTTCGCGTCCCGCGCCCCCGACTTCTCGGCCAAGCAGGGGCTGGCCACGTGGCAGAAGGTCGTGCCGATCGCCTTCGGAGTGCTCAGCGTGCTGGGGCTGGTGTTCGACTGGCGCCTCGCCCTGGTCATCCTGCTCACCGTCGCGAACGTCGCTTTCGCCGTCAATGCCTCGTTCAAGGTGGTCTCGACGGCCTTCCGTCCCTTCACGTCGCTGCGATCGCGACGGATCGCCCGGGCGGAGCGCACCGAACTCACCGCCCGCGGTCTGGACGCGGACGACTTGATGGCGCGGGCGATCGAACTGCCCGTCTACACGATCCTGGTGCCGGTGTACCAGGAGGCCAACGTGATCGGGAAGATCATCGAGAACCTCGAGAGCCTGCACTACCCGCGCTGGAAGCTGGACGTCCTGGTGCTCCTGGAGGAGAACGACACCGAGACGATCGAGGCGGCGCGCGCGGCCGACCCGCCGCCCTACGTGCGGCTGCTGATCGTGCCGGACGGGCAGCCGCGGACCAAGCCGAGGGCCTGCAACTACGGGCTGCTGTTCGCGCGCGGCGAGTACGTCGTGATCTTCGACGCCGAGGACCGGCCCGACCCCGACCAGTTGCTGAACGTCCTGTCGTCCTTCCGGCACGACGCGGAGTTCCGCTCCCGGCACGCACCGCCACTGGCCTGCCTGCAGGCCGCCCTGAACTACTACAACGCCGACTACAACGTGCTCACCAGGATGTTCGCGATCGAGTACGCGCACTGGTTCGACTCGATGCTGCCCGGCATGGACACCACCGACATCCCGATCCCGCTGGGCGGCACGTCCAACCACTTCCTGCTGAAGGCGCTGGTCGAGGCCGGCGCGTGGGATCCGTGGAACGTGACCGAGGACGCCGACCTCGGCCTGCGGCTGGCCGCGTCCCGCTACCGGGTGGACGTGGTGACCTCGACGACCTGGGAAGAGGCGACGGCCAAGGTCGGCCCCTGGATCCGGCAGCGGACCCGCTGGATCAAGGGCTACATCATCACGGCTGCCGTGAACCTCCGCCGGCCCCTGGAATGGGTGCATCACAACGGCTGGAAGGGCCTGGTCACGATGGTGGGCCTGATTCTCGGGACGCCGATGGCGTTCCTGTTCTACCCGCTGATGCTGGGCTTCACCCTGTTCGCGTGGCTGATCGGCCCGGTCGCGCCGATCGCGTTGCCGAGCTGGCTGCTGGTCTTCGGCACCATCAACATGGTCGGCTTCACCGTGTTGATGGCGATCGTCTCGGGGCTGGCCGCCTGGCGCCGCTACAACTGGCGGATCGCGATCTTCGCCGTCTTCGTCCCGATCTACTGGCTGCTGCACTCCTACGCCGCCTGGCGGGCAGCCATCCAGGTGGTCCGTGACCCCCACCGCTGGGAGAAGACGCCGCACGGCCTCACCGAGGAGTACGACGACGGCATCGTCGACACCGCCGGTCTCCCGCACTCCGCGGCCAGCTGAGCCCGCCCTGCCCTGCGGCGCTACCGCTCGGGCGGGTTCTGGTCGGGGTCGGAGTTCCCGTCGTGGGACGTGCCCGATCTCTCGAGGAATTCTCAGGCGTGGCGCACCCGCGCTTCCTCCTGCGGGGACTAGCCTGTACTCCAGCGTTACAGCTAAGGGCAGTCCTTTAGGGATAGGGGACCCGCAGCCCCGCCTTCCATCAAAGGCGGGGCTGAGCCGCGTTCTGGGGCCGCATTCTGGGGCCGGCGTCGCCGCACCTGCCCGCCGCGGTCACGGGCCCTGAGCTCGCGGGCCCCCGTGGTCGGGGGCTCTGCGGCCGGGTCAGCTCCCCGGGTCCAGCGGGCAGCCGCACGACTCCCGACGAACCAGGGTCGTGGGGTGCACGCGCACCGGCCGGTCCTCCCCGAGCAGCACTGCCACCGCCTCCGCAGCCATGTCCGCCACCGGGACGCTGGCGGTGGTCAGGGACGGCACGGTGAAGGCCGCCTCAGGCGAGCCGTCGAACGAGGCCACGGCGAGGTCGTCGGGGACGCTCCGTCCCGCGCGGTGGAGACCGGACAGGAGCCCGATCGCCTGCTGGTCGGAGGATGCGAACACCGCCGTCGCCTCCGGGTGGTCGGCGACCAGCAGGGCCGCGGCGCCGCGGCCCCCGTCGGCCGACCAGAACGCCCGCACGACGTGCCGGGTGGAGAGACCGGCGTGGTCGAGCGCGTCGCGCCAGCCGCGCTCGCGCTCGTCCATCACCTCGTCGGCGCGTTCGGGATGGTCGGAGCCGATCACGAGGGCGACCTCACGGTGTCCGTGCACGTCGACGAGGTGCTCCACGGCGGCGCGCGCACCGTGGTAGTAGTCCGGCCAGACCGATGCTCCCGCGGTCCCCGGCACGGTGATGCTCAGCCGCACCAGCGGGATCCGGTTGCGCACGACCACGGCGACCGCGTCGGGCTCGGGGACGGTGGCGACGATGATCCCTGCCACGAGGTGGCCGCTGAGCGACTCGACCAGGGGTGCCATGTCCCCCGTCCGCCCCTGGGCGAGCACGAGATTCACCCCCTGGGCGCGCGCCTCGGTCTCCACCGCACGGGCGAGCGCCGCGAAGTAGGGGTTGCGGACGTCGGGCACGATCAGGCCGATCAGGTCGGAGCGCCCGGTGATCAGCGACCGCGCGGCCGCGTTGGGTCGGTAGCCGAGCTTGTCGATGGCGGCCAGCACCTTCGCCCTGGTGGCTTCGGCGACTGGCCGCGGGCCGCCGTTGACGACGTAGCTCACCACGGCGGAACTCACCCCGGCGAGCCGCGCCACGTCGTTCCTGGTCACCGCGCGCGGCGGCTTGCCCTCAGACATCGTTCCCCCTGCCGTCGGCGGCCCAGCCTACGGCGTGCCTGGCAACCGCCCCAGGATGCCGCAGGGCGGGACCGACCCGGTCAGACCGCGTCCACCAGGTAGAGCACGACGTGGTCGGGGTTCACCGGCGCGTCCATCAGGCCGGACGACGCCAGCACCGCGCCCGGCAGCACGACGCCGGCCTCGGCGCCGGTGCGGCGCAGGCTGGGCGCGCGACCGCCGGAGACGTCGGCGATCTCCCGGCTGAGGTCACGCTCGACACCCCACCATCGCGGCGGGTGGATGCCGGACGGCGCGTGCCCGACCAGGGCGGGCTGCACCCGGTACCGGCGCGACGGGTCGAGCCCGGGGAACCGCAGCCGGCCGAGCAGGCTGGTGGTCACGGTCGCCACCGCGGCGAAGGAGTAGATCGCCCTGGAGCCGTCCGGGGCGACCACACCACCGGCCAGGAGGGCGTCGTCGGAGGCGTCGAGGCGGACCAGGTCGCCGCCCAGCAGCAGGTCGCGGTTGGCCTTGTAGAAGGCGATCCACTCGGTGAGCTCGCCGAGCTCGGCGGGCGTTGCGCTACGCAGGTCCCACTCGACGCCGAGATGTCCGAACAGTGCCGTCGCGGCCCGGAAGTTCAGGTCGTGCGACCGGCCTGTCGTGTGCGAGATCCCGGACGCGATGTGCGAGCCCAGCATCTCCGGCGGCACCAGCTGGGTGGTCCAGCGCAGCATCGACTGCCGCTCCAGCGGGTCGATGCAGTCCGACACCCACACCCGGTCGGCCCGCTCCAGGACGCCCAGGTCGACCCGTGCCCCGCCCGAGGAGCACGACTCGATCTCCAGACCGGGGTGGGCGGCCTTGAGCTCGTCCATCAGCCGGTAGGTGGCCAGCGTCTGGGCGTGCACGCCGGGACGGCCGTCCGGCCAGGTGCCGGCGTCGATCAGGTCCCGGTTGTGGTCCCACTTGATGTAGCTGATCTCGTACTCGTCGAGGATCGCCAGGATCTGGTCGCGGACGTGGGCGTAGCACTCGTCGATGCCGAGGTTGATCACCTGCTGGCGCCGGGACGGCACCGGCAGGCGGCCCCCGGTCGCCATGATCCACTCCGGGTGCGCCCTGGCCACGTCGGAGTCGAGGTTGACCATCTCCGGCTCGAACCACAGTCCGAACTGCATGCCGAGCCCCCGGACGCGGTCCACCAGCGGGTGCAGCCCGTCCGGCCACACCTCCGGGCTGACCACCCAGTCGCCCAGCCCCGCGCCGTCGTCGCGGCGCGAGCCGAACCATCCGTCGTCCAGCACGTACCGCTCGATCCCCGCCACCGCAGCCTTCTCGGCCAGCTCCAGCAGCGGCTGCAGCGAGTGGTCGAAATACACGGCCTCCCACACGTTGATGGTCACCGGACGATCGGCGGAGGGGTGGTTCGGCCGGGCGCGCAGAAACCGGTGGAACCGGCGCGCGACGGCGTCCAGGCCGACGCCGTAGGAGCCGTACAGCCACGGGGACCGGTACGCCTCTCCCGGCTGCAGGACCAACTCACCGGGCAGCAGCAGTTCGCCGCCGCCGAGCACCTTCTCCCCGGTGAAGACGCGCTCGGCGTAGTGGGTGTGGTTGCCGCTCCAGCCGACGTGGACGCCCCAGACCTCCCCCGACCCGAACCCGAAACCCGGCGTGCCCGCGTGCAGGACGGTCGCGGCGTCGGCGCCCGTGCGTCCCTTGCGGCCCTCCCGCAGGTGTGTTCCCACCGAGAAGTCCCGGCGCTGCGGCACCCGCTCGTTGCCCCAGCGCCCCGCGAAGTCGAGCAGTTCGCACGCGACCGCGGGTACCGGATAGGCCAGGACGAGGTCGTCCAGCTGGTAGGGCTCCGCGCCGGCGTTGGTCAGGACGGCGCGGGTACGGAGCAGCCCGCTCGAGGTCAGCTCGATCGTCAGCGCGAGCTCGAGTCCCGCCACCTCGTCGGTGGCGGCGACCTCCACGACGCCCGCGCCGGATGAGACGAAGCCGGACGCGGGCGCCCCGTCCACACTCAACGAGGTCGTCGTGAACCGTGCCGACCAGTCCCGCCCTCCCCGCGATCCACTCAGCCCCGGGCGTCCCACCCATCCGGTGTGGTGCTCGGGCAGCAGCGCGACCCGGGCCGGCTCGTCCACGGCGTTCGGCGCGATCGGGGGGACCGCGCCGAGCACCATCGCCTCGACATCGTCCCGGCCGAGCGCCCCCAGGTCGGCTCCCCAGTGCACGACCGCGGGCAGCCTGCCTGCTGCGAGGTCGAGCACGACGCACACCTCCTCCGCGCGCAGCACCACGTAGGCGTTCACGGGTTCGGGCATCAGCTGCTCCTTCGGTGTTCGCGGGTGATCACGTCGACCCTCGCAGGCTGGATCCGGTCGGGAGTGCAGCCGCACGAACTGCGCCGGACGAGTTCGGCATCGAACTGGCGGTGCGTGCCGCGCGCCCGCTCGGGCTCGCCGAGCAGCTCGATGGCGGCGCGGGCCAGCAGCGGCAGCGGCTGCCGGGCGACGGTCAGGGCCGGCCAGCAGAACTCGGACTCCCTGGTGCCGTCGAAGCTGACCACGGCGACGTCCTCGGGAACGCGCACGCCACGCTCGTGCAGGGCCCGGAGCAGGCCGATCGCCTGCTGGTCGTTGCTCGCGAACACCGCGTCGAGGTGCGGGTCGGTCTCGAGCAGGACGCGCCCGCCGGCGTAGCCGCCCTCGCGGCTCCACGGCACGCGCACGACCGGTCCCTCGGGAAGGCCGGCGGCACGCAATGCCCGCCGCCAGCCCTGCTCGCGGGGGTCCGGGTCACCGAACCCGCCGTCGCCGACCACCAGCCCGATCCGGCGCCGGCCGTGCCCGACCAGGTGGTCGACCAGCAGCCCGGCCGCACCCGCGGCGTCCGTGCCCACCGTCCGCCGGCCAGGGACCGGGCCGGGGCAGTCGATCAGCACGGCAGGGATCCCTGCCGAGCGCAGCGCCGGATACTCCTCCAGCCGGGTCAGCGTGCTGGCGAACAGCAGCCCGTCCACCTGGCGGGAGACGAGGTCGTCGACCAGGCCCGCCTCGATCCGTTCGTCGAGGTAGGTGTCGACCACCAGCAGCCGCTTGCCCGCCCGGTCCGCCGCCTTCACGAGCTCGGCCGTGTACTCGGTGAAGTAGGGGTTCAGCGGATCGGCCACGACGAGGCCGAGCAGCTCCGTGGTGCCCCGGCGCAGCGCCCTCGCGCTCGCGTTGGGGACGTAACCGAGCAGGTCCATCGCCTCCCGCACGCGCGCGGCGGTCGTCGCGGCCACCGGGCGCGGCCCGTTGTTGACCACGTAGCTGACCACGGCCGTGCTCACCCCGGCGAGGCGGGCGACGTCCGCCCTGGTCGCGGCAGCGCGTCGCCCGGACACCCCTGCGGGGCTCACGGCGGCGGCGACGTGCGGGGCAAGCACAGGTGGAACTCCTTCAACCCAAACCGATGATCTACACCAATAGATCAAAGGCTTTCACGATCCGCCATCCCCATGCAAGCGCAGAGAATTGGCCCTGATCAAGATCTTGCGCGAGCTGACTCTACACGTGTAGCGTCTCCGCCATCGACAGAGTCCGCGCACAGCGGCACCATCCCAACGAGGGGAAAAGTGGTGAGTACGAACACAGCAGTCCGGATCGGACGCCCGTCCCGCCGAACCAGGAACGCCTCGTCGCGAGCATCGGGCGGCCGCAACGAGCTGGGTCCCGCACTGGTCTTCATCCTGCCGGCCCTGATCGGCTTCGTGACGTTCTTCCTGGTACCGACGATCCGCGGCTTCTACTTCAGCATGACCCAGTACAACATCCTGAGCACGCCGAAGTGGGTGGGCTTCGCCAACTTCGCCAAGATCGGCAGCGACCCGCTGTTCTGGAACGCACTCGGGGTGACGATCGAATACGTCATCCTGAACATCGGCTTCCAGACGGTGATCGCGATCCTGCTCGCCGTGCTGATGCAGCGGCTCACCCAGTCCACCCTGCTCCGCGGTGCGCTGCTGCTGCCCTGGCTGATCTCGAACGTGATCGCGGCCATGGTCTGGTTCTGGCTGCTCGACTACCAGATCGGCATCGTCAACCAGTTCATCGAGTCGACCGGGCTCAACCGGATCGCCTTCTTCGGCGACGAGTTCTGGGCGATCCCGACCATCGCGTTCGTCAACGTGTGGCGGCACATGGGCTACACCGCACTGCTGGTCTTCGCCGGCATCCAGACCATCCCCAAGTACGTCTACGAGGCCGCGGCCATCGACGGCAGCTCGGAGTGGAGCTCGTTCTGGCGGATCACGCTGCCGCTGCTCCGGCCCGTCCTCGCGATGGTCCTGGTGATCACGGTGACCGGCTCCTTCCAGGTCTTCGACACGGTCGCCGTCACCACCCGCGGCGGCCCCGTCAACGTCACCCGAGTGTTCCAGTACTACATCTACCAGAAGGCGTTCGCGGAGGGTCAGTTCGGCTACGCCAGCGCCCTGTCGGTGATCCTCTTCCTGATCCTGGCCGTGATGGCCGCCCTCCAGCTCCGGCTGCTCCGCGCCGGCGAATCCGACCTCGCGTGAGGAGTAGGGCCATGTCAACCACCACCACCGCTGCTCGCGCCGACGCCGCCCAGAAGCGGCTCCGCCGCACCCTCACCCCCGGCCGCATCCTCGCCTGGGTCGCGATGATCTTCTTCCTCGCGTTGTCGATCTTCCCGTTCCTGTGGATGATCCGGACCGCCTTCTCGACCACCCGATCGCTGCCGTCCGACCCCGGCTCCCTGCTGCCGGTCGACTTCACCTGGGGCGCCTTCCAGCGCGTCCTCGGCCTCGGCACCCAGGCGCAGGCGATCGCAGAGGGCGGCTCCGGGGCCTCGGTGAACTTCTGGCTGTACCTGCGCAACTCGGTGATCTACGCCGGCGCCGTGACCATCGGTCAGGTCTTCTTCTGCTCGATGGCTGCCTACGCCTTCGCCCGGCTGCGCTGGCCCGGACGCAACATCGTGTTCGGCGTCTTCCTCGGAGCACTGCTGGTGCCGCCGATCTTCACCAGCCTGCCGAACTTCGTCCTGATCAAGAACCTCGGTCTGCTGAACACCTTCCCGGGGATGATCCTGCCGACCTTCCTGATGACCCCGTTCGCGATCTTCTTCCTGCGCCAGTTCTTCCTGGGCATCAACAGGGAGATCGAGGAGTCCGCGTCCCTGGACGGCGCCGGGCCATGGCGGACGTTCTTCCGGATCATCCTCCCGATGAGCACCGCCCCGATCACGACACTCGCGATCCTGACGTTCATCAACACCTGGAACGACTACTTCTGGCCGCTGCTGGTGGGCAACTCGGATTCGACCAAGGTGCTCACGGTCGCGCTGGGCGTCTTCCGCAGCCAGACGCCGGCGGGCTCACCGGACTGGGCGGGCCTGATGGCCGCAACGCTCATCGCCGCGCTCCCCGTGCTGATCCTGTTCTTCGCCTTCGCCCGCAAGATCATCGACTCGATCGGCTACTCCGGCTCGAAGTAGCCCCCCACCGCCCGCTGAGCGGGTTCCCGAACAGCCCGCCGACCCGGAGCACCGGGCCGGAGGACCATGCACGACCGCATCCAACCCATCCGAAGAAAGGTCGACCCATGTCCCGACCCACCTGGCGAACGGCCGGTGCAGCGATTTCCGCTGTGGCCGCGCTCGCCCTCTCCCTCACCGCCTGCAGCAGCGACGCCGGCACGACGGGCACCGGTGGCAACGCCGCAGCCACCGGCGAGGCCATCGACACCTCCAGCGCCTCCGGCACCGTCAACTACTGGTTGTGGGACAGCAACCAGAAGCCGGTCTACCAGCAGTGCGCGGACGCCTTCCACACAGCCAACCCGGACGTCACGGTCAAGATCACCCAGTACAGCTGGGACGACTACTGGACGAACATCACCAACGGTTTCGTCGCCGGCACCGCTCCGGACGTGTTCACCAACCACCTGTCGAAGTACCCCGAGTTCGTGACCCAGGGCCAGCTCGTCCCGCTGGACGCCACCCTGGCCAAGGACGGCGTGGCGACCGACAGCTACCAGAAGGGCCTCGCCGATCTGTGGGTGGGCCAGGACGGGCAGCGCTACGGCCTGCCGAAGGACTTCGACACGGTCGCGATCTTCTACAACAAGTTGCTGATCTCCAAGGCCGGGGTCAGCGATTCCGACCTGGGATCCATGACCTGGAACCCGACCGACGGCGGCTCCTACGAGAAGATGATCGCCCACCTCACCGTCGACGCGAACGGCACCCGCGGTGACGAGGCCGGCTTCGACAAGAACCACGTGAAGGTCTACGGCCTCGGCCTCGACGGCGGCTCGGGCGGCGGCAACGGCCAGACCCAGTGGAGCATGTACACCGGCACCACCGGCTGGACGGTGACCGACAAGAACCCGTGGGGCACCCACTACAACTACGACAAGCCCGAGTTCCAGAACACAATCACGTGGATGCGCTCGCTGATCGAGAAGGGGTACATGCCCAGCCTCGAGTCCGTCACCGGCCAGAGCTCCGCGGACATCTTCGGCGCGGGGAAGTACGCGATGATCACCAACGGCTCGTGGATGATCAACCAGATGTTCGGCTACAAGGGCGTCGAGACCGGCCTCGCACCGACCCCGACCGGACCGGACGGAAAGCGCGCCAGCATGTACAACGGGCTGGCCGACTCGATCTGGGCCGGGTCGCAGAACAAGCCGGCGGCAGCCAAGTGGGTCGAGTTCCTCGGCTCGGCGGCCTGCCAGGACATCGTCGGCAAGTCCGGTGTGGTCTTCCCTGCCATCCCCAGCGGCACGGACGCGGCGGCCTCGGCCTTCGCAGCGAAGGGGATCGACGTGGACTCGTCCTTCCTCGTCCACGTGAAGGACGGCACGACGTTCCTGTTCCCGATCACCGACCATGCGTCCGAGATCAACAACATCATGACCCCGGCGGTGGACGCGGTGTTCACCGGGAAGGCCACGGCCGACTCGCTCACCGCGGCGAACGACCAGGTCAACCAGCTGTTCGGGTAGCCGCCCGGGCCCTCGCCGGGGGCCGTCGGCTGCGCCAGGCAGCCGGCCCCCGGAAGAGGGCCGCCGGCCCCGCGGCTCGGCCGGGGG
>NZ_JASGES010000145.1:0-19079 GCF_047606205.1 Propionicimonas sp. | reverse complement strand
TGCTGTGGTTCGGCCTGCCCCCGCTGCTGCCGGCGGGCTTCCGGCCGGCCCGGCGCGGCCTGCCCTCGGTGATCGTGGTCCGCGCGCTCACCGCGGCGGGTTTCGCCGGCGCCCAGACCTTCTTGCCGCTGATGCTGGTGCGTGCCGAGGGCCTGTCGCTGTGGTGGTCGGGCGCGATCCTCACCTTCGGCTCCTGCGGCTGGATGGGGGGCGCCTGGCTGCAGTCGCGTTCCTGGCTGCCGCTGCGGCGGGACCAGATCATCCTCGCGGGGGCGGCCAGCCTCGTCATCGGGCTCGCCCTCCCCGCACTCTCGGCCTGGTTCCCCGGGCAGATGCTGGCCGTCGCCGTGATCGGCTGGCTGTTCGCCGGGCTGGGCATGGGCCTGTCGGTGGCCAGTACGTCGCTGGCCACGATGCAGCTGTCGGCTCCGATCGAGCTCGGCAGGAACACGTCCTCGCTGCAGGTGGGCGAGTCGCTCGGCAGCAGTATCGGCGCGGGCCTGGCCGGAACCCTCTTCGCGCTCGGCCTCGCCCGCGGTGACGCGGTGTTCGGGTTCGGCGCGCCGCTGACCGCAATGGCTGTGGTCGGGCTGGTCGCCGCTCTCTCCTCGGGTCGCATCGGCGCTGTGGAGAACCACTCCGCCGCCCGCTGACCTCGGCGCCCTCCCTCGGGTAAAGTCTCGACATCGAGATAATCGAGGGGGTATCGCAGCGGTGGACGAGGTCGACCTGATCCTGGCCGCGTGGGAGCGGGAACTCCCCGGAGTGGACGTCGCCCCGCTGGGCAGCCTGTCGCGGATCAGCCGGTTGGCCCGTCACCTCGACCGCGCCCGCGCCGAGGCGTTCGCCGCGCACGACCTGGAGGTCTGGGAGTTCGACGTCCTCGCCGCGCTGCGCAGGGCCGGGCACCCCTACGAGCTGTCCCCCGGGGAACTGATCCGCCAGACGTTGTCCACCTCCGGGACGATGACCAACCGCGTGAACCGGCTCCAGACCCGCGGCCTGGTGCTGCGCCAGCCCAATGCCGACGACCGGCGCGGCGTCCTGGTCCGACTCACCGACACCGGCCGGGAGCGGGTCCAGGACGCGCTCGCCGACCTGCTGGTCTTCGAGCGCGCGGTGCTCTCCGCGATCGGCGCCGACGAGCGGGACGAACTGGCGAGCCTGCTGCGCCGCCTGCTGGCCCCGTTCGAGCGGGGCTGAGCGTTCCGGGCAGTATTGTTGGCTGACCCGTCCGACGACCCGAAGGCGCCCCGGAAGCAATGGCCCTGTCCAACCCGTTCCTCGCAGAACTCGCGACGGCGTTCGGTATCGCCACGGAATTCTGGGACTGGAAGGGACGCCTCACCGAGGTCACCGACGAGACCGTGATCGCCATCCTCGCCGCGATGGACGTGGACGCGTCCGATCCCGGGCGGGCCAGCGCGGCGTTGGAGGCGCTGCGGCTGCGTCCGTGGACGCGGTTGCTGCCGCCGTGCGTGGTGATGGAACAGGGCACTGCGAAGTCCGTGCAGGTGCACCTCCCCGACGGCGCGTGGGTGCGCCTGGCCGTCCGGCTGGAGGAGGGCGGCTTCCGCGACGCCGCGCAGGTCGCCGACGACGAGCCCCCTCGCTGGGTGGACGGTGTGCTCACCGGTCAGGCGTCCTTCGAGCTCCCGGCCGACCTGCCGGTGGGCTACCACCGGCTCCAGGCCACCACGGAGGCGGGCCAGGCCGAGTCGACCCTGGTGGTCAGCCCGGCGTTCCTGGGTTTCCCCGCCGCGATGGGGGAGAAGCGGGCCTGGGGGTATGCCGCGCAGCTGTACAGCGTCACCTCCGAGGACTCCTGGGGTTTCGGCGACCTGCTCGACCTGGCCGACCTGTCGACGTGGTCGGCCACGCAGCAGTTCGCGAGCTATGTGCTGGTCAACCCTCTGCACGCCGCGCAACCGGTCCCGCCGATCGAGGCGTCCCCGTACCTGCCGACCTCGCGACGCTACGTCAACCCCCTGTACATCCGGCCCGAGCAGATCCCGGAGTACGCCGAGCTCGACGAGCGGTCCCGCAACCGGGTCGCCCAGTTGAAGGCGCGGCTGAAGAAGGAACTGGCCACGGAGCCGCTGATCTCCCGCGACCAGGTGTGGGTGGCCAAGATCGACGCGCTGAGGGTCGTCTACGACCACGGCCTGCGCCCGGCGCGGCGGATGGCGTTCAACGACTTCCTGCGCCGCGAGGGGCGCAGCCTCACCCAGTTCGCGACCTGGTCGGCGCTGGTCAGCAGGTTCGGTGGGGACTGGCGGGACTGGCCGGCGGAGCTGCGCCGCCCCTCCTCGCCCACCGTCGCCCTGTTCGCCGAGCAGCACGTCGACCAGATCATCTTCTACGCGTGGCTGCAGTGGATCGCGGACAACCAGCTGCGTGCCGCCCAGTCGGCCGCCAAGGACGCCGGGATGCGGATCGGCATCATGAACGACCTCGCAGTCGGGGTCGGCGGGTCGAGCGCGGAGGCCTGGACCTACGGCAACCTGTTCGCCGACCGGATCGGCGTGGGCGCCCCGCCCGACCACTTCAACCAGACCGGCCAGGACTGGGGCCAGGCGCCGTGGCGCCCCGACCGCCTCGACGACCTGTCCTACGCACCGTTCCGGAGCATGGTGGCGGGCCTGCTGCGACACTCGGGCGGCATCCGCGTCGACCACATCATGGGCCTGTTCCGGCTGTGGTGGATCCCGGAGGGGATGGCCGCCAGCCAGGGCGCCTACGTCCGCTACAACCACGAGGCGATGGTCGGGATCCTGGCACTTGAGGCCCAGCGGGCCGGCGCGCTGGTGGTCGGCGAGGACCTCGGGGTGGTCGAGCCCTGGGTGCGGGAGTACCTGCGGCATCGCGGGATCCTCGGCACGTCGATCGCCTGGTTCGAGCGTGGGCCGGACGGCACGCCGCTCGCGCCCGAGGACTGGCGCGAGTACTGCCTGGCCTCCGTGACCACCCACGACCTGCCCCCGACCGCCGGCTATCTCGCCGGCGAGCACGTCAAGCTGCAGCACGAGCTCGGCCTGCTCACCGAGTCGCTGGACGCCGAGCTCGCCACCGCCGAGCGGGAACGGACGGCGTTCATCGACGCCCTCCGCCAGCGGGGGTTCCTCGCCGCGCAGCCGGCCACGACCCAGGACATCGTCGAGGCCATGCACCGCTACCTCGTCGCCACGCCGTCCCGGGTGCTGTGCGCCGCCCTCACCGACGCCGTCGGCGACCGGCGGACGCAGAACCAGCCCGGTACCGACAAGGAGTACCCGAACTGGCGGATCCCGCTGTCCGGGCCGGACGGGAAGGCGCTCAGCCTGGAGAAGCTCTACCGCGACGACCGGGCCTTCCGTCTGGCCAGCATCATGAACGGCTTCGGCGCCCCCATGGTCGTCCCCCGCGCCGACACCGAACTCGTGATCTAGCACCATGCCGCCCGCGGGGGCCGGCCAGGGGACGTCGACGCGGGTGCTCGTGCGTACTTTCCCGCAGAGCGCCTGGCGCCGCTCGCGCGTAGCGTGGCGGCGGACCGGAGGAGGCGCCGTGGGGGTCGAGGGAGCGCGGACGTTCGCCGCGGGCGCGGAGGCGTACGACCGGTTCATGGGTCGCTACTCCCTCCCGCTCTCCGCCGGCTTCTGCGACTTCGCCGGGGTGGCCGCGCCCGCGCGCGCTCTCGACGTCGGGTGCGGGTCCGGAGCATTGACGGGTGAACTCGTCGGCCGGCTCGGCGCGACGTCCGTCCGGGCCTGCGACCCGTCGCCGTCTTTCGTCGCCTCGTGCCGGGAGCGGTTCGCGGGCGTGGAGGTGCAGGCCGGCTCCGCCGAACAGCTGCCGTTCGAGGACCGTGTCTTCGACGTCGTCGTCAGCCAGCTCGTCCTGCACTTCGTGTCCGATCCCGTCGCGGCGGGCGCGGAGTTCGCCCGGGTGCTGCGGTCCGGCGGGGTGGCCGCGGCCAGCGTGTGGGACGCCGCCGACGGGATGGAACTGCTGCGGGCCTTCTGGGACGCGGCCAGTGGCATCGACCCGGACGCCCCCGATGAGCTGCGATCGCTCCGGTTCGGGCGGCCGGGGGAACTCTCGCTGTGGTTGTCCGCGGCCGGCTTCGAGAACGTGACCGAGACCGCGCTCACTGTGCACGCCTCCTACGCGGACTTCGACGAGCTCTGGTCGACGCTCCTCGGCGGCGTGGGGCCGGTCGGCGCCTACTGCGCGACCTTGTCCCGGCCGCGGCGGGAGGCGCTCCGGGTCGCACTGCGGGAGCGTCTGGGCTCCCCGCAGGCACCGTTCAGCCTCGGTGCCGTCGCCCGTGCGGTGCGTGGCGTCCGCCCCTGAGCGGCGCGGGCCGTGGCGCCGCATGCCGGGCGGGCGGGACCAGGGAGCAGGGCACGGCAGCGATCGCGACCGGCGGACGCCGGAACGGTTGGCCGCCGATCAGGCGACGACGGCGACCCCGGCGTCGGCGAGGTCGCCGAGCGTGGTGTCGAGGCGGTCTGGGGCCACCGCGGCGGTGAGGCCGAGCAGGACGCGGGTGGCCAGGCCCGCGCCGGCGGCGTCCAGCGCGGTCGCCCGCACGCAGTAGTCGGTCGCGATGCCGACCACGTCCACCCGGTCCACCTCGTGGTCGGCCAGCCACTCGGCCAGCCCTTCGCCGTCGCTGGCGCCCTCGAAGCCGGAGTAGGCGGCCGCATACTCGCCCTTGTCGAAGACGGCCTCGAAGCGGGTGCCCGCCAGCGCGGGGTGCAGCTCGGCTCCCGGCGTCCCCGCCACGCAGTGCACGGGCCAGGAGTCGACGTAGTCAGGGTTGGCGGAGAAGTGGGAACCCGGGTCGATGTGGTGGTCGCGGGTGGCCAGCACGTGGTCGTAGCCGTTCTCGCCGGCGATCAGGTCGGCGATCCTGCCTGCGACGGCCGCACCGCCGGCGACGGCCAGCGACCCGCCCTCGCAGAAGTCGTTCTGCACGTCGACCACGATCAGTGCGCTGCTCATCGGGGGGTCTCCTTCTTCTCCACCGGTGCGTACGGGTTCTCGGTCGGATCGCCGTCGCCGTCCAGCATGATCGTCGGCAGCGCCGGCTCGCCGCGGCTCATCTTCAGTGCCTCCAGCGGGAGCTCCGCGCGTACCGCGCGGTGCCGCTCGCGGGCGGTCTCCAGGGGTTCGCGCCCGATCGGCTTCCCCTTGGCCATCAGCTGGACGAGCAGCGGACGGTCGTTGCCGTCGTCGACCGGTGGCGCGCCGATGCCGACCACCTCCGCCTGCGCCCTGCCGTGGGGACCGATCCGGCGCAACGCGTACTTGCGCCCGCCGATCGATGCCTTGCCCGCGCTCTTCTTCGCCACCGGCAGCAGGTCGGCGTCCTTGGCGTCGCTGGTGGCGCGGGCGACCAGCTTGTAGACGAAGCCGCAGGTGGGCGCGCCGGAGCCGGTGACCAGGGAGGTGCCGACCCCGTAGCCGTCGACGGGGGCACCGCGGAGCGCGGCGATCTGGAACTCGTCGAGGTCGGAGGTGACCAGGATCCGGGTCTTCTCCGCACCCAGCGAGTCGAGCAGCCTGCGGACATCGGCGGCCAGTTCGGCGAGGTCTCCGGAGTCGAGCCGGATCGCGCCGAGCTTGCCCTTGCTCAGCCGCACGCCGGTGCGGACCGCGGTCTCGATGTCGTAGGTGTCCACCAGCAGCGTGGTGCCCTTGCCGAGCGCCTTCAGCTGGGCGGCGAAGGCGTCCTCCTCGCTGTCGTGCAGGAGGGTGAAGGAGTGGGCGGCCGTGCCGGTGGTGGGGACGCCGTAGGCACGCCCGGCCTCCAGGTTGGAGGTGGCCGAGAACCCGGCGATGTAGGCGGCCCTGGCCGCGGCGACGGCGGCGTACTCGTTGGTCCGCCTGCTCCCCATCTCGATGCAGGGTCGCTCGCCGGCCATCGCGGTCATCCTGGACGCGGCGGAGGCGACCGCGCAGTCGTAGTTGTAGATGCTCAGCAGCACCGTCTCCAGCAGGCAGGCCTCCGCGAACGTCCCCTCCACGATCAGCAGCGGCGAGCCGGGGAAGTAGAGCTCACCCTCCGGGTAGCCCCACACGTTGCCCTTGAACCGGTAGCGGCTGAGCCAGTCGGCCAGGTCGGTGTCGATCACGTTCTGCTCGAGCAGGTAGTTCAGCGTGACCTCGTCGAACCGGAAGGCCCGGATCGCGTCCAGCGCCCGCCCGACCCCGGCGACGACCCCGTAGCGCCGGCCCTCGGGCAGCCGGCGCGCGAACAGCTCGAACACGCTGCGACGGAGGGCCGTCCCCGAGCGGAGCGCCGCTCGCACCATCGTGAGTTCGTAGTGGTCGGTCAGCAGCGCGGTGCTCGCACGAGCGCCGAACGGCGTCGTCTCCAGGGTCATGGGGCCACAGTAACGGCTGGCGCCGGCGTCCGGACCGTCCGGTTTCCCGCCATGTCAGAATGGCCGGGTGGCAGGCGCGAACGAACCGAACGGTCCCGGCGGTGCGACCGCCGTCTCCGAGCGGCCGGCGTCCTCCGCGCTGACCGGCTGGGTGACCATCGTCTGGGACGACCCGGTGAACCTGATGAGCTATGTGACGCACGTCTTCTCGACCTATTTCGGCTATCCGGAGGAGCGGGCGACCCAGTTGATGCTGCAGGTCCACAACAGCGGGAAGGCCGTCGTGTCCTCCGGCGCGAGGGAGCAGATGGAGACCGACGTGGACGCCATGCACGGATACGGGTTGTGGGCCACGCTGGAGCAGTCCTGATGCGGGACTTCAAGCGTTCGGGTCCGACGATCCTGATGACGTTGACCGACTACGAGGCCACCCTGCTGGAGTCGCTCGTCGAACAGTTCGCCGGACTGCTCGAGGCCGACGAACAGGATGCCGGGGCCGTCGACGACCCGTTCGCCCGCTGGCAGGCCGAGCTGGACGGGGAGGAGGTGCTGGACCGGTCCGACCCGGTGATTCGTCGGCTCTTCCCCGACGCGTACGCGTCCGACCCGGAGGCGTCGCAGGAGTTCCGCAGGCTCACCCAGGCCCGGCAGCGGACCGAGCGGCTCGGCCAGACCGAGGTGGTGCTCTCCGCGCTGCGCGACTGCGAGGCGGGCACGCACCCGGTGCAGGTGCGGGTGATCGAGTTCGACGCGTGGCTGAAGACGCTCACCGCCGTGCGGCTGAGCCTGGCCGTCCGCCTGGGTATCGAGACCGCCGACGACGCCGAGGAACTGGACGCGCTGCCGGAGGACGACCCGCGCAGCTACATCTACCGGGTCTACGAGTGGATCGCCTACCTCACGGAGAACCTGCTCGGGCTGAGCTGACGGCTCGGCGCCAAGCGGGTTCCGCGAGACGGGATGCGCGGAAGATTCGGTAAGGCTAACCTTACGTATATGTACGTAGGCATGTCCCTGTCCCAAGCGCCCCTGAACACCGCCCTCACCCTCACCGGTTCGGACGCGCCGGACAGTTCGTGCCGCCGGCTGGCCTCGCTCGGCCTGCGCCGGGGGGCGACCTTCTCGATCCTGCAGCGCACCGCGGGCGGCGGGCGGGTGGTGCTGGTCGGTGGCTCCAGGATCGCGCTGGGCTCCCAGCTGCTCCCGCAGCTGCACGCGGAGGTGGTGGCACGGTGACCGCCACCGAGCAGGCCCGCGGACGCGGCATCCTGGCCCCTTCGGCGAAGGCGTGCTGCCAGACCGGAGGGGGCGAGGGCGCCGGGGCGAACGCGCCCGTGGTCGCGCTCGCCGGGGCGCCGAACACCGGCAAGTCGACGCTCTTCAACGGGCTCACCGGCGCGCGGGTGACGATGGGGAACTGGCCGGGCACCACCGTCGAGGTGTCCCGCGGCGTGTGGCGCGCGACCAAGGACTCCGCGCCGTGCTCCTGCGAGGACTGCGACTGCGGCTCCGGGGGCCCGATCGAGATGACCCTGATCGACCTGCCCGGCGCCTACTCGCTCGATCCGCACTCCCCGGACGAGGAGCTCACCAGAGACCTGCTCGTCGGCGGCCCCGAGGACGAGCGTCCCGATCTCGCCGTCGTGGCCTGCGACGCGTCCCGGCTGGCCAACAGCCTCTACCTGGTCGCCCAGCTGCGCGAGCGGGGGATCCGCGCGGTCGTCGCTCTCACGATGCTGGACGTCGCGACCAAGCGCGGGGTGCAGATCTCCGCCGCGCGGCTCGCGCACGCCCTGGGCTGCCCCGTGGTGGGCATCGACCCGCGCCGCCGCACGGGCCTGGACCGGCTGGCGAAGACCGTGCGGGCGACCCTGCTGCAGCCGGTGCCCGCACCGCGTCCGACCCCGGCCACCTCGGACTCCCTGGAGCTCGACGACGACCGCTTCACCTGGATCGCCGCCGCCGTCGAAGCCGGGACGTCCACCGCCGCGGAGGGGCAGCGGGCCACCCTCTCGGACAGGGTGGACCGCTGGGTCACGGCTCCGGTGATCGGCCCGCTGTTCTTCCTCGCGGTGATGTGGGGGGTCTTCGAGATCACCACCGCCGTGGCCGCGCCGTTCCAGGACCTCCTCGACGGCCTGTTCTCCGGTCCGGTCACCGACGGCGCGACCTGGCTGATCGGCGCGCTCGGCCTCGGTGACACCTGGGTGCAGGGCCTGGTCGTGGACGGTCTGATCGCCGGCGTCGGCATGCTGCTCACCTTCGTGCCGCTGATGACGCTGATGTTCATCCTGCTGGCGCTGCTGGAGGACTCCGGCTACCTGGCCAGGGCCGCGGTGGTCACGGACCGCCTGATGCGCTCGATCGGCCTGCCCGGGCGTGCCTTCCTGCCCCTGATCGTCGGCTACGGCTGCAACGTGCCGGCGATCAGCGGGACCCGGATCCTGCCGAACGCCCAGCACCGCATCCTCACCGCGCTGCTGGTCCCGTTCACGTCCTGCACGGCCCGACTGACGGTGTTCGTGATGATGGGCGCGGTCTTCTTCGGGCCCTACGCCGGCACGGCCGTGTTCGGGATGTACGTGACGTCGATCGTGATCATCGTCCTGGTCGGGCTGCTGCTGCGCGGGACGCTGTGGAGGGGCGAGCCGATCGAGCCGCTGGTGATCGACCTGCCCGCCTACCAGGTGCCGACCCTGCGGCTGACCGCGTCGGTGACCTGGGTGCGGCTGAAGGGTTTCCTGCAGACCGCCTCCGGCATCATCGTGGCGACGGTGGCCGCGGTTTGGCTGCTGCAGTCGATCCCCGTGCACGGCGGCGAACAGTTCGGTGAGGTGCCCGTCCAGGACTCGGTCTACGGCGTCGCCGCGCAGGCGATCGCCCCGGTGTTCGCCCCGGCCGGGTTCGGCTCCTGGGAGAGCACGTCGACGCTGGTGGTCGGCTTCGTCGCCAAGGAGGCGGTGATCTCCTCCTGGGCGCAGACCTACGCCGTCGCGGAGCCGGACGAGTCCGACCAGCCCGGCGACCTCGGCGCGGCCGTGATGAGGACCTTCACCGAGTCCTCCGGCGGGCACCCGGTGCCGGCGGCGCTGGCCTTCATGGTGTTCCTGATGGCCTACACGCCCTGCGTGGCGACACTGGCCGCGCAATGGCGGGAGATCGGCCCGAAGTGGACCGTCTTCGGCATCGGCCTGCAGCTGGTCACGGCATGGGTGCTGGCCGTGGCGGTCTTCCAGGTGGGAAGGCTGTTGTGGTGACCGGGCCGCTCAGCGCGGTCCTCGCCGAGGTGGCGGCCGGGACGCCGACCGTCGTCGAGATGGCCCGCCGTACCGGGCAGCCGGAGACCGTCGTCCGGGCCGCCCTCGATCACCTCGTCCGGACCGGACGCGTCGAATCCGTGGCCGTGCCGATCGGCTGCCCGCCCTCGGGCTGCGGCGGTTGCGCGAGCGCCGACGGCTGCGGCCGGGTTCCCGGCCAGCGCTGCCTGGTCACCCTCTCGCTCAGCCGTCGCGTCGCCTGAGCCGGGCGGGTGGACCGAGTAAGGAACCGTCCCCGATCCGGACCCTGCCTGGTCACCCTCTCGCTCAGCCGTCGCGTCGCCTGAGCCGGGCGGGTGGACCGAGTGAGGAACCGTCCCCGATCCGGAGTCCCCGATCCGGACCGAGTTGGGGACGGTTCCCCACTCGGTCCACGGGGTTTGCCTGGACTACCAGATCTCCGGGGGTTGGCGGCGGTCGGCCGGCGGTTCGTCCGCCGGCCTGGGGGCCGTCCAGCGCTGCCACTGTTCGGCGACGGCGCGGCGGCCGTCGTCCAGGGCGCGGAGGGCGCGCAGGGCGAGCCGGGTGGCATCAATCGGTTCCGGGCCCATCCGCGTCCTTCCTGGTTGGCGTCCATTGTGCCGCTGCGACACTAGAGTCTTGGCACGTGACCGCTACCGATGCCCCGATCGGGGTCTTCGACTCCGGGTTCGGTGGGCTCACCGTCGCCCGGGCCCTGTTCGACCAGCTGCCCGGCGAGGACACGGTCTACCTCGGTGACACCGCCCGCGCCCCGTACGGCACGAAGTCGATCCCCGAGGTGCGCGAGTACGCGCTGGAATGCCTGGACTACCTCGCGGGTTCGGGGGTCAAGGCGCTGGTCATCGCGTGCAACTCCGCGTCCTCGGCGGTGCTGCGGGACGCGCGCGAACGCTACGACGTCCCGGTCGTGGACGTGATCCTGCCCGCTGCCCGGCGCGCGGTGCGGGCGAGCCGGGACGGCCGGATCGGCCTGATCTGCACGGAGGCGACGGCCACCTCCGGCAGCTACGACGACGCGCTCGCCGCCGTCCCCGGCATCGAGCTCGTCACCGAGCCGTGTCCGTCGTTCGTCGACTTCGTGGAGGCGGGGGTCACCGGTGGCCCCGAGCTCCTGGACGCCGCCCGCGGCTACCTCCTGCCGTTACGCGAGACCGGGATCGACACGCTCATCCTGGGCTGCACCCACTACCCGCTGCTGGCCGGCGTGATCTCCTATGTGATCGGCGACGAGGTCACCCTGGTGTCCTCGGCGGAGGAGTGCGCGAAGGAGGTCTTCGCCACGCTGACCGACGCCGGCCTGCTCCACGAAGGGCCCCGCGAGCCGGAGCGGCGCTTCCTGACCACCGGGAGCCCGGAGTTGTTCGCCGGCATCGGACGCCGCCTGATCGGCGGCGTCATCGACGAGGTCGAGCAGGTCTACACCGCCGCCGGAGTGCCGGGCGGGCGTCGGCCGTCCTCGTGACGCGACTCCGCCGCTCGATGCGTCCGACGGCAGTCATGGACGCACAATCCAGGCGTCCCGCGGCCGGATCGCGTCATGGGTCAGCGGCCGAACAGGCCGGACAGCCGCTTCGGCTTCGCCGCGGCGAGCTGCTCGGGCGTGTGCTCGCCGCCACACCACTGGTCGGCAGGCACCGCTGCCTTCACCTGGTCGATGTGCTGGCCGCAACCGGCCCACGTGGTCTTGCCGCAGACGGTGCAGGTGACCGGACGACACATGTGCTGACTCCTCTGGTTCGCGTGGGCCACAATACCCCAGGGGGTATCAGTCGGGACAACTCGACACCCCCAACCGTACGCACCGGTGCCCGGGCCGTGGTGTCGGTCGGCCCCGGTAGGGTGCTGGTCGTGAACAGAGCTGATGGCAGGACGGCGGCCCAGCTGCGGCCGGTACGGATCTCTCGCAGCTGGCTCGACCACGCCGAGGGATCGGTGCTGGTCGAGTTCGGCGCCACGCGCGTGCTGGTGGCCGCGTCGGTGACCGAGGGCGTGCCGCGGTGGCGCAAGGGCAGTGGTCTGGGCTGGGTGACGGCCGAGTACGCGATGCTGCCCCGGGCCACCCACACCCGCAGCGACAGGGAGTCGGTGAAGGGACGCATCGGCGGCCGCACCCACGAGATCAGTCGCCTGATCGGGCGAAGCCTGCGCTCGGTGATCGACTACCGGGCCCTCGGCGAGAACACCATCGTGCTGGACTGCGACGTGCTCCAGGCCGACGGGGGGACGCGGACGGCGTCCATCACCGGGGCCTACGTCGCACTGGTCGACGCGGTGGCCTGGCTGCGCGGGCGCGGCGCTCTGGCCGGCGAGCCGCTGACCGGCACCGTGTCGGCGGTCTCGGTCGGTGTGGTCGAGGGCACCCCGATGCTCGACCTGTGCTACACCGAGGACTCCGCTGCGGAGGTCGACCTGAACGTGGTTGCCACCGGCGCGGGGGAGTTCGTCGAGGTGCAGGGCACCGCCGAGGGCAAGCCGTTCGCGCGCCCGGTGCTCGAGGAGTTGCTGGATCTCGGCCTGGCCGGCTGCGCGCACCTGGCGACCATCCAGCAGGAGGCGCTCGCCCGATGAGCATCGTGGTCGTCGCCACCCACAACGCGAAGAAGGCCGCGGAGTTGCACCGCGTCCTCGCCGCCGCGGGGGTGGACGCGGACGTCCGCGGCCTGGACGCCTTCCCCGCCTACCCCGAGCCGGCCGAGACCGAACGAACCTTCGAGGGCAACGCGCTGCTCAAGGCGCGGGCGGCCCTCGCCCGCACCGGGCACGTCGCTGTCGCCGACGACTCCGGCCTCGAGGTCGACCTGCTGAACGGCATGCCCGGCGTCCGCTCGGCCCGCTGGTCGGGTCCCGGGGCGACCGACCAGCGCAACCTCGACCTGCTGCTCGCCCAGCTCGCCGACACCGCGGCTCAGGACCGCACCGGACGGTTCGTGTGCGCGATGGCCCTGGTCACGCCGGAGGGGGCCGAGCATGTGCTGCGCCGCACGATGGAGGGCCACCTGGTCCTGGAGCCTCGGGGGGCCAACGGCTTCGGCTACGACCCGATCTTCGTCACCGAGGGCAACACGCTCACCAACGCCGAGCTGACGCCCGAGCAGAAGGACGCGATCAGCCACCGCGGCCAGGCCGTCAGGGCCATGGTCCCGATCCTGCGTGACTACCTCGAGGGCGGAGGGAACCGATGAAGCAGTACCTCGACCTGCTGGACCACGTGCTCACCCACGGGGTGGAGAAGTCCGACCGCACGGGCACCGGCACGCGCAGCGTGTTCGGCTACCAGATGCGGTTCGACCTGAACGACGGCTTCCCGCTGCTCACGACCAAGCGGCTGCACACCCGCAGCATCTTCGGCGAGCTCCTGTGGTTCCTGCGCGGCTCCACCAATGTGGGCTGGCTGCATGAGTTCGGCATCTCGATCTGGGACGAGTGGGCGGACGCGAACGGCGACCTGGGCCCGATCTACGGGTACCAGTGGCGATCGTGGCCGACGCCGGACGGCCGGCACGTCGACCAGATCA
Source organism: Propionicimonas sp. (assembly GCF_047606205.1). Taxonomy (GTDB): domain Bacteria; phylum Actinomycetota; class Actinomycetes; order Propionibacteriales; family Propionibacteriaceae; genus Propionicimonas. The sequence continues at coordinate 5,891 of NZ_JASGES010000145.1, read as the reverse complement.
AGGGTGTCATCGACTCGATCCGCGACAACCCCGACAGCCGCCGCCACATCGTGAGCGCGTGGAACGTCGGGCAGTTGGCGGAGATGGCGCTGCCGCCGTGCCACGCCTTCTTCCAGTTCTACGTGGCCGGCGGCCGGCTCAGCTGCCAGCTGTACCAGCGCTCCGCCGACATCTTCCTCGGCGTCCCGTTCAACATCGCGTCCTACGCGCTGCTCACCCACCTGGTCGCGCAGGTCGCGGGTCTGCACGTCGGGGAGTTCGTGCACACCCTCGGCGACACGCACCTGTACAGCAACCACCTCGACCAGGCGCGGCTGCAGCTCGCCCGCGAGCCGCGGCCGCTGCCCCGGCTGGTGCTGAATCCCGCCGTGACCGAGATCGACGCGTTCGAGCTGTCCGACATCGAGGTGGTCGACTACGACCCGCACCCAGGGATCAAGGCGCCGATCGCGGTGTGAGGGGGAGGCCGTGCAACTGATCGCCATCGCCATCGTCGACGCCCACGGCGTGATCGGGGACGGGGAACGCCAGCCGTTCGAGATCGCCGAGGACTGGGCCCGGTTCAAGAGGGTGACCAGCGGCCACGTGATGATCATGGGTCGCAGGACGCAGGACGCCATCGGACGCTGGCTGCCCGGCCGGACGACGATCGTGGTGACCAGCCGCCCCGAGTCCGTCGCGCTGCCCACCGACGGCCGTGCGCGGGGCTACGCGGTGAGCTCGCTGGAGGACGCGCTCGCGCTCGCCGGCACCCTCGACGAGGTCGTCTTCGTCGCCGGCGGGGGGAGCATCTACCGGCAGGCCTGGCCGAAGCTGACCGATCTCGACCTGACCGAGGTGCACGCCGAGGCCGAGGGCTCGGTGCGTTTCCCCGATGTGGATCCGGCCGAGTGGGACGAGGCCTCCCGCGAACCGCACGACGGCTTCGACTTCGTCCACTACCGGCGACGCTGATGCTGATCCCTGCTCGCGCGGCCCTGGGTGTGCGGGACGGCACGATCACCCTCGCGTTCCGCCGCTGGGAACAGCCTCGCGTGAAGGTGGGCGGCACCCAGGTGACGTCCGCGGGGATCGTCCGCTTCGATTCGGTGCAGGAGGTGTCTGCCGAGGAGGTGGGCGAGGCGGACGCTGTCGCCGCCGGCTTCCCCGGCCTGGCGGCGCTACGCGGGCAGCTGTGGCCGCCGCACCCCGAGGAGCACCCACCTCGCCGCGCCGGCCCCCGGTCGGGCAAGGGCGGCGAGCACGTCTTCCGCGTCGGTCTGTCGTGGGTGGGCGAGGATCCGCGGGTCGCACTGCGGTCGGCCCTGCCCGACGCGGAGGACCTCGCGGGGCTGACCGCGGCCGTGGCGAAGCTCGACGCCGGCAGGCGCACCGGTCCGTGGACGCGTCCGATCCTGGAGTGGATTCGCGACCATCCGGGGGTGATCTCCACCGAGCTGGCCGACCTGCTGGGTCGCGAGGTCGCGCCGATGAAGGCCGACATCCGCCGGCTGAAGGCGCTCGGGCTCACCGAGAGCCTCCGGGTGGGCTACCGGCTGTCGCCGCGGGGCGTCGCGTATCTCGAGTCGCTGGGGTGAGCGTGCGGTCACGGGCCTCGATCATGCACCTCGATCTGGACGCCTTCTTCGCCGCGGTGGAGCAGCGTGACAAGCCGTCGCTGCGAGGCAAGCCGGTGATCGTCGGCGGGATCGGCCTGCGGGGGGTGGTCTCGACGGCCTCCTACGAGGCGAGGACGTTCGGGGTGGGCTCGGCGATGGCGATGAGCGAGGCCCGGCGCCGGTGCCCTCACGCCGCGTTTCTCGGCGGGCGGTTCGACGCCTACCGGCAGGCCAGCGGGATCGTGATGGCGATGCTGCGCGGGCTGTCGCCGCTGGTCGAACCGCTCAGCCTGGACGAGGCCTTCGTCGACCTGGCCGCGGGGCCGGAGCGTCCGCTCGACGACGAGGCGCTGGTGGTGTTGGCGCAGGATCTCAGGGCGCGACTGGCCGTGGAGACGGGCGGGCTGACGGCGTCGGTGGGGCTGGGCAGTTCGAAGTTCATCGCCAAGGTCGCCAGCGAGTTGGCCAAGCCGGACGGCGTGCGGCTGGTCCCGCCCGGCTCGGAGGTGGAGACGATCGCTCCGCTGCCGGCCCGCGCGATTCCTGGGGTGGGCCCGGCGACGATGGACCGGCTGTCGCGGCTCGGGGTCCGGACCGTGGCCGACCTGCAGCGGCTCACCCTGGTGGAACTGGTCCGGGAGCTGGGCAGGGCGGGCGGGGAGCACCTGTTCGCGCTGGCCAGGGCCGACGACGATCGGCCGGTGGAGCCGGAGCGGGAGACGAAGTCGATCTCGGTGGAGGACACCTTCGAGCACGACATTTCCGACCCGGTGGTGCTGGCCGGGATCGTCGACCGGCAGGCGGGGCAGGTGGCCGAACGGCTCGCGAAGGCCGAGCTGTTCGCCCGGACGGTGACGGTGAAGGTGCGCTGGCCGGACTTCTCCTCTGTGACCAGGTCCCGGACCCTCGATGGCGCGACGGACCGCGTCGAGGCGGTCTCGCAGGTCGCCCGCACCCTGCTGGACGGGCTGGAGACGGGCCAGGGCGTCCGGCTGCTCGGCGTCGGTGTGTCGGGGTTGGTGGAGGTCGCCCAGGAGCCGCTGTTCGACCTCGAGCTGACCACCGCCGGGCGGGTCGTGGAGGAGGCGCGGGCGCCGCTGACCCGGCGTCCGACCGGCTGGCTGCCGGGCAGCGACGTCGTCCACGTGGTCCACGGGCCCGGCTGGGTCTGGGGCTCGGGCCTGGGCAGGGTGACCGTCCGTTTCGAGACCGCGGAGACCGGCCCGGGCCCGGTGCGCACGTTCGCCGCGGACGACCCCGCGCTGACCGCCGCGCCGCCGCGGATCGCACCCGGCGCTCCGTGACGGTCCCGGAGTTCGCTGTTGCCGGTGGCGGTCCCGACGTTCGCTGCTCCGCCGACGTCGCGCCTGCCGGAAGCTGCGGACAGGTCGGCTCCTGATGGCCGGGCCATCGGCCCACTACACTCATCGGGTCGGCCGGCCGGAGTGGTGGAATTGGCAGACACGCGGGATTTAGGTTCCCGTACCCCTTGGGTGTGAGGGTTCAAGTCCCTTCTCCGGCACCGCCCCGTTGCTGACCGCGTTCCACCGCCGGCGCTTCCCGACGCCCTCGCCCACCCGCGGGCCTGCGCCGACGCTGAGATCGCCGCCGGCCCAGACCTCCGCCGGCTACCGGTGCGGGATGGTCGAGCCCCGGATCACCAGGCGCACCGGGAGGTGGGCCACCCCCCGCGCGCGCCGCTGGGCGTCGTCCATCGCGCGGAACAGGCTGCGGGCCGACTCCCTGCCGAGGTCCTGGAGATTGGCGTCGATGCTGGTCAGTTCGGGCCGGGAGTTGGTGGTGAGCACCTCCCAGTTGTCGTAGCCGATCACGGCGACGTCCTCCGGGACGCGGCGACCGAGGTCACGCAGGGTCTCCAGGACGCCACGGGCGATCTGGTCGGAGCCGCAGGCGACGGCGTCCACGTCGGGGTGGTGTTCGAGCAGCATGGCCGCGGCGTCGCGGCCCCAGCGCTCGGACCATTCGGAGAACATCATCTCGCCCTGCAGCTCGAGGCCGGCGTCGGCGAGAGCGGACCGCACGCCGCGGGCTCGGTCCTGCGCGGCCGCGTACGCCGGGTCGCCGCTGATGTGCGCGATCCGGCTCCGCCCGCAGGCCAGCAGGTGCTCGATGGCGAGCCGCCCCCCGGCCTCGTTGTCGGGGGTGAGGGAGAGGTCGTCCGGGTCGTCGGACGGCGCGTAGGCGTAGACGACCGGGACGGGCAGGTGCTGGCCGAGCGTCGGACGCGGGTCGGTCTGGCGTCCGACGACGATGATCCCGTCCACCCGCCGGTTCAGCAACGCCTTGATGTGGTGCTGCTCGCGGATGTGGTCGCCCCGCGCGTCACAGAGGAAGACGTTGACCTGGCCGGCGCCGAAGGCGTCCTCGGCGCCCATCAGGATCGGGATCACGAACCGCCCCTCCAGGTCGCTGGTGAGCAGGCCGACGGTGCCGGTCCTCCCGGCGAGCAGGCTGCGGGCGAGCTGGTTCGGCGTGAACCCGATCTGCTCGGCCGCGTCGAGGACGCGCTGGCGGGTGGCCCCGGCGACGTCGCCGCGGCCGTTCATCGCCTTGGACGCGGTCGACAGCGAGACCCCGGCCAGGCGGGCCACCTCGCTGAGCGTGGCCGGATAGCCGGGCGACGGATGGCTGCCGCTCATCGCCGTCTCCTTTCGTGAACTTTCCGAAACTGCTCCCCGACTCGAACCGCTTGACGCCTACGCTACAGCGTTACTACGGTTCTCGAAAAGGGTTTCGGAGATTTCGGGTGTCTGCCCGAACAGAGCCCGCCACGGGGCACCGCCGGGGTGGCCCCGCTCAAGGACGAGCAAGGAGCGTCAGGCAGATGGGTACATTCAGGAATCGGCGGGTCCGGTCGTTGATCGGCCTCGCCGCGGCTGGCGCGATGGCGCTGAGCCTGGCCGCCTGTTCGGGGAACGGGCCGACGGCGACGTCCGCCGCCCCCTCGGTCAGCGCGGAGGGGACGGACGACGGGACCACGCTGACCCTGTGGACGCGCGCCCCGCTGGAGAAGCAGGCCAAACTGCTCGTCGCGGCGTACAACGCGGCGCACAAGAACCAGGTCGAACTGACCGTGGTGCCCAACGACGACTATGTGGCGAAGGTCGGCGCCGCCGCCGGCTCGGGCAGCCTTCCCGACCTGTTCGCCGCCGACATCGTGTACGTGCCGAACTGGGTGAAGCAGGGCCTCTTCCAGGACATCAGCGCCAACATCGACGGCCTGTCCTACAAGGACGCGATCAACAAGGGCCACCTCGCCGCCGGCACCTCCGAGGGCAAGGAGTACGTGCTGCCCTTCGTGCTCGACCTGTCCATGCTGTTCTGGAACAAGGACCTGTTCAAGGAGGCAGGGCTCGACCCGGACAAGGCCCCGGCGACGATGGACGAGTACGTCGCTGCCGCCAAGAAGATCCAGGCCCTGAACAAGCCCGGCGTCTACGGCACGGCCACCGGCCTGAACTGCGGCGGCTGCCTGGTCTTCACCTGGTTCCCCAGCATCTGGGCCTCCGGTGACCAGGTGATGAGCGCCGACGGCACCCAGTCGCTGCTCAACGGTGCCAACGCCAAGAAGGTCTACGACGACTGGGCCGACATGTGGAAGTCCGGTGCGGTGCTGCCGTCGTCCAAGGACGAGGCCGGCCCGACCTGGACCGCGGGCTTCACCTCCGGCAAGGTCGGCCTGATGCTGTACCCGGCCACCCTGTTGTCGTCCACCCCGTTCGACGTCGGCGTGGCCGGCATCCCGGGGGTCGGCGGTGGCGCGTCCACCTTCGTCGGCGGTGACGGCATCGGGATCTCCAAGGACTCCACGCACGCCGCGCAGGCATGGAGCTTCCTGAACTGGATGATGAGCGAGGACGCCCAGGTCAACGTGCTGGCCAAGGACAACGACGTGGTCTCCCGCAGCGACCTGGCCAACAACGAGTACTCCTCGAAGGACCCGCGGCTGATCACGATCAACGAGGTGGCCGGCAAGGGCGACACCCCGGTGGCGCTCAACTTCCAGCAGGCGTTCAACGCGGTGGGCAGCCCGTGGGTGACGATGGTGCGCAACCAGGTGCTCAACCAGGCCGGCACCGTCGACACCGACAACGACCAGATCACGGCCGTCCTCGGTCAACAGTGACCACGACGCCGCCGGGCGCCCCGACCGGCGCCCGGCGGCACCGGTCCGCCCACTCCCGAAAGAGGTCATCCATGTCGGCACCCGCGGCGCTCGTGCGCGCCAACCGGACGGGCGCGGCCGCAGGCCCGCGCCGGCGCCGGCGACAC
>NZ_JASGES010000144.1:0-15208 GCF_047606205.1 Propionicimonas sp. | reverse complement strand
GCATGAGGTGGGTGAGGATGGCCAGCCGCGCGGGCTCGGCCAGCGCCCGGAACAGCCGCTCCCTCGCCTGGCTCGCCGCCAGGGCGTCCACGTCGTCCCGCTCGCCCCACTGATTCATCGGCATGTGGCGATGACATCGTCAGCTCACGATGTTTGTCAAGCCGGTGGCAGTCGCGCAGGCAGCGGAGCCGGCCGAGGGAGTGGAGAGCCCGGAGGCGGCGACCCGGTCGGTGGTGGGGCGGAACCCGCGCAGCGGCGGGGCGCGAGGAGCGCGGTGACCGGCGGGGACGGAGCCAGGAGTCGTGGGCGCGGTGACGGGCGGGGACGGGCCACGGGATGCGGGCGATCGCCGGAGCGGGAACGGGGCAGTGATCGCGTCCCTGCGGGAAAGGGGGCAGGGGGACCCCGAGGGGAGGGGGCCACCCCTGCCCGGAGTACACCGTGTGAAACGTTATCCGAGATCTGGCCGCAATGCCCACCCTCGACGGCCGCGCCCACCGGCGTGTCGTGACGGGATCCGGCAGCGTCAGGCAGAAGGGGCGGCGCGATCCGAGGAGCGGGGTCTGATCGCAGCGGTAGACTCGCGCCACTCGGTGCCGACTTGTGAACGCGGGGTGATGGCCGGATGTCCGAAGCGGCGAGCGCCCACCCGTCCCGCCGGCCGTCGCTGGTGGTGACCGGTGCGATCTGGCTCTCGATCGGGCTCGCCCTGGCCTGTGCGCTGGTGGTCGGGCTCGTGCTCCCGGCGCTGCCGCCGCTGCCCGGCCGGCTCGAGGCCGACGCGCTCACCGGGATGGTCTCGAGTGTCGGCGACGTCGTCGGCCGACTGGCCGCGATGGCGGTGCTCGGCCTCCTGGCGGCTGTCGTCGCGTTCGTCCCCGCGGGGCCCGACGGAGCGTTGTCGGCGCCGGCACGGCGCATCGCCGGCTGGGCCGGACGCGCTGCCCAGCTCTGGTTCGTCGCCTCGCTGTTGATGACCTTCGCCAACCCCGCCTTCGTGACCGGCATCCCGCTCGGCTACACCCTGCGGCCGGACATCTGGGCCGACTTCCTCCGCACGACCCCCAGCGCGCTGGCGTGGCTGGTCTCCGCCGTGGTCGCTCTCGCCACGGTGGCCGTGGTGTACCGGGCCCGGTCCGCGTCCGCGTTCGCGGTCTGCTGGGTCGCCGGGGCCGCGGCCTCGGTGTTCATCGCGGTCACCGGCAACGTGTCGGTCGGCCTCGACCACGACTGGGCCACCGACGCCGCCGGCGTGGCCACCCTGGCGGGGGTCGTCCTGGCCAGCGGAGCCGTCGCCGTGGTTGCCGCGGCGCTGGCCGGTGCCCCGGAAGTGGAGGCGACTCGTCGCTACCGGCGCTGGAGCCTGCCGCTGCTGGCCCTGGCGGCCGCCGGCTACGCCCTGGTGGCGTGGCAGCAACTCGCCGGGGAGTCACCGCTCGCCGTGGTCGCCGGGGCGCCCGTCGTGGCCGGGGGTGTGCTGGTCGTCCTGCTGCTGGCCAACCGGCTCCGTCCGGCCCCGTCCGCGGCGGGACCGGCGCTGACCGCGGTGGCGCTCGACGTGGCGCTCCTGGTGCTCGGCGTCGCGGCGCTCGGCGCGGCCACACACCTGCCGCCGCCGCGCTTCCTCGTCCCGCAGTCGAGCCAGGTGAACTACCTCGGCTACGAGGTGGACGTGCCGGCGACGGCCGCCCTCGTCGCCGGCCCCGGCCGGCCCAACCTGCTCTGGGCGCTGCTGGCGCTCACCGCGATCGCCGCCTACGGCTGGGGCGTCGTCCGCGTGCACCGGGCGGGCGGACGCTGGCCGGTCTCCCGCCTGCTGCCCTGGCTGGGCGGCTGGCTGTTGGTCGGCTATCTCGCGACCAGTGGCCTGTGGATGTACTCCACCGCCGTGTTCAGCTGGCACATGCTGCTGCACATGACCGTGAACATGATGGTCCCGGTGCTGTGCGTCCTCGGCGCACCCTTCACGCTGCGGGAGGCGGCTTCCGGCGAGCCGGGGGACGCGGCGCTGCCGGGCCCGCGGGACGTGCTGGCCGCGCTCACCGCGAACCGGTTCGTCCGGTTCCTGCTCAGCCCCCCGGTCGTCTGGGTGAACTACGTGGCGTCCCTGTTCGTGGTCTACTTCACGCCGCTGTTCGGATGGCTGATGCGCTACCACTGGGCGCACCAGGTCATGCTGCTGCACTTCATGCTGGCCGGCTACCTGTTCTTCGGCCTGCTGATCGGGCCGGACCGGCACCCGTGGCAGCTGCCCTATCTGGTGCGGTTCGCGCTGCTGATCAGCGTGATGCCGTTCCACGCCATCTTCGCCGTCGGGATCATGATGGCCCGCACGGTGATCGGCGAGGAGTTCTACGACACGATCTCGGTGGGCTGGGTGGGAGACCTGCTGGCCGACCAGAACATCGCGGGCCAGATCACCTGGTTCACCGGGGAGGTGCCGGCGTTCATCGCGGTGATCGTGCTGGCCGCGCAGTGGTTCCGCAGCGACTCCCGCGAGGCGGCCGCGGCCGACCGCAGGGCCGACTCGGGCGAGGGCGAGGACGAGCTCGGCGCCTACAACGACATGTTGGCCCAGCTTGCCGAGCGCGACCGGGAGCAGGGCCGGACCGGAGGCGTCCGGTGAGCGGCACCGACCTCGCGCCCCTGGACGCGGGGCTCGAACAGCGGGTGGAGCTGGACATCTCCGGCATGACGTGTGCGGCGTGCGCCAGCCGGATCGAGCGGAAGCTGAACAAGCTGGACGGCGTTCGTGCCACGGTGAACTACGCCACCGAGCGCGCGATGGTGCTCGGCGTCGCTCCCGACCGGTCCGGCGACCTGGTCGCGGCCGTGCGGGCGGCCGGTTACGACGCCCGGCCGGTGAGCGAGGGGGCCGAGCCCGACGGCTACAGCGACCGGGTGCGGATGCTCCAGTTACGGCTGATCGTCGCCGCGCTGATCACCATCCCGCTGGGAGACGCGGCGATCGTGCTCGCGCTGGCCCCGCAGCTGCGCTTTCCCGGGTGGGAGTGGGCGCTCATCCTGGGCGCCGTCCCGGTCGTGTTCTGGTGCGCGTGGCCGTTCCACAAGGCGGCCTGGCGGAATCTCCGGCACGGTGGCACGAGCATGGACACACTGGTGTCGCTGGGCGTCCTCGCGGCCTTCACCTGGTCGGTGGTGACCACCATCCTCGGCACCCCGGACGGCGGCAGCTACTGGGTCGGCTACGGGCCGGCGCCGGTCGGCGCCGACAGCCTCTACCTCGAGGCGGCCGCGGCGGTGACGACCTTCCTGCTCGCCGGGCGCTACGTCGAGGCCCGCTCGAAGCGGTCGGCGCGGGGCGTGCTGTCCGCGATCGGCAAGCTCGCGCCGCGATCCGTCCGGGTGATCCGCGACGGCGTCGAGCAGGTGGTCCCGATCGGCACCCTGGCGGTGGGCGAGCGGTTCGTCGTGCGACCGGGGGAGCGGATCGCCACCGACGGACGCGTCCTGGTCGGCGCATCGGCCGTCGACACCTCCGCCATGACCGGCGAACCCGCGCCGCTGGAGGTCGGGGTCGGCGACCGCGTGCTGGGCGGGACGACGAACACCGTCGGGGCACTCGTCGTGGAGGCGGAGCGGGTCGGCGCCCACACCCAGCTCGCTCAGCTGGCGGTGATGGCCGAGCAGGCGCAGGCGCGCAAGGCGTCCGTGCAGACCCTGGTGGACAAGGTCGTCGCCTGGTTCGTCCCCTCGGTGCTCGGCATTGCCCTGGTCACGCTGCTGGCCTGGCTGGCCAGCGGCGGCGGCGTGCGGGCGGCGTTCAGCGCGGCGATGTCGGTGCTGATCATCGCCTGCCCCTGTGCGCTCGGCCTGGCGACGCCCACCGCGCTGCTGGTCGGGGTGGGACGGGGCGGCCAGCTCGGCATCCTGATCAAGGGCCCCGATGCCCTGGAGGCGTCCGGCGTCATCGACACCGTCGTGCTGGACAAGACCGGCACCCTCACCACCGGCACGATGGCCCTGGTCGCCACGCACGCCCTCGCCGGGCCCGCCGACCCGCTGCTCGCCCTCGCCGCGGGCGTCGAGGCGTACTCCGAACACCCGATCGGCCGCGCACTGGTGGCCGGCGCCGAGGCGGCCGGCGTCGAGCGGCCGGCCGCGACCGACGTCGCGGCCCTGCCCGGGCACGGCATCCGTGGTGTCGTGGACGGCCGCGAGGTGGTGCTGGGGAACGCAGCCCTGATGGCGGCCCGCGGCCTGGCCGTCCCCGAGGCGGCGGGTCCGCTCGTCGAGACCGCCGCGGACGAGGGGCGTACCGCCGTGCTGCTGGCCGTGGCGGGGGCGGTGTCGGCCGTGTTCGAGGTGGCCGACGAGCTCAAGCCGTCCGCCGCGGCGGCGGTGGCCCGGCTCCGGGGCCTCGGCCTGCGCACGGTCCTGCTCACCGGCGACCGGCAGGGCCCTGCGGAGGACGTCGGCCGCCAGGTCGGCGTCGACGAGGTTGTCGCCGGCGTGCTCCCCGCGGACAAGGCACGGGCCGTCGAGCGGCTCCAGGCCGACGGGCGCAGGGTCGCGATGGTGGGCGACGGGATCAACGACGCGGCTGCTCTGGCCACGGCGAACCTCGGCATGGCCGTCGTGACCGGGACCGACGTCGCGCTGAAATCGGCCGACGTCATCCTCGTCCGGCGCAGCCTGGACGTGGTCCCCGACGCGATCCGGCTCGCCCGGCGCACGCTGGGCACGATCCGCGGCAACCTGGTCTGGGCGTTCGCCTACAACGTGGCCGCCATCCCCCTGGCCGCGTTCGGCCTGCTGAACCCGCTGATCGCCGGCCTGGCCATGTCGCTGTCGAGCGTGTTCGTCGTCACCAACTCGATGAGGTTGCGCCGCTTCGACCCGGCGCGATAGCCGGGCTGCCCGCCGGTCCGTCCGGGGCCTCCGGCTACGCAGCTTTGCGCAGCCGGGAACTCTCGGGCCGTCCCGGCTTCACCGGCGTCGCGGGAGGTGCGACAGTTGTCCGGCGGAACCCGCCGAGGAGAGGACGTCATGTTCAGCTTCGCCGACACCCCCTGGAAGTTCGTGGGGCTGCTGGTGCTGTTCGCCTGGTGCACCGTGTGGTGCGCCTACGAACTGACCCGCCCGCAGGACGTGCGGCAGCGGATCTCCAACGCCCTGCACCTGGCGATGGCGCTGGTGATGCTGCTGATGGTGACCGGGCCGACCTGGCAGGCGCTCACCGCGGTCGCTCCCACGCCGGCGCTGGTCGGGTTGTTCGCCCTGTCCACGGTGTGGTTCGCCTGGCTCGCCTTCGACAGCTTCACCGCCGCGGACCGACGCGGGGGCTGGCACTTCACCGGACATGCGGCGATGTTCGCGGCGATGACCTGGCACCTCGCCGCGATGGCGTCGATGTCGGCCGGCAGGTCCGCCGGCATGGGCACCTCAGACGCCGGCATGGGTGGAATGGACATGGGCCACGGCTCGGGCGGCATGGCCGCGCCGATGGACATGGAGGCGTGGATGGCCGCGGCGAGCCGTCCCGGTGGCGTGCTGTGGATCTTCGCCCTGGTCGGCCTGCCGCTGATGGCCTATCTGCTGTGGGCTTCCGTGATCGCCATTCGTGAACTGGTCCGTCCGCGCGCCGCCGTCAACGACGCGTGCGCGTGCGGGACGGGCTGCACCTGCGGCCCCGACTGCGCCTGCAGTGCCAGCCACGCGACGCTGGAGCAGCCCGAACGCGAGCTCGTCCTCGCCGGGGCACCTGCCCCCGTCCGCGCCGCCGCCCCGGTGCCGATGGCGCACAGCTGCCACGAGCAGCGTCCGGTCGGATCGGTGAAGTACCGCCTCGCCGCCGCGTCCGACCTCGCCATGAACGCCGGGATGTTCTGGATGAGCACCGGCCTGCTCGTCCCGGTTCTGCCGTTCCTGGCGGCCCTCGCCGTCTAGCCGGACGCCCCGGCCGCTCCCTCTCCCGTCCTCGCTCCCGAAAAGGGGGTTTGCTCCCCGAATTCGGGGAGCAAAACCCCTTTTCGGGAGCAAACGCAGGCGTCTGGGCCGGGGCGGCGCTGTCAGAGGCCGTGGCGGGTGCGGCTCTCCTGCTCCTGGGCGCGGAAGAGGCCGAACCTCGGCAGGAACTTGTCCCAGTCGATGGCGTGGCTGTCGATCTCGGGGCCGTCGATGCACGCGTGCTTCCGGATGAGCTTGCCGTCCTCGACGACCGGGACCATGCAGGCGCCGCACATGCCGGTGGCGTCCACCATGATCGAGTTCAGGCTGGCCACGGTCGGCACTCCGTACGGCTTGGTGAGGTCTGAGACCGCGCGCATCATCATCGGCGGCCCGATCGCCACCACCTCAGCGATCGGACGCCCCTCGCCGCGCTGGTTGGCCTTCAGCATCGCCTCCAGCGGGGTGGTGACGAACCCCTGCACGCCGACCGAGCCGTCGTTGGTGGCGTAGATGACGTCGAGCCGGTCGCCGAACTCCGCCTGGAGCCGCCCGACCCGCTCCTGGGGGGCGTCCCAGAGTATCAGGTCGGCACTGCGGAAGCCCGAGATCAGGGTGACGTGGTTCCCCCGTCGCAGGTGCTCGCGCATGATCGGGTACACCGGTGGGAGGCCCAGCCCTCCCGCGGTGAACACCACGGTCGAACCCTCGTCGTAGCGGTGCACGTCGCTGGCCCGTCCGAGCGGTCCGGCGACTCCGGCCAGGGCCTGACCGACCCGCATCGCGTTGATCTGGATCGTGGAGGTCCCCATGCTCTGCACCACCAGCGTGATCGTGCCGGCCCGGACATCCCAGTCGGCCAGGGTGAGCGGGATCAGCTCCCCGTCCGGGCTCGGCAGGACGCGGACGAACTGCCCGGCTCGCGCCGTGCGCGCGATCACCGGGGCACGGACCGTGAACTCCTCGATGCCCACGCTCAGGTGCTGCTTGGCGACGATCGCCGGCAGCTCCCCGGCGAGCTCGGTGTAGGCCAGCGCCCTGGCCACCCGTGTGGTGACCTCCGCCGGCTCGAGCTGTCCGATCGTGCCCAGGATCTCCCTGGCCGCGGACTGCCCGTCCCCGGCGGCCCGGATCGCGGTGGATCCGCCGCGCGCGGCGTCGCCGCCGGTGTAGACCCCCGCCACCGAGGTCTCCTTCGAGCCGTCGGCGACCTGCTGGATGACGCCGTTCGGCGACACCGACAGCCGGGGCTCGGAGTCCTTGATGATCGGGTTCGCCGAGTTGCCCAGCGCCATGATCACCAGGTCGGCGGGCAGTTGGCTGGTCCGTCCGGTCGCCACCGGGCGCCGCCGCCCGGACGCGTCCGGTTCGCCGAGTCCCATGATCTCCACCGTGGCGGAGGTGACGAAGCCGCGCTCGTCGCCGGCGAACTCGACCGGCGAGCGCAGCACGGCGAGCTCGATGCCCTCCTCCAGCGCGTGCTCGAGCTCCTCCACCCTGGCCGGCATCTCCGCCCGGGTGCGCCGGTACACGATGGTGACGACCCCGCCCAGGCGCCGGGCGGTGCGCGCCGCGTCCATCGCGGTGTTGCCGCCGCCGATGATCAGCACCTGCCGGCCCGCGACCAGCGGCAGCGGCGTCTCGTGGTCGGCCCGGTGCGCCTGCATCAGGTTCACGCGGGTCAGGAACTCGTTGGCGCTCATCACGTTCAGCAGGTGCTCGCCGGGCACGTTCAGGAACCGGGGCAGGCCGGCGCCGCTGCCCACGAACACGCGGGCGAACCCGGCGTCGCGGAGCTGCTCCAGCGTCGCGGTCTTGCCGACGACGAAGTTGGTCACGAACCGTCCGCCGAGCGCGCGGATCTTGGTCGCGACGTCGTCGATCAGCTCGTTCGGCAGCCGGAACTCCGGGATGCCGTAGCGGAGCACCCCGCCGAGCTCGTGGAAGGCCTCGAACACCGTGACCGGGAACCCCTCCGCCGCCAGCAGGTAGGCCGTGATCAGCCCGGACGGTCCGGAGCCGACGACGGCGATCGGGGGGCGCAGCGCCGCCGCCCACGGGTCCCGGACGCCGGCGTACCGCGCGCCGTCAGCCTCCGGGTCGGCCAGCTTCGCCCACTCGGGCAGGAACCACTCGAGCTGCCCGATCGTCATCGACTGCTTGTGGATGCACATGCCCTGGCACTGCAGTTCCTGCGGGCACACCCGTCCGGTCACGTTCGGCAGCGGGTTGCACGACTCGAGCATCTCCAGCGCCTCCCGGAAGTGCCCGGTGCCGATCAGCTCGAACATCTTCGGGATGTGGATCTGGACGGGGCACCCGCCCTGCGGCTCGCGGTGCCCGGCCAGCAGGACGCCCAGTTCGCAGGGCGCCTCCGCGCACTGCTTGTCGCGCAGCGCCTCCAGCCACACGAACAGCTCCACGTCGCGCCGGGTGTAGCCGAGGTCCATGTAGCCGAGGAACCCCTTGTTGACCAGCTCGAAGTCCTCCGAGCGCTCCCTCGGCTTGCGGATGTAGGGGCCGATCGCGTTCCCGGCCGGCCAGTTCTCGCTCAACCCGGCGAACATCGGGTAACGCCCGGACAGGTGCTCGTCCAGGGCCCGGATGAACATCCTCTTCTTCCCGACCGGCAGCTGCCACAGGAACCGCATCAGCAGCTTGCTCGCGTCGTCGTCCCGGCTCAGCGCCTCCCACAGCTGCCGGGTGAACTTCGCCCCGAGTTCCGGCTGCCGGAACTCCCAGGCCACCGCCTCCATGCCGTCGGCGGTGAACAGCTCGCGGAACGCGCGCGGGTCGGCGACCAGCCGCCGCTCGAGCAGGCCGAGCTGGTTGGCGAACGACGGCGCGCTCACTGGATGATCTCCGCGTCGCAGGTGGCCCTGACCCGCATGATCCGGGCCTGCAGCTCCGGGGTGAGCTCGAGGCCGTCGAGGACGTCCGGACGCATCCGGCCCACGGTCCGCGGTCCGCCGTCCACGACGATCGTCGCCTTCTCGAACAGCGCGGGGAGTTCCTGGTAGCAGGTCGCGCAGTCGTTGCAGCGCGGCAGGTCCTCGGGGTCGAGCCAGATCGGACGCTCGGCCACGGCCGTCGCGGCGGCTGGTGCGTCCGCGGCGGGGGTGGTCATCGGCGCTCCGAACAGGCCCAGCCGCAGCGCCCCGCCGGCGGGCGCGCCGGACGCGGTGGCGAGGTCGGCCATGGCCTTCGCGATCTCGTCGAGGGCGGACTCCCTGGCGTCGATGGCCTCGCCGTAGCGGGACGTCCACTCGCCCAGTTCGACCCGGTGCCGGGCGGCCAGGACCGCCTCGGACTGCCCGGCGAGGAACTGGAGCAGCTGCCAGTTGCTCCTGCGGTCCTCGACCAGGGCGACGATGCTCGGCGAGCAGGCCATCTTGACCAGGTGACGCTTCCGGTCGGTGGTGAGGACGTAGGGAGTGCGTCCGGTGCGCTGGTGGGCGGGCAGGTCGACGTACTCGGCGATCGGGACGGCGCCCGCCTCCTCGTGCGTGGCGAGCCAGCGGAACTGCTTGGCGAAGCGCACCTCCCCGATCGCGAACTCGGCCGGGGTGAGCGGCATGGTCAGCACCTGCAGCTGGCCGCGGTCGTCGCGGTAGGTGAGGGACGTCGGCACCCACAGGCCGTCGGGATCCGGGTTGCCGTCGAGGCTGAGCCGGTCGGCGATGCTCGTCCCCCGCCGGGGGTCGTGCACGAACAGCGGGTGCATCCGGCTCTCCACGGCCAGCCGGGAGCGGGCGTTGGCGAGATCCTCGGCCATGCCGTTCTCGGTGTCGCAGGGCGCGTAGGCGATCATCAGTGCCGCGCCGTCGGTGTACCCGATCAGGTCGGCGGACGCGCGCAGGAAGTGCCCATGGAACGCGGCGGCCGTCGAGCACACGTACACGCCGGGGTGGAACATCGCCAGCAGACCGAGCTCCTTGCGGGACTCCTGCTTGCCGCCGTGGGCGCTCCCGTACCGGGCGAGGTCGGCGTCCTGGCCCGCGAAGGACGCGGTCGAGGCCTGCCCTCCGGTGTTGGAGTAGCCGCCCGTGTCGAGGACCAGCGACTTGATCGGCGTCCCGCCGGCGAACACCCGCGACATCGCACCGAAGCCGATGTCGAACGCCGCGCCGTCACCGCTGATCGTCAGCACGACCGGGACGAGCGCACGTTCCTGAGGCGTGAAGTCGCGCCAGGACAGGGTGGCAAGGTGGCCGTCGTGTACTTCAGCGTCGTACTCCCCGGCCAGCTCCAGCGCCGCCGTGCGCAGCGCGCGCACCTCGCCGACCAGCCCGGACACGAGGCCCTCGTAGATGCCGACGGCGAGCGGCTGCGCGTCCTGGAACAGCCCGTTGACCCAGGGGTCCAGATAGGCCGAGTTCGGCACGGTGGACGCGTACACGCTCGAGCACCCGGTCGAGTTCGCCATCACGGTCGTGGACGGGCCGTCCCCGGTGGGTCCGGACTCGTACAGGTACAGCCGCCGCTCGAGTTCCGCCGCCGTGGCGGTGACCCGGTCCCTGCGGGCGCCGTCGGGGAGCCGGGAGCCCAGCGCGGCGAGCGCGTCCAGCACCGTGTCGAGGTCGTGAAGGTGCGCGGTGCGCCGATCGGCGCCGATCCGGTGGCTGAGCGAGTTCAGCAGGTGGATCGCCGTCACCTCGCCGCAGCCGCGGCAGGCCCCGTGGCCGCCGGTCATCGAGTAGTAGTCGCTGCGCGCCAGCAGGACGCGCTTGATGTCGCCGCCGGGCGCGGTCGCGTCCGCGGTGATCCGGGCCGGGGTGTCGGGCAGCCTGGTGAGCCGCTCGAAGCGCGTCTCGAGCATGGCCAGCAGGGTGTCGTCCTGGTCGGCCGAACCCAGCGCGTCCGGGCCGCACACCTCGATGCACTGCAGGCACCCGGTGCACTTCCACGGGTCGACCACGGCGGAGAACAGGACGCCGCTGCCCGCGGCCGCTTTCTCGGCCGCGTCGAACAGGGGACGCGTCCGGGCGACGGGGAAGGCGGCGAGGGCGGCGGTCACGCTGTCCAGCCGGCCCGCCGGCACCGCGTCGGCCAGGTCGTCCGCCGCCAGCCTGGCCACGACGGCCAGGTCCGTGGCCGCCGGATCGGCGAGGAAGCCGTCGCGGACGCCCTCCGCCCAGGCGGGGACGAGGCCGTACCAGACGGCGCGCTCGTCCTCGGGCAGGCCCGCGGCGTCGACGGCGGCGTAGAGCAGGTCGCCCAGCTCGTGTCCGGTGTTCGGGATCGCGTTGTCCGGGCAGGCCAGCGCGCACTCCATGCAGGCCGTGCACGCCGTCGGGTCGAACACCGGAACCGTGCGGCGGAAGATGCCCTTGTTCTTGGCCGCGCCGGTGCCGACCGGCATGAACAGGCCGGTGCCCGGCAGCACCGGTGCCTCGTCGATCGTGCCCTCACGGAAGGGCCGGGCCATGATCTCCTCGTAGTAGCCGGGGTCGAAGAGCCCGCTGGTCCGTTCGGTGCCCACCGACGGGGTCATCGCCGGCGACAGCGACGGACGCGCGCCCGTCCCGACGGTCGCGGCCTCGACAGCGGCGAACGCCGGGTCGGTGTGGTCGACGACGACCGCACCCATCCCGTCCCGGACGGCGGCGAGGTTGGCCTCGATGACGGTCTCGCCGCGGCGTCCGAACTTCTTGGCGAGCTCCGCGCGCACCTCCGCCTCGATGTCGGCCTGCGAACCGGTGATCCCGACCGAGCCCAGGATCGCGCCGATGAAGGCGATCCCCATCATCCGGGTCTCGAGCTGCGGGTTGGGCGCATGGGCGCGGGCGACCGCGAACGCGTCCAGGACGAGGAAGCGGATCCCGCGTTCGCGGATCACCCTGCGGGCGAACGCGGGCAGGGAACGCCACACCTCGAGCGGGGCCTGGTCGGACTGCATGATCAGGGTGCCGCCGGCGACGAGGCCCTTCAACGGATTGGTGTGGGAGAACACCTGGTGGTCGGGGCAGACGACGAGCTCGACGTCCTCCAGTTCCGCGTTCGTGACCAGGACGGGCTGCGGCGAGAGCGTGATGTAGTAGTTGGTCGCCGCCCCCGACTTCTCCGAGCCGTACTTGGGGGCGGACTTCGAGTGCATCCCCAGCAGCGAGGACAGGATGTCGGTGAGCAGCTTGCCGGTGGCCACCGTCCCGTAGCCGCCCACGGAGTGGAAGCGGATCCGCAGCGTGCCCTCGGGCATGATCGCCGGGTTGGGCCCGGTCTCCAGCGCCATCAGCTCGGTCTCCGGGTAGGCCTCGCGCAGCCGGTCCTGCACGGCGGCCACGGCCGGGGTCGGATGCGCGGTGAAGAACTGCGAGCCCAGGTAGACCAGGGGGGCGGGGGCGTCCTTCGCCATGTTCCCGAAGGCTGCGACGAGGTGCCGCGGCTGGAGGTCGTGGCCGCCGAGGCCGAAGATCGCGGTGGTCAGGCGGGGGATCCGGGCCAGACCGGGGACGCCGGGGTACGGCGCCGCGCCGTCGGCCTCCGCGTTCGCGCGGGCGTGGAACAGCGCCTGGGTGACCAGGCGGGTGAGCGCGGTGTCGTCGGAGCGCTCCAGGACGGTGACCGCCCGCGCGCTGCGCAGTGCTGCGACCAGCTCCGCCTCGGGGAACGGCTGGAGCAGCTTCACCGACACCACGCCGACCTTGAGGCCCTGCGAGCGCAGGTACGGCAGGACGGCACGGACGTCGTCGGTGATCGAGCCCATGCCGACCATGACCAGGTCGGCGTCCTCGCAGTCGTAGGCCATCACGGGCGCGTACTCGCGCCCGGTGAGCTCGGTGTACTCGGCCATCGCCCTGCGCACGAGCGCGGGCACGGCGGAGGCGAAGTGGGTGCGGTGATCGGCGGAGCCGGCCTGGAAGTCCGGCTGGTTCTGCACCGGCCCGGTCAGCCCGGGATTGTGCGGGTCGACGAGGGCGGGGACGAGCTGGCGCGTGCCGGCCGGCCACGCGCCCAGCCACTGCCTTCGCCACGGAGCCTGCAGGGAGGCGGGGATGCGCCCGACCGTCTCCTCGACGAGGTCGCCGTCGTTGTCGGCCTCGATCCGCGGCGCGCGGGCGCCCAGCCAGGTGCGCAGGGCGGTCAGGTCGGGCGCGGAGAAGTCGTCGGCGTGCCGGTCGAGCCAGCGGTTCAGTTGGAAGACCCGGCCCCGGGCGCCGAACAGGAGTTCCTGGGCGACGGTCGGGCAGGGGATCCGTCCGGCCGGGTCGCCGAGGTAGTCGCGGAGCAGCTCGGGCTCGGGCAGGAGCACCTCGCTCATCACGTGGCTGGTCGCGAACCCGTCCATCGCGTTGGCCACGGGGATCAGCGACAGCGAGGAGGCCCGGTAGGAGATCGCGGCCAGGTCGGCGGCCTCCTGCGGGTTGGAGCCGAACAGGATCGTGTAGCCGGTGGGGAGCAGGGCGTACACGTCGTCGTGCCCCGCCATCACGTTCAGCGAGTGCCTGGTCACCACCCGCGCGGCCACCTGCAGCACGAAACCGCCGATCTTCCTGCCGACCGTGACGTAGTGCGACTCCAGCCCGTACAGGATGCCCTGGCTGGAGGAGGCGTTGGAGATGAAGTTGCCGCCGACCAGCGCGGCACCGAGCGCGCCGCTCTGCGCGGAGTGCTCG
Organism: Propionicimonas sp.; assembly: GCF_047606205.1. GTDB lineage: Bacteria > Actinomycetota > Actinomycetes > Propionibacteriales > Propionibacteriaceae > Propionicimonas. The sequence goes on along the minus strand of NZ_JASGES010000144.1, from coordinate 1,682 downwards.
CCCTCGGTCTCGACGAAGAACGGGTGCCTGCCCCAGACGTTGAGCTGGCCGTCGGCCCGGGCGGCCTCGAAGTTCTCCGAGATCTCGGTGGACGGGGTGATCGGGTAGCCGATGACACCACCGCAGACGTGCTTCATCACGTGGGCGACGGCGCCGTTGCCGTTGATGACGTCGGGCACGCCGGGGTAGCGGGACATATTGGCGGTCATGCTGACTCTTCCTCGAGTGGTGACCCGCCCCGGTGGAGGGGCTCGTCAATGAGCAGCTTTACCACCAGACCGGGATGCCTGCATTGTCCTCCCCCCACACCGGCGCCGGGGCGGAAACGCGGCTATTCGAAGACGGTCTCGCGTTGCCCGTCCGCGTCGTCGACCGCCGTGACCCTGCGTTCGGCACGGCTCAACGTGCGCCAGGACGCCACCGCGATCAGCGCGGCGAGGGTGGAGAAGCCGATCACGACCAGGAAGCCCTCGTGGTGCCCGAAGCTGTCGATCACGCCGCCGGCGACGCTGGAGCCGACGGCGGCGCCGATCCCGATTCCCGTCCCCATCCAGGCCAGGCCCTCGGTGAGCCGCTCGCGCAGCACCAGACGCCCGATCAGCGTGTTGCCGTTGATCAGCGTCGGGGCGACGGTGACGCCGACCAGCACGCCGACCGCGGCGAGAATCAGGACCGAGCTGGCCAGGAACAGCCCCAGGGTGGCGACGAAGAGCGCCAGCACCCCCACGACGAAGCGTCCGGGGAGCGGGGAGCGCCAGTGCCTCGCCCCGTAGAGGAGGCCGGCGAGACCGGACGCCGCGGAGAACACCGCCAGGACGACGCCGGAGGCCGACCGGACGTCCCAGCTGGTCGCCGCAGCGACGACACTGACATCGATGCTCCCGAAGACGCACCCGATCAGAAGGTTCACCGCGACCACGGCGGCGACGCCGGGGGTGAGCAGGATGAACTGGCGCAGCGCCGCGGGACGCTCCGTGCCCGCGGGCGGACGCGGCGAGACCGGCGGTTCGGTCGAGCGCTGGGAGTAGAACAGCTTCGCGCCGAGCAGGGACAGCAGGACCGGCGCCATCAGGCCGGCGGCGGGGTGGACGCCGGTGGACAGCGCGGTGGCCAGCACCGGCCCGACGACGAACGTGACCTCGTCGAGGGTCGACTCCAGCGAGAACGCGGCGTGCAGCTGGTGCGGGTCGGAGGTGACGTTCGTCCAGCGGGCGCGGACCAGAGCGCCCGGCGAGCCGCCGGTGGCACCGCTGATCACGACCGGCGCGAACAGCGTCCACGCCGGCAACTGGAGGACGGCGAGGACGACGGTCACCGCGAGCATGCCGGCCGAGACGACGGTGGCCGGATACATCACCCTGCGCTGGCCGTAGCGGTCGACGAGGTTGGACAGGACGGCCGTCCCGAGTGCCCAGGCGACCGAGTTCGCCGCGACCAGTGCGCCGGCCAGCCCGTAGCTGCCGTACAGCGCCGACACCATCAGGACGATGCCGAGGCCCATCATCGCGCCGCCGGAACGGGCCAGCAGCCCCGCGGAGGAGAACCTCAACGCGCCCGGGATCCGCAGGATCTCCTTGTACGCGCGCATTGGATCAGTCTCTCACGCGCATCCGCGCGGCCGAAATCGCCGCGCCCCGCCCGTCCCCGTCGCCCCACCCGTTGCGTTTGCTCCCGAAAGGCGG
>NZ_JASGES010000143.1:0-8825 GCF_047606205.1 Propionicimonas sp. | reverse complement strand
CGAGGGAGCGGGTGGAGGCCGGGTCGGCGTCCGGGTTAGGTTGGCGGGCATGAGGCTGGGCGTCGACTTCGGAACCACCCGCACGATCGTCGCCGTGGCCGACCGCGGCAACTACCCGGTGGTCGCGTTCGAGGACTCCTCCGGCGACCTGCACGAGTACTTCCCGTCCGTCGTCGCGCTGCGCGGGACGAGCCTGCTCTACGGGTTCGAGGCCCTCGCGGCCGCCGCGTCCGGTGCCCCGACGCTGCGCTCGGTGAAACGGCTCCTCGGCGCACCCGAGGTCGCAGCCGACACCCCGGTCGAGATCGGCGGGGCCACCTTCGGGCTGCTCACCGTCCTCACCGGTTTCCTGGGCGCGCTCCGCTCCGCCCTGGGGAACGCGTCCACCATCGCTGCGGAGGTCGGTGCGGCCACGGAGTGCCCGAGCGTCGTGTCGGTGCCCGCCCACGCGCACGGCGCGCAGCGGTTCCTCACCCTCGAGGCGTTCCGCAGGGCGGGGTTCGACGTGACCGGGCTGGTCAACGAGCCGTCGGCGGCCGGCTTCGAGTACACCCACCGGCAGGGGCGGACGCTGAACTCCGGGCGCAACCAGGTGCTGGTCTACGACCTCGGCGGCGGCACGTTCGACGCGTCACTGGTCGAGGTCGCGGGGGTGCGCCACGACGTGATCGGGTCGGTCGGGGTGAACCGGCTGGGCGGCGACGACTTCGACCAGGTGCTGGCGGAGCTGGCGCTGGACGCGGCCGGACGGCCCGTGCTCGAGGAGGCCGCCCGGCAGCGCCTGCGAGACGAGTGCCGGGAGGCCAAGGAGCGGATCACGCCGCAGGCGAAGCGGATCACCCTCGACGTCGCGGGTGCGCCGGTCACCGTCGCGGTGGAGGACTTCTACGCGGTGGCGGCCGGGCTGGTCAACGCGAGCCTGGAGGCGATGGCGCCCCTGGTCGGCGCGCTGGAGGACGAGGTCGAGACGATCGGCGGACAGGTGGCGGGCATCTACCTGGTCGGCGGCGGCAGCGGGCTGCCGCTGGTGCCGCGGCTGCTGCGGGAGCGGTTCGGCCGGCGGGTGCACCGCTCGCCCTACCCGTCGGCGTCCACGGCGATCGGGTTGGCGATCGCCGCCGACCCTGCGTCCGGCTTCGCGCTGACCGATCGGCTCTGGCGCGGGTTCGGTGTGTTCCGCGAACGATCCGGGGGACGCGGCGTCCGCCTCGACCAACTGGTGGACCGCAACACCGCGCTGCCCGCCCACGGTGAACTCAGCGTCACGCGGCGCTACCGGGCCGTGCACAACGTCGGCTGGTACCGCTTCGTGGAGTACGCCGACCTCACTCCGGACGGCGAGCCGCGTGGCGACCTGGCGCCGTTCGCGGAGGTGCGCTTCCCGTTCGACCCCGCCCTGCAGGGACGCTACGTCCTCGACGCCGTGCCGGTGCAGCGCTGGGACCACGGTCCGCTCGTCGAGGAGTCCTACCGCGTCGACCCGCACGGCATCGTCAGCGTCCGCATCTGTGACCTCGACACCGGCTACAGCCAGGTCTACGGTCTGGGCCGCGGCGCCGAGTAGGACGCCCGCCACCGGTTCCGGAGTGGCGGGCGGGGGGGGGGGGAGGGTCTCCACAGGCCCGCCGCGACTCGAGGGCGCCGCCGCCCACCTGTCGTCCGGCCCGCGGCCGCGGCTCAGTGGTCGTTCCGCAGTTCCACGATCTGGCGGACGCCGCGGAGCCGGAAGGCGAAGCGGAGACGCTGCCAGGTCGCAGGAAGTCGCGGCTCGACCGTCCAGCCGTCGTCGGTGATGCGCAGGCCGGCGAAGCCGAGGACCACCGCCTGCCACAGGCCCCCGGCCGACGCGCCGTGGATGCCGTCGGACGCGTTCCCGCGCACGTCGTCGAGGTCCGCGCGTGCCGCGCGCAGGAATTGGGCGTACGCGGCGGCCGGGTCGCCGGCTCTCGCCGCGATCACGCTGCTCACGGCGGGGCCGAGGCTCGACCCCTGCTCGTGGTCGGTGCGCGGGTCGTAGTAGTGGTAGTTGGCCGCCAGCGACTCCGCGTCGAACAGGTCGGGCAGCTGGAACGCCAGCATCAGCACGTCGGGCTGCTTGACCGTCTGCGTGCGCTGAACCCCCTCCGCGCCGAGCAGGACCTGCATCGACAGCTGGCGCGCAGGGTTGCGCAGCCTGGCGGCGTCGACGTCGTCGCGGTCGAAGTAGCCCGCGAACTGCTCCAGCACGCGGTCCCGGATCCGGGGCGGCGCGAGGTGGTCGGCGACCTGCGCCCATCGCCGGCGCTCCTCGGGCCCGATGCCGAGGTCGGCGGACAGCCGCCCGGCCCGCTCGGGCGCGGTCCGCTCCAGCCAGGCGAGCACCCGGTCCGCGGTGCGGAGGTGCCAGGCCGCGAGAAGGTTGGTGTAGGCGTTGTCGTCGACGTGTTCGTGGTACTCGTCGGGCCCCACGACGTCGCGGAGGTGGAAGCTCCCGTCCGCGTCCGCCCGGGCCAGGGATGCCCAGAAGCGCGCGCCGTCGAGGATCACCTCCGCGCCCTGGTCGCGGACGAAGGCGTCGTCTCCGGTGACGGTCCAGTACTGGACGACAGCCAGTGCGATGTCGGCGGTGATGTGCACCTCGAGGTCGCCCGACCAGACCCGCATGCGGGCTCCCGAGCCGGCGGCGGCCTCGATCCACGGCGGGGTGACCTCCGCGCCGGTGCCTGCGCTCTCCCACGGGAACTGGGCGCCGCTGCGGCCGGCGGCGGCCGCCTTCGCCCTCGCGCCGGCGAGACGCCGGCACCGGTAGGCGAGCATGTTCCTGGCGACGTCGGGCTGGGTGAAGGTGAACACGGGCAGCATGAACGACTCGGTGTCCCAGAACACGTGATGCCGGTAGCCGTACCCGGACAACGTCTTCGCGCCGATGCTGGCGTCCTCGGTGAAGCGCGGCGCGGCGGCGTTCAGCTGGAACAGGTTGTAGCGCACGGAGAGCTGCGCCTCCGGGTCGCCGTCGATCTCCACGTCGCAGTCCGCCCAGACCTGGGCCCACGCCTCGCTGGACGCGGTGAGCGCCGCCGACCAGCCCATCGTGTCCAGCCGGTCGGACACCTCGCGGGCGGCGTTGAGCGGGACCGCGGTGTCGATCGCGGGCACGATGCCCACACTGCGGATGATCTCGACCGGCTCGCCCGCCCGGAGGGTCAGCCGGTAGTCCAGCGCGGGCTGGCCGTCCGCGTCCCCGGGGGTGAGGTCGGCACTGGCGGACAGCCGTGGCCGTACCACGACCCCGATCGGGATCCCGGTGCCCCTGGTCACGGCGACCAGCGTGACGCCGTCCTCGCCCGCCGACTGGCCGACCAGCCGCCAGTGCAGGCGTCCGGTGTTCTCGACGTGCACGCTCGCGCCCACCCGAACGCGGAGGTCGGCGACCCCTGCCGTCAGCTCGACCGTGGTGCGGAGCATCGCCCCGTACGGCTCGACGAGGCTGATGAACCGTTCGTGGCGGACCTTCAGGTCCGCGCCGGCTGCGACCGGCCAGTCGAAGGCGCGGCGGAGGAGCCCGGTTCGCAGGTCGAGGGTGCGCCGGCCGCCGGCCGCGTCCTCGTACCGGACCCGGCGGTCGTCCAGCCACAGGTCGAGGCCCCACCAGCGGGGCAGGTTGGCCAGCTCGGTGGCGTGGACGTCCAGGTCGTCCCAGACCCGGTGCATGAACGAGCCGGCGGTCTCCTGCGGATGTCCCTCCTCGAAGGTTCCGCGCAGGCTGAGGTTGCCGTTGCCGATGGTGAAGACCGTCTCGCGGTGGCCCATCCGGCCGGGGTCGAACCCGTCCCTGCCGACCATCCAGCCGGCCGCGTCCTGGTCGGCGAGCGGGACTCGTGCTCCGGTCATGGCGCGCTCCTCTGGGGCGGGCCGGCGCGGGGTTCCACCGGCCGTCGTCTCCATCCCAACAGTAGGCCCCACCGGTTCCGGTCAGGACGCGCCGGAGCGGCCACACCCGGCACGGGCGGACGGTGCTCGCCCTCAGACGTCGAGAGGCAGGGGATCGACGTCCACCTCGACGGCGAGGTCGGACGTGCCCGCCTCGGTGAACACCACGCCGCGCAGCGGAGACACGTCGGAGAAGTCGCGACCCCAGGCGGTGACGATGTAGCGGGAGTCAGCGAAGTGGTCGTTGGTCGGGTCGAGGTCGAGCCACGCCCCGCCCGGGGTCAGCACGGACGCCCACGCGTGGGTGGCGTCGGCGCCCCTGAGCTTCTGCCGGCCCGGCGCGGGGGACGTCTCGAGGTATCCGCTGACGTACCGCGCAGGCAGGCCCACCGCTCGCAGGCAGCCGACCGCGAGGTGGGCGAAGTCCTGGCAGACCCCCTTGCGCAGGTCGAGCAGTTCGCCGAGGGTCGTCCGCACCGAGGTCGAACCCTGCCGGTAGGCGAAGTCGTGGAAGATCCGGTGGCACAGGGCGTCCACCGCCTGCCCGAGCGGCCGGTCGGGGGCCAGTTCGGACGCGGCGTAGGCGCGTACCTTCGGCCCGATCGCCACCAGCGGCGACGGCAACGTGAACTCGGCCAGCTCGACGGCGTCGAGGGAGGCGGCCAGCTCTGCGACCGCGGACCCGACCGTCCAGGCGTCGAGCGCGGCCAGGTCCGGCTCGGGCCAGTCGACCTCGACGACGCTGGTCGCCGACACGGTCAGCTCCAGCGTGGGCTCGCGGGTCTCCAGGTAGACCGAGTGGTTGCCGAAGTAGTCGAGGTGGCTGGCGACCAGGTCCGAGGGCGGGATCGCGACCACCTCGGAGGTGACCACCCGCTGCGTCGGCGTCTCACGGAGCTGCAGGACGCCGCGGTTGTAGCAGGCCTCCAGAACCTCGTCGTAGGTGTAGCGGGTGAGGTGCCGCACCCGGTAGCGGTGACGTCCGTAGGTCATCAGCCCACCTGCCTGGGCGTCGACCAGGTCTCGGCGGTGCGCCGGGTGGCCTGGCGTACGAAGTGCCGGGCCGCGATCCGCTCGCCCAACCCTTCCAGGGCGGCGGCGAGCTGGTGCAGGCGCTCGGCCGCGTCGTCCGGCGCCGCGTCGGCGAGGGCGTCGACGTCGGCGAGGATCGCATCCGCCTGGCCGGCGAGCCGCTCATCGCCCACCATCCGGAGGTCGGCGGCGAGGGCGGCCAGCGAGTGCGCGACCGAGCGCGGATTGGCCGGATCGTGCACGAGCAGCTGGCGGACCGACTCGGTGGCCGTCGCCGGGCCGGTGCCGGACGCGGCCCGGCGCCGATGGGTGATGATGCTCTCCCCGGACCGCAGCACGGCGTCGGCGACCAGGTCGGCGGTCGGTCCCGGCGCCGGCTCCAGCATCGTGTGACGCAGCAGCGAGACGGTGTGCCGGGCGCGCTCCAGCCGGCTGCCCGCGTCCAGGAACGCCCACGAGGAGTCGCGAACCATGCTCTGCGCCATGATCCCTGCGTAGGCCAGCAGCGACTCCAGCACGTCGGCGAGCAGCGGCTGCAGGGCGTCCTCCTCGTCGGGCGGGGACGCCAGCGTGCGCTCCAGGCGGCTGAAGACGCTCCAGATGTCCACGCTCATCAGGTCGCGGACCTCCTGCGCCTCCGAGGTGAGCCGCCGGGCGGCGTGGTGGACGCCGCCGCGGGCCCGCGGGTCGAGCGCGACCCTGGTCAGGTAGCCCAGCGACGACTCGGCGTACCAGCGCTCGATCCGGGTGATCCTGGCCACCGCGTCGACCAGCCGGGCGGACGCCGCCGCGCCCCAGCTGCCGGGCCGCGCACTGAAGTCCTCGGCGAGGTCGTCGGCCACCTTGACCAGGCGGGCCGTTCCCTCGGCCCGCTCGGCGAAGCGTCCGATCGTCATCAGGGTGTGTGCGACCCGGGGTGGCAGCGCAGACTCCCGCGCCAGGGTGAGGCGTGGCCGGACGCGCTCGGGCTCGCTGCCCTCGACGGCCGACGCCGGCACCCAGACGTCCTTGGCGAGCGTCCCGGCGAGGCTGGACACCGTGTGCTCCCGGGTGCTGGCCGCCACCCTGCCGAGGCCGCCGGGGAGGAACTCGTAGTCGTCGCCGGAGGCCACGCCGAAGGTGCGCAGGACGAACCGGCGCGGTTCCAGCCCGGTCGGCGTGACGACGGGGGCGGTGGACAGCTCGATCGGCTCCTGGCCGCACCACGCCCACGGCTCCTCGCGGATCCGCCGGGCCAGGTCGTCCCGCTCCCCGGCGCTGAGCAGCCACCCGTACCGGACGGCCGGCCCGCCGGTGCGGGCGACCGGCTTGACCACCAGCCGCTCCAGGTTGGCCAGGACGTGGCCGAGTTCGGCCTCCTGCCCGCACCACCACGTGGTCGGGGAGTCCAGCAGCAGGTCCTCGCCGAGCAGCGCATGGGCGACCGGACGCAGATGCGCGATCAGGGCGGGGTTGTCCAGGACGCCGACGCCGACCGGGTTCACGACCGTCACCGCACCGCGGCGGGCGGTCTCGACCATGCCGGGCAGGCCGACCTCGGAGTTGCCGCGGAACTCCAGCGGGTCGGCCAGCAGCGCGTCCACCCTGCGCAGGATCACGTCCACCGGGTCGAGGGTGTCGCCGGCGCGCAGCCAGACGCGTCCCTTGCTGACCACCAGGTCGTCGGCCTCGGCGAGGGGGAACCCGAGCATCGCGGCGAGGAAGCCCTGGTCGTAGCTGGTCTCGCTGGCCGAGCCCGGGGACAGCAGCACGACCCGTGGCGTCTCCGACCCGCCGGGTGCGGCGTCCAGCAGGGCGCCGGTCATGGCATGGAAGAAGCCGCGCAACCGGGCGAGATCGCTGGACCGGTGCAGCCCGGCCAGAACCCGGCTGACGATCCGCCTGGTCGCCATCGCGTAGCCGGCTCCGGCGGGTGCCTGGGTACGGTCGGAGATCACCCGCCAGGTACCGGATGCGTCGTGGGCGAGGTCGGTCGCGGTGAGCACGAGCTGGCGTCTGCGGGCGGCCGGAATGCGGTCGGCCGGACGCGTGAAACCGGGGTGGGCGAGGATCGCGGCCGGCGGCAGCACCCGGTCGCGGAGCAGCGTCCGGTCGGAGTAGAGGTCGGCGAGCACCGCGTCCAGCAGCACGGCGCGCTGGGTGAGGCCACGCTCCAGCGACGCCCAGTCGGAGGCGTCCAGGGGGAGCGGGAGCGGGTCGACCAGCCAGGGCTCGCGGACGCCGGAATCGGCGGCGCCGTAGGTGATGCCCTCGTCCGACACCAGCCCCGCGGCCTCGGCGCGGGCGGCGAGCAGGCCGGCCAGGCCCATCGCGTCGATGGTGGCCGCGAGGCCCTCGGCGTGCCGGCGCGGACCGTCCCCGTCCACGAGCTCGTCGGTGCGCGAGCGGGCGGGGTGGGACAGGTAGGCGTCGAGCAGCGGGCTGGGGAGCTCGGACGCCGACGCGGACATGGCGACACGATACCGACGCCCCCGCGCGGTCCCCTCCGGTGTTCGGGACGAGTGCGGGATGACGCCCCGGAACGGCCCGACGCGCGGGCCGTCCGGGGCTCACCCGATCAGGGTCACCCCCGCCAGGGCGACCCTGAAGCCCCTGCCTGTGGCGGTGTTGCCGCAGGTCACGCCGGTCTTCGCGCTGAGGCAGACGTAGTCGCCCCTGACCAGCTTCCGCCCGTACGGCAGCACGGCGAGGGACTGGTGGTCGATGTGGACCTTCGGCAGCCCGGTCCCCTTCCACCAGCCGACGTTCTCGCCGTTCGTCTGCGGGAGCGCCTCCGCCCCGCCGCTGCAGAAGAAGGAGCCGGCGGCCGTGCCGACGGTCACGCCGGTGACGTCGAGGTCCTCTCCGGGGCAGACCGTCGCGGGCTCGGGAACGTCCCCGCGGTCCATGCCGGACGGGAAGTGGCACAGCGCGTGGTCGGAGCCGATCGAGCACCAGATCCGCCCGGACGGGCTGGCGAAGTCCGCGGCGGGGAACGCGTCGGCGTCGATCGCGCCGTCGGTGTCCGGGATCCTCAGGGTGGTCGTGGTGCCGCTCGCCGACGGGCTGGGGCTGGTGGGGCGCTGGGCGGGCGTCGGCGTGATCACCTGGATCGGCGTGGGCGTCCAGGTCGACGCGGGGGTGCAGCCGGTGAGCAGGCACAGGGCAACGGCGCAGCCGAGCCGCGCGCGCACCATCGGGCCCCCGTTCCTGTCGCCTGTGGGGGACAGTCTCGCCCCCGCCGTCCGCACCGGCCCCTGAAAGCCCGCGAAAGAATTGCTGAGCACCCCCCGTCCCTCCGAGCGCCCCGGCGGACGCATGGTCCGGGGTGGCGTGGGCGAGCGGGCCGCGGGGGAGAATCGGGGGATGGGACATCGAAGGGCGCTGGTGCTGGGCAGCGGCGGGCTGACCGGGATGGCCTGGCAGGCCGGGGTGTTGGCCGGGTTGGCGGACGCGGGCGTCCGGCTGGAGTCCGACCTGGTGGTGGGGACGTCGGCCGGCGCCCTGCTCGGCGCGCACCTGGCGTCCGGGACCGGCCTGGACGCCGTGGTGGCACGGCTGCGCACGCTGCCCGGAAGGGTCGGTTCGATCGGGTGGCCGGCCGCGTCCGCCCTGCTGGCCGCCCAGCTCTACCCCAGCCGCCGGCACGCCCTGGCCTGGCTGGGCCGGCGGGCGGCGAAGAGCTGGACACCGGAGCGCTCGGCAGAGTGGCTGCGGGCGGTGGCCGGCGACCTGGCCGGGCGCGAATGGCCCGGACCGCTGGTCGTCGTGGCCACCGACGCCGCGACCGGACGGCCGGCCTTCCTCAGCGCCGCCCGGCCCGCCGACCTCGCTGCCGCCGTCGCAGCGAGTTGCGCGATCCCGGGAGTCCTGCCCGCCGTGCGGATCGACGGCCACCTGTTCAT
>NZ_JASGES010000142.1:0-3364 GCF_047606205.1 Propionicimonas sp. | reverse complement strand
GTCTCGTGGACGACCTGGTCGCCGCCGACGCGCGGCGCCGCTCGCTGATCGCGTCCTCGGAGACGATGCGGGCCGAGCAGAAGGAACTCTCCCGGCAGGTGCCGAAGGCGTCCGCGGAGGAGAAGCCGGTACTGCTCGCCCGCACGCGTGAACTCGCGCAGCAGGTGAAGGACGCGGCCGCTGAGGCCGAGGCCGCCAAGATCACCTTCGACGACCTGATGCTGCGGCTACCCAACCTCGTCATCGACGGCGTCCCCACCGGCGGCGAGGACGACCTGTACGTGCTCGAGACCATCGGCACCCCCCGGGACTTCGCCGCCGAGGGCATCGAGGTCAGAGACCACATCGAGATCGCCGAGGGACTGAAGGCGATCGACATGGAGCGCGGCTCGAAGGTGTCCGGCGCTCGGTTCTACTTCCTCACCGGTGTCGGCGCGCAACTGGAGTTCGCGCTGCTGAACCTGGCCATGGCCAAGGCCGCCGAGTGGGGCTTCACCCCGATGATCCCGCCGGCGCTCGTGCGTCCGTCGGCCATGGAGGGGACGGGTTTCCTCGGCCAGGCGGCCGAGGACGTCTACTACCTCGAGCGCGACGACCTCTACCTGGTCGGGACGAGCGAGGTCGCGCTGGCCGCCTACCACTCCGAGGAGATCCTGGACGCGGCCTCCCTGCCGCGGCAGTACGTCGCGTTCTCGCCCTGTTATCGGCGCGAGGCCGGCTCGTACGGCAAGGACACCAAGGGCATCTTCCGGGTTCACTGGTTCGACAAGGTCGAGATGTTCATCTACTGCGACCCGGCCGACGCCGAGGCGTGGCACGAGAAACTTCTCGGCTTCGAGAAGGAGTTCATCAGGCTGCTGGAGATCCCGTTCCAGGTGCTCGACGTCGCCTCGGGCGACCTCGGCCTCTCGGCGGCCCGCAAGTACGACTGCTACGGCTACGTCCCCAGCCAGGGCCGGTACCGCGAGATCACCTCCACCTCGAACTGCACCGAGTTCCAGGCCCGCCGGCTGAACATCCGGATGCGGGACGGGGACACGGTGTCCTCGCTGGCCACCCTGAACGGCACACTGTGCTCGATGGCCCGCCCGATCATCATGCTGCTGGAGAACCACCAGCAGGCTGACGGCTCGGTGTACGTGCCGGCGGCGCTGCGTCCCTACCTCGGCGGGCGGGAGTACCTCGCTCCGACCGCCTGACCTCGCCTTCCTGCCGCAGACTCCGACCACCTGGGGACGGTTCTCTCCTCGGTCCACCGTCACGCCACGGGAAGAGCTCCGGACCGAGTGGGGGACGGTTCTCTTTTCGGTTCAGCCTCGACCCAGGTGAGGGGTGGTGGACCGAGTAGGGAACCGTCCCCGATTCGGTCCAGGGGTCGGGTCGGGTGGGGGTGGACCGAGTAGAGAACCGTCCCCGATTCGGTCCGCGTCCCGGTTTCGGTCCGGAGTTGACGCTGCGTTTACGTCGGCGTCGGATACTGGCGGCGTCCGAAGGGAGTTCGATGGGTGCCGTCCTGGTCATCGACGACGACCCGCACATCCGCGAGCTGGTCGCCGCTCTGCTCGACCGCGCGGGGTTCACCAGCGTCTCCGCTTCCGATGGACGCGAGGGCCTGCGCGTCCTCGGTGAGACCCAGGTCGACCTGTGCATCGTCGACGCGATGATGCCGCACCTGGACGGCGTCGGGTTCTGCCGCTCCGCCCGCCGCTACCACCCAGAGCTGCCGCTGCTGATGCTGACGGCGAAGGGCCAGCTGGGCGACAAGGCGCGCGGGTTCGAGGCGGGGGCCGACGACTACCTGGTCAAGCCGTTCGAGGGCGCGGAGCTGGTCATGCGGGTGCGGGCGCTGCTGCGCCGCTACCGCAAGGTGGTGGACGCCACTGCCCGCGCCGGGCGGCTGGTCCTCGACAACGGCAGCCACGTGGCGACGCTGGACGGTGCCGGGTTCGACCTGCCGCTGAAGGAGTTCGATCTGCTCTTCCTGCTCGCCGCGCACAAGGGAAGAACGCTGACCCGGGACTTCATCCTCGACGAGGTGTGGGGCTACGGGTTCGAGGGCAACTCCCGCACTCTCGACGTCCACATCAACCGGCTCCGCGACCGATTCGGCGAGGACAAGGGCTTTCGGATCGCCACGGTCCGGGGCCTCGGCTACCGGCTGGAGGACGCCCCGTGACCGGGCCTGACGGACGTCGCACCGAGCATCCCCGGACCGAGCGGGCTCGACTCGACCGCGCCCGGACCGAGCGGGCTCGACTCGACCGTGCCCGCACCGAGCGGGCGCGTCCGGAGCGTCAGCGTCCCTCGGTCTGGGAGATCCTGCGCAACCTCGCCCTCACCCTGCTCGCGCTCTCGGCGGGCTGGTGGCTCGCCAATTTCGTCTTCGGGGTGGTCGGCCGCCCTCCGGAACTGATCGCCTACCTGATCTCGATCGCCCTCACCGTGTTTCTCGCCGGAGTCACGGCGATGATCATCGGCCGCCTGACCGGACGGTTGGGCGACGAGCCGGAACGGCTCTGGAAGGACCTCGGCGACGCGATGGAGCGGATCGCCCACGGCGACTTCTCGGTCCGGCTGGCCTCACCCCGCAACGGCGCGTTCGCCGAGGTCGTCGAGTCGGTGAACCGGATGGCCGCCGGCCTGGGCAGCGTCGAACAGCAACGCCAGGAGTTCATCTCCAACGTGTCGCACGAGATCCAGTCGCCGCTCACCTCGATCAGCGGGTTCGCGTCCCTGCTGCGGGACGGGAGCCTCGACGACGCCACCCGCCAGCACTACCTGGATGTGATCGCGGCGGAGGCCGGACGGCTCTCCCGGCTGAGCGACAACCTTCTGCGCCTGTCCGCCCTCGACAGCGCCGACGACATCGAGCGCGCCGACGTCGCGGTGGACGAGCAGCTGCGCAGCGTGGTGCTGATGCTCGAGCCGCAGTGGTCGGCCAGGGAGCTGGAGGTGGAGTTGGACACCGCTCCTGTGATGGTGCGGGCGGACGCCGACATGCTGCACCAGGTCTGGATCAACCTCGTCAACAACGCCGTCCGGTACACCCCGCCGGGCGGCCGGGTGCGAATCTCGGTCGCCGCAGGGCCGGACACCTGCGAGGTCGCCGTCGCCGACACGGGAGTGGGCATCGACGCCGACGACCTGCCGCGGGTCTTCGAGCGGTTCTTCCGCGCCGACAAGGCGCGGTCGGGCGAGGGGAGTGGGCTGGGGCTGTCGCTGGTACGCCGGGTGGTCGACCTCCACGGCGGCACGGTCTCGGTGGCGAGCGAGCCGGGCGTCGGGTCCACCTTCACCGTCTCGCTGCCCGCGTCCGCGTCCGCGTAGGCCGCCGCCGGACCGGGCCCGCGCCGGGGCGCCGCGG
>NZ_JASGES010000141.1:0-7805 GCF_047606205.1 Propionicimonas sp. | reverse complement strand
GGGGGTTGCGCCCCCGGGCCCGGGGTACCACCCCCGCCTTTCGGGAGCAAGGAGCGGTGGGGGCGTGGAGACTCGCGCGCGTGTGGGCCGGTTCGGGGCGCGGAGTCGGTAGGTTTGGGCGCATGAGCGTTGTTGACCTGCAGGGAGTCTCGATCGTCCGGTCGGGGTCGAACCTGCTCAACAACGTCACCTGGCAGGTCGAGGAGGACCAGCGCTGGGTGGTGATCGGCCCCAACGGCGCGGGCAAGACCACCCTGCTGCAGGTGCTCAGCTCTCAGTGGCACCCCACGTCCGGCACGGCGACCATCCTCGGCGACACACTCGGGGAGGTGGACGTGTTCGAGCTGCGGCCACGGATCGGCGTCACCTCGGCGGTGCTCGCCGACCGGATCCCGAAGTCCGAACGGGTCTCCGACGTCGTGGTGTCCGCCGCCTACGCCGTGATGGGACGCTGGCGCGAGGCGTACGACCAGCTCGACCACGACCGGGCGAACCTGCTCATGCAGCAGCTGCAGGTCGACCACCTCGCCGACCGCACGTTCGGGACGCTCAGCGAGGGTGAGCGCAAACGCGTCCAGATCGCGCGCGCGCTGATGACCGACCCGGAGCTGCTGCTGCTGGACGAGCCGGCCGCCGGCCTGGACCTGACCGGCCGCGAAGCGCTCGTCGGGACGCTGTCGGAGATCTGCACCGACCCGTTCGCGCCCGCCACGGTGCTGGTCACCCACCACGTCGAGGAGATCCCGCGCGGGATCACCCACGCCCTCCTGCTCAAGCACGGTCGCGTCGTCGCGTCCGGCCCGCTCACCCGCGTCCTGACCGGCCCGCTGCTCAGCGCGACCTTCGACATCCTGCTGGAGGTCAGCCAGATCGACGGGCGCTGGTCGGCCCGGGCCGCGGCGCGCGTAGCCCAGCGTCCGCCGGCCCGGCTCGCCTGACCGGCCCTCGCGGTGCCGGAACGGTCCTCGTCCTGCCCGATCCGGTGGTCTGCGGCCGGGCGTGGTCCGCGAATGAGAAGAGAACCGTCCCCTGAACGGGAGAGGGGACGGACCAGCGAACGAGAAAGGAACCGTCCCCTGAACGGGAAAGGGGACGGACCTGCGAACGGGAAAGGAACCGTCCCCGTCGGTTCGGGGCGGGGTCGAGCAGGGGGTGTTCGGCAGAGTCGGAGTGCGATGCGGTGGCACTTGGCATGATGGAGGGCAGGAAGGGGGTGCACGATGGCGTGGCTCGCCGAACACCTGTGGGTGTTCTGGATGGGGCTGGCGGCGGTCCTCGGCGTCACCGAGCTGTTGACGCTGGACTTCACGCTGCTGATGCTCGCTTCCGGTGCGCTGGCCGGAGGACTGGTCGCGCTCGCCTTTCCCGGCGTGCTGTGGCTGCAGATCGCCGCGGCCGTCGTGGTCGCGGTCGCCATGCTGGCCCTGGCCCGGCCCACCCTGCTGCGCAGGGTGCGCGCACTGCCCGGCTACCGCTCGAGCGTCGACAAGATGATCGGCAGCCCGGGCGTCGCGCTCACCGACGTCAGTTCCGGTGCCGGCGAGGTGAAGGTGGCCGGCGAGGTCTGGTCGGCCCGCAGCGTGGAGGGCACGATCCCCTCCGGCACCGAGATCGAGGTCTACAAGATCGACGGGGCGATCGCGATCGTGTACCCCCGCAACCTGGCTCTGCCCTGAACCCCGAGGAGAAGAAGAGATGCCTGCAATCCTGGCCACGATCCTGTGGCTGTTCGTCGCGCTGGTCGTGGTGACCGTCCTGCTGCGCTCGGTCCGGGTGGTCCGGCAGCAGCAGGTGGGAGTCGTGGAGCGGCTCGGCAAGTTCCGCCGGACGCTGGAGCCCGGCCCGCACCTGCTGGTGCCCGTGATCGACTCCGTCCGCTACACCATGGACATGCGCGAGGCGGTCGTCCCGTTCCCGCCCCAGGGGGTGATCACGGAGGACAACCTGATGGTGAACATCGACTCGGTGATCTACTACCAGGTGATCGACCCGGTGCGCGCGGCCTACGAGGCGCAGAACTACATCCAGGCCATCGAGCAGCTCACCATGACGACGCTGCGCAACATCATCGGCGGCCTCGACCTGGAGAAGACGCTCACCAGCCGCGAGGAGATCAACCAGAAGCTCCGCGCCGTGCTGGACGAGGCCACCGGCAAGTGGGGCATCAAGGTGAACCGCGTCGAGTTGCGGTCGATCGAGCCGCCGGCCACGATCCGCGACGCGATGGAGAAGGGCGCCAGGGCCGAGCGCGACAAGCGGGCCTCGATCCTGCTCGCCGAGGGCCAGCGGCAGTCGCAGATCCTGTCGGCGTCCGGCGACCGGGAGGCCTCGATCCTGCGCGCTCAGGGCGAGCGCGAGTCCGCGGTGCTGCGCGCGCAGGCCGACCGGCAGGCCGCGATGCTCCGCGCCGAGGGCGAGGCGCAGGCCATCACCACCACGTTCAACGCCATCCATGCCGGCCAGCCCACGCAGTCCCTGCTGGCCTACCAGTACATGCGGATGCTGCCGAACCTCGCGCGCGGCGAGTCGAACAAGGTCTGGATCATCCCCAGCGAGCTCAACGACGCATTGAAGGGACTCGGCCAGGTGGCGGGCAACGCCGCCGCCAAGGCGATGGGGCTGGACGCGGACGCGAAGGGAGCCTTCCAGGCTCCGGAGCCGGTCGACGTGTTCGCCGAGATCGAGGCGCAGAAGAAGGTGGACGAGGAGAGCTCCGCCGCGTCGGTGCAGCAGGCGATCGCCGAGGCCGAGGCGCTGGAGGGACGACGGGCGGCACGGCTGTCGACCGCTCCGTCGAATGCGCTGACCGCGGGAGCCGACCGGGTGGCCCCGGCACCGGCCGAACAGCCTCAGCCCGCCCCGGCACCGACCGAACCGGCGTCCTGACCCGCGGCTACGCGCCGTCGAGGCCGAGCAGGCCGACCAGGTAGTCGAGGTGCTCGGCCATGTCCGTGTCGGGGTCGAGCATCCACTGGGTCTGCAGGCCGTCGGACGCGGCGATCAGAAGGTTGGCGACCTTCGCGGCGTCCAGCTGGGCGGGCAGGCTGCCGTCGGCCTGGCGGGCCCGGAGGTCGGCGACCAGGTAGCCACGGAGCCGGGCGTAGCGCTCGACGAATGCCTCGTGCTCGGGGTGGTCGGGGTGCGCGGCCTCGACCGAGTACTGGGCGTAGAGCTGCACCAGGCCGGGCACCTCGGTGTTGTGGCGGACGATGTCCACCAGGGTCCGCAGGGCGCTCCCGTCGGCCGGGGTGCGCTCCCTGTCCACGTCGTCGCGCTTGAGCAGGATCTCCGCGAACAGCTCCTCCTTCGAGGAGAAATAGTGCAGGAGGCCGGCCTGGCTGAGCCCGACCGCCGCAGCCAGCTCGCGGACGGAGGTGCGCTTGTAGCCAGTGCGGGCGATCACCTCGAGCGCGGTGGCCAGGATCTCCTCGCGCTTGGCGAGGCCCTTGGCGTAGCGGGCGGGGCGGGTCACAGGGGACATGGTAGGGCGTGCGCCCCGCTCAGCCCTCGACGACCGCTCCATCGGGTGCTGAGCGGGCGTAGCGTCCGGCCAGCGCGGAGCAGGCCATCAGCTGGGCCTGGTGGAAGAGCACCAGCGGCAGGATCAACAGGCCGACCGGCTGGCCGGCGAAGATCACTCCCGCCATCGGCAGGCCGCTGGCCAGTGACTTCTTGGTGCCGCAGAACTGGATCGCGATCGCGTCCGCCCGGTCGAAGCCGAGCCTGCGTGCAGTCCACCAGGTCAGGCCGAGCATGATCCCCAGGACCAGCACGCAGACCCCCAGCACGACCAGCAGGGACGCCCACGAGGTCTGCGTCCACATGCCCTCGCGCATGCCGGTGGAGAACGCCGAGTAGACCACCAGCACGATCGAACCGCGATCGACGAGCTTCAGCTCCGGATGCGCCTTCACGAAGCCGCCGATCCAGCGGCGGCACAACTGGCCGAGCACGAACGGGACGAAGAGCTGCAGGAGGATGTCGAGGATCGTCGAGGTGGTGAACTCGACCCGTCCGGTCCTGCTCAGCAGCAGCCAGCACAGCAATGGGGTCAGGAAGACGCCCAGGATGTTGGACGCGGATGCGCTGACCACCGCGCCGGCGACGTTGCCCTTCGCGATCGACGTGAACGCGATCGAGGACTGCACGGTCGAGGGGACCAGGGTCAGATACAACAGGCCGGTGGACAGTCCGGGGCCGACCACGGCGCCGGTGGCGGCCACGATGGCCAGGCCGACCAGCGGGAACAGCACGTAGGTGAAAGCGAGGATCGTCAGGTGCAGCCGCCAGTGCTTGAGCCCGGCGAGGGTCTCGGCGGGGCTGAGCCGGGCACCATAGAGGAAGAACAACAGGGCGATCGCGATCGTGGTGGCGACGTCGAGGGCGTCGGCCCAGAACCCCGCCGCGGGGAAGAGGGACGCGAGGACCGCCGCCGAGACGATGGCGAGCAGGAACCGGTCGATGGGGAGTCGGGAGAGCCAGGACATCGTCGAACATCCTAGGGCCGCCGGACGTCCTGGCCGCGAACGGCGGTGATCCGCACTGCCTGGGAGACTGCTGAACAATCATGTCCCGGCTGCGGCGCGCCGGATCGGGCGATCTGCGGCGGCCACACCTTGGGGCATAGGGCCAGGATCACCCACAAGATGTGGCCTTGCCGCTCATCCCGCCCGGCACGTCCTCGCTCGGAACAGCATTGATCAGCAGCCTCCTAGAATCTCGGCGTGGCCACCCTGATCCGTCTCGATGACGCGTCCGACCCTCGACTGGCCGACTACGTGGGGTTGCGGGAAGCGACCCTGCGGCGCCTTCTGGAGACCGAACAGGGACTCTTCATCGCCGAGGGCAGCACGGTGATCCGCCGCGCCGTGGAGGCGGGCTATCCGCCCCGGTCCTTCCTGCTGGCCGAGCGCTGGCTGGCCGGCCTGGCCGATCTGCTCGACGGCCTGGACGTTCCGGTGTACGTGGTGACGGAGGAGCTGGCCGAGAGCGTCACCGGCTTCCACGTGCATCGCGGCGCGCTGGCGTCCCTGTACCGGGTGGGCCGCTACACCGTGGCCGACGTGCTCGCCGGGAGGCGGGTGATGGTGCTGGAGGACCTGGTCGACCACACGAACGTGGGCGCGATCGCCCGCAACGCGGCGGGTCTGGGCTGGGACGGCATGCTGGTCAGCGCGCACTGCGCGGATCCGCTGTACCGGCGGTCGGTGAAGGTCTCGATGGGGACGGTGCTGTCCCTGCCGTGGGCGCGGCTCGACGAGCGGGTCGACCTCGGCGCGCTGCTCCACGGCGCCGGCTACCGGGTCGCAGCGCTGGCCCTCTCCCGCGACGCGGTCGATCTGGCCAGCTTCGCCGCCGCGCTCGGCCCCGACGAGCGGGTGGCCGTGCTGCTGGGTACGGAGGGCCACGGGCTGAGTGCGGCCTGGCTCGGCGCCGCGGATGCGGTGGTGACCATCCCGATGCGCGCGGGCGTGGATTCGCTGAACGTCGCGGCGGCGAGCGCGATCGCCGGCTACGTGCTCGCCTGACCCGTCCTGGCGTCTGAGGCGCCTGGATCCCGGCGCGCCCGGGTGCTACTCGTCGGCCGAGGTCTTCTTCGGGCTGACCGGCCAGTCGGCGGGGTAGAGATGGGCGAGTTCCTCGTGCTGGGCGTACAGCTTGCGGCGCAGCCGGTTGGACAGCCGGTCGCCGAAGACCGTCCCGTTCAGGTGGTCGGTCTCGTGCTGCAGGCAGCGGGCCAGCGTCCCCGTGCCGTGCACGGTGACCGGACTGCCCCACGGGTCGACGCCCGTGCAGGTGGCCTTGTCGGGGCGGGCGAGCGGCTGGTAGCCACCGGGGAGGGAGAGGCAGCCCTCCTCGGTGGACTCGAGGTTGCGCTGGTCGCCCTCGGGCAGCGTGACCACGGGATTGCAGATCGCGCCGACGCGGTTGACGTCGTCGGCATCGGGACAGTCGTAGACGAACAGGGCGAGGTCGACACCGACCTGGGTGGCGGCAAGGCCCACCCCCCGGGCAGCCTCCATGGTGGCGAACATGTCGCGAACCAGCGTGCGCAGCTCGTCGTCGAAGCTGGTCACGGGGCGGGTTCGCGCGTGCATCACCGGCTCGCCCCACCGGGTGATCGGACGCAGCGTTCCTCCGGTGGTCAGTTCCTCGATGCCCATGCTCTCCTCGCTCCTGGTCGGCCCCGGACATCTTAGGGAACCGGCAGTCGATCGTGTGCCGGCCGGGGCGCTGCACCGCACACCCTGCCTGGCCACCTCCGGGTGCTGGGGACTCCATGACCCCCGGGCGACCCCGGCCGCACACCGGGCCCCGCACTCCTCGATCGAGGCGGCATCGGCCCGCACTTGGCAGGTTCGCGGCGGGTGCGCTTGCGCGTGCGGGGCCCGGGGGTGACGCTGGCCGGGTGCAGGAGACCGTCGAGCTGACCCCGCGGGCCGCCGACATGGTCGCGGCCTTCGCCGACCACCTCCGGCTCGAGCGCGGGCGCTCGCCGCACACCGTCCGTGCCTATACCGGCGACCTCACCCACCTGTTCGCCCACCTCGCCCGGGTCGGGGAGGCCGAACCCGACGACGTGACCCTGGCCGACCTGCGCACCTGGCTGGCCAACCAGCACGCCGCTGGAGCGGACCGGGCGACCCTGCAGCGCAGGGCTGCCGGGGTACGCGCCTTCTTCGCCTGGGCCGCCCGGACCGGCCGGCTGCCTTCCGACCCGGCCCGGGCCCTGCGCTCCCCCCGGGTGGACCGACGCCTGCCCCCCACCGTCGAGGTCGACCAGGCCCGCCGTGCGCTGGACGGGCTCGCTGCACGGGTCGAGGAGGCGGGGGGAGAGGAGGACGGTGCTGCCCGCCGCAGGGACCTCGCCATCGTCGAGGTGCTGTACGCCAGCGGTATCCGGGTCTCCGAACTCGTCGGCCTCGACACCGGTGACCTCGACACCCAGCGCGGCCTGCTGCGGGTGATGGGCAAGGGCGGCAAGCAGCGGACCGTGCCTCTCGGCGCCCCGGCCCTGCGCGCCGTGGACGCCTGGCTGGCCGTCCGCCCGCGACTGGCCCGGGCCGGGGCGGGCAGGGCGATGTTCGTCGGCGACCGCGGCCTGCGTATCGACGCCCGGGTGGTGCGCCGGCTGGTGCACCGCGCCCTCGGTGCCGTGCCTGACGCCCCCGATCTCGGGCCGCACGGGCTTCGCCACGCGATGGCGACCCACCTGCTGGAGGGAGGTGCCGACCTGCGCTCGGTGCAGGAACTGCTCGGGCACTCGTCACTGGCCACGACGCAGCTGTACACCCACGTCTCCGGCGACCGGCTGCGGAGGGCCTACCAGCAGGCGCACCCGCGGGCCTGACGGGCCCTGGACGCCGGCGGGTCCGGCTCGGGCTCCGAGCGCGGCGACGGGGGAGCCGGGGAGCAGCCGCAACGGCTCCAGGACAAGCAGGTCCAGCGGGTTCAGGTAGGTGTCGCCCCGCTTCAGGCCCCAGTGCAGGCAGGTGCCGCCGGGGCAGGAATGACCGTCGCGCAGCGTTCCCAGCCGCTGGCCGGTCGCGACCACCTCACCGACCCGCACCGTCGCCGCGACCGGCAGATAGGTGGTGCGGAGCGCGCCGTGGGAGACAACGACCACCCCGCGCCCGGCGATGGTGCCGGCGAAGACCACCCTGCCCGCCATCGCCGCGCCGACCCGCGCCCCCACCGGACCCCGGATGTCGACGCCGCGGTGCCCGGCCAGCCACGGCCGGTCGGGCGGGTCGAACCCCCGCACGACCGGCCCGTCGAGCGGCAGCACGGCGGCCGGCCCCGCG
>NZ_JASGES010000140.1:0-18567 GCF_047606205.1 Propionicimonas sp. | reverse complement strand
TCACACTCGTAGCGGGGATAGGATTTGAACCTATGACCTCTGGGTTATGAGCCCAGCGAGCTACCGAGCTGCTCCACCCCGCGTCGACACGACCCAGCTTAGGTGAGCTTCGCCGGATCCCCAAATCCGGGCTGGTGAGGGGCTCTGGACGCGAGAGTTCCGGCGGGTCGTGGCGTCCCGGGTCCGCACCATGGCTGGGCTAGACTTTCGGCGCTTCCTCGCGTCGCGGGGGACAGACCTGTGGAGGGCAGATGACCTACGCCGCCGCGAAGTCCCGGCGTTCGCACTCTCGTTCGACCAGGAGCCTTGCCGCGCTGATCGGCATCGCGCTGGTTCTCGTCCTCGCCGCCTGTACCCCGGCCGGGGGGAACTCCTCCACCGGCAGCAGCGAGCCGGAACGCACCCTGTCGATCGGCGCAACGCTCGAGCCCGCGTCCATGGACCCGTGGCACGACACGAGCGCGTCCATCCCACAGGTGCTCCTCTACAACGTCTACGAGACGCTGGTGAAGGTCGACTCCACCGGCGACGTGAAGCCGCTGCTCGCCCAGGCATGGGAGGTCAGTCCCGACCGGCTCACCTACACCTTCCACCTCAACCCGGCGGCGAAGTTCGCCTCCGGAGCGCCGGTGGACGCGGCGGCGGTCGTGGCCAACATCGACAGGCTGAAGAGCGACACCCAGCTCACCGCCACCCTGAAGGCACAACTCGCCGTGGTGGCGGGCGCGAGCGCCACCGACGACCACCAGGTGCAGATCACGCTCAGCCACCCTTCGATCATGTGGCTCTACGACATGTCCTCGACACTGGGGATGATTCTCGACCCGAGCCAGACCGGCGATCTGAGCACGACCAGCGCCGGCTCCGGTCCCTATGCGGTCCAGACCCACGTGCAGGGCGACAGCGTCGTCCTGGCCAGGAACGCCAACTACTGGGGCAACCAGGCCAGGTTCGACCAGGTCACCTTCCGCTACTTCACCGATCCCAACGCCGAGAACGCCGCGATGCTGAGCGGCGACCTCGACATCATCTCCAACCTCCAGGCGCCCGACGCGCTGTCGCAGTTCTCCGACGCCAGCCAGTACACGACGATCTCGGGAACCACCAACGGCGAGGTCGTGCTGGGCCTGAACCACGACAACAAGGCGCTCGCCAAGCTGCAGGTCCGGCAGGCGCTGACCATGGCGATCAACCGCAAGGACCTCGTGGACACGGCCTGGGCGGGCCAGGGCACCCTGATCGGGACGATGACGGTGCCCACCGACCCGTGGTACGAGGACCTCTCCGGGCTGTACCCCTACGACCCGACCAAGGCGAAGGCCCTGCTGAAGGAGGCCGGCTACGGCGACGGCGAGCTCTCCCTCCGCCTGCGCGTCCCCTCGGTGCCGTACGCGGTGAAGTCCGCCCAGTTCGTCCAGAGTGCGCTGCGTGACCTCGGGGTGAAGGTGAGCGTCGAGGAGCTCGATTTCGCCCGGTGGTACCAGGAGGTGTTCACCAAGGGCGACTACGACATGACGATCGTCGCCCACGTCGAGGCCCGCGACCTCGGCAAGTTCGCCGATGCGACCTACTACTGGCACTACGGGGACGCGAAGTTCGCCTCGCTCTACAACGCGGCCATCGAGGCCCCCACCGAGGACCAGGCGGTCTCGGAGATGAAGACCGCCGCCCGTTACCTCGCCGACCAGTGCGCGGCCGTCTGGCTCTTCGCGCTGCCGAACCTGGTGATCACGAAGGCCACGATCAGCGGCATTCCCCAGAACGCCGTCACCCTCAGTTTCGACCTCACCACGATCACCAGCCGGTAGGCGGCCAGCCGTGACCCTCGCGGCCCAGGTCGCCAAACGGCTGGCGGTGTTCGTGGTCAGCCTGTTCGGGGCATCGGTCCTGATCTTCCTGGTCACCCACGCCCTTCCCGGCGACGTGGCCCAGGTGCTCCTCGGCACGGACGCCACGCCCGAGGCGCTGGCCCAGCTCCGAGCCCAGCTCGGACTGGACCGTCCGCTGCCCTTCCAGTACCTCAGCTGGATCGGCGGCATCCTCACCGGGGACTTCGGGCACTCCCACCTCACCGGACTGTCGGTGCTCTCCCTGCTCGCCCCCCGGATCGCCGTCACCCTCTGGCTCGTCCTGCTCGGACTGCTCGGCTCGCTCCTGATCGCCCTTCCCGCGGGCATGGTGGCCGCGCTGAAGCGGCGCTCATGGCCGGGGTTCACGATCAGCGCGGCCGCCCAGCTCGGGATGGCGATCCCGGTGTTCTGGGGCGGCATCCTGCTGGTGCTGGTGTTCGCGGTCTGGCTGCACTGGCTGCCGGCCAACGGTTACGTGCCACTGCTGAAGAACCCCGCGCAGTGGGCCTCCCACCTGGTCCTCCCCGTGGTCACGCTCGCCGCCGTCCAGGCCGCCGTCCTGATCCGCTACGTCCGCTCCGCCTTCCTCGAGGTGCTGGAGGAGGACTACTACCGCACCGCGCGATCGATCGGGTGGACGCCGATGCGCGCCCTGCTGCGGCACGGCCTGCGCAACGCGGCCATCTCGCTGGTCACCGTGATCGGCCTGCAGCTGTCCTCGGTGCTGGTGGGCGCGATCGTCGTGGAGTCGGTGTTCACGCTGCCGGGGCTCGGGTCGCTCCTGCTCACCTCCGTCGACCGGCGGGATCTGGTCGTCGTGCAGGGCACCGTGATGTTCCTCGTCCTCGCCGTGCTGGCGATCAGCGCGCTGGTGGACTTCTCCTACCTGCTGATCGACCCCCGCCAGGGCGGGAGAGGGACGACGCCCGAGGGGCCGTCCCGGTGAAGCGCGCCCAGCTGGTGATCGGCATCGTCCTGGTCGCCCTCGTCGTCGTGACCGCTGTGGTCTCACTGTTCTGGACGCCGTTCGACCCGATCCGGGTCGTCGCGGGCCAGCGCCTCCAGGCCCCCGGCTGGCCACACGTCCTGGGCACGGACGGCTTCGGTATCGACATCGCCAGCCGTCTGATGGTGGGAGCCCGGACAGTACTGACGGTCGGGATCATCTCGGTCGGGCTCTCCGCCGTGGTCGGGGTTCCCCTCGGCATGCTGGCCGGCCAGGCCGGCGGCTGGGTCGACGAGGTCGTGATGCGCGTCGGCGACGTCGTGTACGCCTTCCCTGCGCTGCTGCTCGCGATCCTGCTGGCCGCGGTCTTCGGTGCGTCCACCCTCACGGCCATGATCGCGATCGGCGTGGCGACGATTCCTGCGTTCGCCCGGGTGGCGAGGGCGGCCACGCTGCAGGTGATGGCCGCCGACTTCGTCCTCGCCGCACGCGCGTCGGGCACCTCGAGGTGGGGGATCGCCCGGCGCCACGTGCTGCCGAACATCGCGCCGCTCGTCGGCGTCCAGGCCTCGGTCGGCTTCGCGATGGCGATCCTCGCCGAGGCGGCGCTGTCCTACCTCGGCCTGGCGACGCCGCGTCCCACCCCGACCTGGGGGAATATGCTGCGCGACGCCCAGCAGTTCCTGTTCGTCGCGCCGCTGCAGGCGCTGTGGCCGGGCCTGGCGATCGCGCTCGCCGTGCTCGGTTTCAACCTGCTCGGCGACGGCCTGCGCGACTACCTCGACCCACGACTCAAGGAGGTCCAGTGACCTTGCTCGAGGTGCGTGACCTGAAGGTCAGCTTCGGCCGGCGCAGGGCCGAGGCCGTCCGCGGCGTCGGTTTCACGCTCCAGCCGGGGGAGCGCCTCGGGGTGATCGGGGAGTCCGGGTCCGGCAAGACCGTGACGGCTCTCGCCGTGATGGGCCTGCTCCCGGAGACCGCCCACCTGAGCGGCTCGGTCGTCCTCGACGGCACCGAGCTGGTCGGCCTCGACGAACGGAGCCTCTCCCGGCTGCGTGGCGACGCGGTGTCGATGGTGTTCCAGGAGCCGATGACCGCGCTCGACCCCACCATGCGGGTCGGGCGGCAGGTGGCGGAGGTGCTGCGGCTGCACCAGGGCGCGGAGGCCGGGCGGGCGCGTGAGCGGGTGGTCGCCATGCTCGACGAGGTCGGTCTGGCCGATCCCGATCGGGTGGCGGACGCGTTCCCGCACCAGCTCTCCGGCGGCCAGCGACAGCGCGCCGTCCTGGCCATGGCCCTGATCAACTCGCCCGGGCTGGTGATCTGCGACGAGCCCACCACCGCGCTCGACGTGACCGTCCAGGCGCGCGTCCTCGCCAAGCTGGACGAGGTCCTGGACGCCAGCGGGGCGGCATGCCTGTTCATCAGCCACGACCTCGCCGTCGTCTCGCAGGTGTGCGACCACGTCCTGGTGATGCTCCAGGGCCGGATCGTCGAGTCGGGGAGTGTGGGCAGGTTGTTCACCGCGCCCGAGCATCCCTACACCCGAGGGCTGGTGGCCACCGCTCAGCTCGACCGGGTCGCGCCGGGGACGCGCCTTCCCACGGTGGAGGACTTCGCCGCGGAGGCCGGTCGTGACTGAGCCCGGCGAGCTGTACCGGGCCGAGGCGCTCACCCGCGTGTACCGTGCCGGTCGCAGACAGGTGCGGGCGCTGGACGCCGTCGACCTCACGCTCGATCGCGGCCACCGGCTCGGGATCGTGGGCGAGTCCGGGTCGGGCAAGTCCACCCTGGTCCGGCTGCTGGCCGGACTCGACCGGGCCACGTCGGGGACGGTGTGGTTCGAGGGTATCGACATCACGGCGCTGCCCGAGCGGCGGCTGGGGATGGTGCGGGCGTCGGTCCAGATGGTGTTCCAGGACCCGCGGTCATCGCTGAACCCTCGCATGAAGGTGGCCGACATCATCACCGAGCCGCTGCGCTCGCGCCTGGTCCGCCGGCAGCTTCCCGCCGATGTCGACCACACCCAGCGGCTGGCCGAGCTGCTGGAGGCGGTCGACCTGCCCGCGGACGCCGGCAGGCACTACCCCCACGAGTTCTCCGGCGGACAGCGGCAGCGGATCGCGATCGCCCGGGCGCTGGCGCCGAAACCGGAGGTCCTGATCGCCGACGAGCCGGTGTCGGCGCTCGACGTGTCCGTTCGCGCGCAGGTGATGAACCTGCTCACCGATCTCGTGGCGGCGCAGGGGCTCACCCTCGTGGTGGTCAGCCACGACCTGATGGTGGTCCGGCACCTCTGCGACCAGCTGGTGGTGATGCGACAGGGCCGGATCGTGGAGGCGGGCGCCACGGCGGAGGTGTACGGGGATCCGCACAGCGCCTACACGAGATCGCTGCTGGAGGCAGTGCCGCGGATCCGCACCGGCGGGGCCGAGCGGCATTCCCGCCCGGACGGGGGCCGACCCGGGGAGGACTGACCAAGGGGTCCGCCGCGGGTCGGTCAGGCGTCGGTGGCGAGCCGGCTCACGACCTCGTCGTGGAGGACGCCGTTGGTCGCGATCGCGCCAGGGCCGTGCGGGCCATCGCTTCCGTCGAGGTTGGTGAACCGCCCGCCCGCCTCGGTGACGATCACGGCGAGGGCTGCCATGTCGTGCAGCGCCAGCTCCGGCTCGGCGGCCAGGTCGACCGCACCCTCGGCGAGGAGCATGTAGCTCCAGAAATCGCCGAACGCCCTGGTCCGCCAGCAACCCCGCATCAGATCGCCGAACTGCCGGCCGCGTCCCGACTCCACCCAGCCGTCGAGCGAGGAGTAGGAGAGGAAGGCGTCCTCGATGTCGTTGACGGCGGACACCCGGATCGGCTGGCCCTTCAGCAGGGTGCGGCCGGTGAACGCGCCCCCGCCGGTGTGCGCCCACCAGCGGCGCGAGATCGCGGGCGCCGAGACCACGCCGGCCACCACCTGGTCACCGACCATCAGGCCGATCAGGGTGGCCCAGACCGGTACGCCACGGACGTAGTTCGCGGTACCGTCGATCGGGTCGATCACCCAGCGCCGCGGGCCCCAGCCCGAGTCCGCCCGCTCCTCGCCGTGCACCGCGTCCCGGGGACGGGTCCGCGAGAGCATGGTGCGGATGGCGTCCTCCACGGCCGTGTCGGCGTCGCTGACCGGCGTCAGATCGGGCTTGGAGTCGACGCGCAGGTCGGACGCCTTGAAGCGGGCCATCGTGAGGGCGTCGGCCTGGTCGGCGAGCACGTGAGCCAGTCTGAGGTCGTCCAGCAGGGCTTGGTCGGGCATGGTTGTCACCATAGAGGACGAACATCCGCAGACGCGCCAGCGGCTCGGGGATGAGGACTCTTCGCCAGTGATGAGGCATGAACCTCGAGGATCAACGCGTCGGACGCGTCGGCGGCTCCGAGGTTCAGTGGAACGCCTTCTCCATGCGGCGGAAGGACTCCAGGCGTTCGGGGGCGAGCCGCCCGTCCGCGACGGCCGCGTCGAGAGCGCACTCCGGGGCCGAGGAGTCGTGGCGGCAGCCGCGGGGGCAGTCCTCGACGATCTCGGCCAGGTCGCCGAACGCGGAGATGATCGAGTCAGGGGTCACGTGGCTGAGCCCGAACGAGCGCACCCCGGGGGTGTCGATGACCCAGCCGTCCCCGTCGGGCAGCTGCAGCGCCACGGCAGAGGTGGAGGTGTGCCGGCCGCGCCCGGTCACCTCGTTGACCTCGCCCACCTGCCGGTCCACTCCGGGGATCAGCGCGTTGACCAGGGTCGACTTGCCGACCCCCGAATGCCCGACCAGCACGCTGCGGTGCCCGGCGAGCGCCTCGCGCAACGGGGTGAGGTCGCTGCCCGGCTCGACGGCCACGACGCGCAGTCCGAGCGGCTGGTAGGTCGCCATCAGGCCGTCCGGGTCGGCCAGGTCGGCCTTCGTGAGCACCAGGAGGGGCTCGAGTCCCGCGTCGTAGGCGGCGACCAGGATCCGGTCGATCATGCCGACCCGGGGCGGGGGGTCGGCGAGCGCCGCGACGATGACGAGTTGGTCGGCGTTGGCGACGATCGGACGCTCGAAAGGATCATCGTCATCGGCAGTACGACGTAGTACGGTGTCGCGCTCCTCGACCCCGACGATGCGGGCAAGGGTGCCCTCATCGCCGGTCGTGTTGCCGACGATCCGGACGCGGTCGCCCACGATCACCCCCTTGCGGCCGAGCGTCCGTGCCT
The DNA here is from genome assembly GCF_047606205.1 of Propionicimonas sp. Lineage (GTDB taxonomy): Bacteria > Actinomycetota > Actinomycetes > Propionibacteriales > Propionibacteriaceae > Propionicimonas. The sequence continues at coordinate 11,549 of NZ_JASGES010000140.1, read as the reverse complement.
TGACCGCGGTCACGATCGCCTCGTCCCCGCCCTCGGAGGGGACGAGGCAGCGGTAGCGGCCGCGATCGACCGTCACCACCGTGGCGACGATCGCGTCCTCGTAGGCGGGCCGGTCCTTCGTGCGCGGGCGGGACCGGCGGCTCGGCCGGTCGTAGCCGGCGTGCGGGTCGTCGGTGATCGCGTCTCTCGCCTGCCTGCTCACCTGGCGCCCCTCACGCGGCGTCACCGGCGAGCAGGCCCGTCCACAGCCCGGGGAAGTCCGGCAGGGTCTTGGTCGTGCACCCGACGTCGTCGAGTTCGACGCCGGGGGTGACCAGGCCGACGAGTGCTGCGGCGTGGGCCAGGCGGTGGTCGGCGTGGGTGGCGAAAGGGCCGCCGTGGCGCGGACGTGGCACGATCTCGAGCCCGTCGGCGAGTTCGGCGACCTGCGGGCCCAGTCCGGACAGCCCGGACGCGAGCGCGGCGAGGCGATCGGTCTCGTGGCCCCGGATGTGCGCGACCCCGCGCAGCCGGCTCGGCCCTTCGGCCACCGCGGCCAGGGCTGCGGCGGCCGGGGTGAGCTCGCTGACGTCATGGAGGTCCACGTCCGCTCCGTGGACGCCACCCGGCGCCGACACGGTGACCATGCGTCCGGCCGCGCCGTCCCTGTAGACGACGCGGGCCCCGAAGGCGGCCAGCACCTCCAGCAGCTCGTCCGCGGCCTGCACCGAGACCTGCGGCCAGGCCGTGGTGAGTTCACCACCGGTGACCATCGCCGCGGCGAGCAGGGTGGCCGCGTTCGTCAGGTCCGGCTCCACGACCTCGTCCAGGGGCGCGATCGGGCCGGGCAGGACCCGCCAGGTGTGCGCGGCCGGCCGCTCGACGACGACACCGCGCCGGCGCAGCAGCGTGCAGGTCATCTCGATGTGGGGCACCGAGGGCAACGACGCGCCCACGTGGGCCACGGTGACGCCGTCGGCGAAGCGCGCGCCGGCGAGCAGCAGTGCCGAGACGAACTGGCTGGTGGCGCTGGCGTCCACGGCGACCGCACCACCGCGGACGGACGTCCCGCCGGCGACCGAGAACGGCAGCGCGCGCGGTTCGCTGACGGTGGCGCCGAGGGCGGCCAGCGCGTCCAGCAGCCCGGCGACCGGACGGGCTGCAGCGGCCTGGTCACCGACGAAGCGGGTGGGCTCCGCGGCGAGGACCGCGACCGGCGGCAGGAAGCGCAGCACCGTCCCGGCCAGTCCGACGTCGACCGTGCCACCGCCGTGGAGGGCAGCGGCGGGGGTCACCGCGATCCCGCCGTCGGGCCGTTCGGCGAAACCGGTGCCGAGGGCGGTCAGGCCTGCCCGCATCAGGGCGGTGTCACGGGAGTCCAGCACGCCGGTGAGGACCGATGGTCCGGCGGCGAGGGCGGCCAGCACGAGACTGCGGGCACTCGCCGACTTGGAACCCGGAACGGCCAGGTGGCCACGCACCGGCGCCGTTGCGACGGGGGCCGTCCAGGGGATCAAGAAAGAACGTCCGCCACGGTCTTGCGGACCTTGCGGGCCGACCGGCGGGCACGGCGACCGGCGTCGACGGCGGAGGCCTGGGCGTCCCGCTGGAGCTCCGCCTTGCGCTTGGCCGCCTCCTTGGCCACGAGTTGCTTCTGGGCGCGCACCTTCCAGGCCAGGTTGGGCCTGCCCTCGGTGTCCTGCGCGGCGAGCAGCACGCCGCCGAGCAGTGCGACGTTCTTGGTCAGCCGTGCCTGCGCGACCGTCCGCTCGGCGCCCTTCGCCCTGAGCGGGTTGGACGCCAGCACGTGCGGCACCATCGTGAGCGCCAGCACGCCCGCGCCCAGGCGCCGGCCCAGGCCGGTGGCCAGCCCGAGGCCACCGGCGACCTGCAGGACGCCGGTCCAGCGGACGAACCCCGCGGTGTCCTCGGGGAGGTAGCCGCGGGCGGCCTCGGGCACCGCGTAGCTCACCAGGGGCAGGACGGTGTCGGCCACGGGCTGGGCGGACTCCACCAGGTCCTCCGGATGGCGGATCGCCTTGACCCCGTTGATCACGAAGTAGCTGGCCAACATGGAGCGGGCGACGAACCGCAGAAGACTCATGTCCTATTCCTACCCCGAACCCCCCCTGCTGCCAAGCGCGTCCCGGCACCGGAGCGGCGTAGGGTCGCCACCATGTGCGGACGCTATGCACTGTCGATGGCCGGGGAGGATCTCGAGGAGTACTTCGAGATCGACGAGGTCGCGGGGCCGCTACCCGGGCCCGACTACAACATCGCGCCCACCGACCCGATCATCGCCGTCCTGGAGCGCCCTCGCCCGGAGGGGACGCGCCGGCTGCTGGTCCCGGTGCGGTGGGGGCTCGTGCCGTCCTGGTCCAGGGACGCCTCGGGCGCGGCGCGGCTGGTCAACGCGCGGGTCGAGACCGTGGCCGAGAAGCCCGCCTTCCGCAAGGCGTTCGCCTCCCGGCGGTGCCTGCTACCCGCCGACGGCTACTACGAGTGGTACCCGGTCACCGACGCCGGCGGAAAGGCGGCCAAGCAGCCGTACTTCATCCGGCCCGCCGGAGGAGGGCTGTTCGTGATGGCGGGACTCTACGAGTTCTGGAAGGCCCCGGACGGCGGCTGGCTGACGACGGCAACGGTGATCACGACCTCGGCGACCGACGACGTCGGGCACCTCCACGACCGGATGCCGATGGCGGTGCTCCGCGACAACTGGGACGCCTGGCTCGACCCGGATTTCGCCGCAGACCCGCTCGGGCTGCTCAGCGTTCCGGCCCCGGAGCTGACCTACCACGCGGTCTCGACGGCGGTGAACAAGGTGGCGAACGACGGTCCCGCGCTGATCGAGCCGCTCCCCGGAACCGGCCCGGACCGGATGGGGGACGGTTCCTGACTCGGTCCGGACCGGATGGGGGACGGTTCCTGACTCGGTCCGGACCGGATGGGGGACGGTTCCTGACTCGGTCCACGCCGCGCGGTGGCAACGAGCCATCGCCCTCGGACGGAGCGAGGAGGGACGTTCCCGGTCCGGCGGCCGGCGCGCGGTGGCCGGAATAAGCGATCGGCCGGCGGTCGTTGAGTGCGACGTGATCGCAACCCTCGAGCCTGCGGCGTCGACCGGGCCCACCGCCACGGTGGACCGGGACGCGCACCCGCTAGGCTCGTTCGTGATGAACCTCCCTACTGTCCCCGACGATGCCGGCTCCGGCGTGACCACCGAGACGGACGCGGAGCGCACCGAGCGCTTCGAATCCGAGGCGTTGGCCTACCTCGACCAGCTCTACGGTGCCGCGCTGCGGATGACCCGCAATCCCACCGACGCCGAGGACCTGGTGCAGGAGACGTTCGCCAAGGCGTACGCGTCCTTCCACCAGTTCACTCCCGGCACGAACCTGAAGGCGTGGCTGTACCGGATCCTGACCAACACCTTCATCAACAACTACCGCAAGAAGCAGCGCCAGCCGCAGACCTCCGGTGGCGAGGTGGAGGACTGGCAGCTCGCCCGCGCCGAGGCGCACACCTCGACGGGCCTGCGCTCGGCCGAGATGGAAGCGCTCGACCGGATGCCGCACTCGGCGGTGACGGACGCGATGAACGCGCTCGCCCCAGACTTCCGGCTGGCTGTCTACCTCGCCGACGTGGAGGGCTTCTCCTACAAGGAGATCGCCGAGATCATGGGCACCCCGATCGGGACCGTGATGTCCCGGCTGAACCGGGGACGCAACCAGTTGCGCGCGCTGCTGGCGGACTTCGCCCGCGAGCACGGACTGATCGGTGCCGACCATGACGCATGATTTCGACGACTGCACGGCGGTCCTGAAACATCTCTACGAGTTCCACGACAAGGAGCTCACCGAATCGGAGGCGGACGCGATTCGCCAGCACCTGCTGGCCTGCGAGCCGTGCCTGGACCACTACCAGGTCGAGGACGCGCTGCGCCTGCTGATCCGCACGTGCTGCCGCGAGGAGAAGGCCCCGGAGTCGCTCCGCCTGCGGGTCCGCGCCACCTGGTCGCGCACGGTGGTCGTCACCGAGACCACCGACTGAGAAGCACCCGGGCTGATGCGTGGCCTGGCCGCACAGGTGAACCCCGGACAGCACAGGACCCCCGCCGAGCGGCGGGGGTCCTGGTGCGTTCTACCGCGGCGATCCTCAGGCGTTCGGGCGCTTGCCGTGGTTGGCAGCGCTCTTCCTGCGGGAACGGCGCTTACGGCCACCCTTACCCATCGTGGTCTCCTCGTTCGTCTCGTCGGCACGCCGGACGACGCGCGGGGACCCATTCTGCCAGCCGCGGGAAGAGCGGTCCAACCGAACTCAGTAGGGTGGCAGGCATGCAGACGATGGAGCAGGTGATCAGGCAGCACTGCGTCCTCGACGACGAGGACCTGGAGTGGCTCACCCAGCTCGTGGACGAATGGTCCCTCCTTGCCGACCTCGCCTTCGCCGACCTCATCCTGTGGGTCCCCGACGTCGACGACAACGTGTTCTGGGCGTGCGCGCAGGTGCGTCCCACCACCGGCCCGACCTCGCTGGAGGACGACGTGGTGGGGGAGGAGATCGCCTACGATCCCGAGCACCTGGTCACCGAGGCGTACCTGTCCCAGGTGATCTCCCAGACCAGCGGCAACAAGCTGCACGCGGGCATCCCGGTGGACGTCCAGGCGATCCCGGTCCTGTGCGGTGAGCGTGTCCTGGCCGTCGTGGAGATGCACACCAACCAGATGGGCGTTCGCGCGCCGGGTGCGCTCGAGGACGCCTACCTGGAGGCCGCCCAGGTGATCGCGGGGATGGTGCACCGGCACGAGTTCCCGCTCGGTGGCGACCGCAGGGTGCCGTGGGTCTCACCGCGCGTGGGGGACGGCATGATGCGGGTGGGCCGCTCGGGCGTGATCGCCTACGCCAGCCCGAACGCACTGAGCGCCTACCGGCGGCTCGGCCTCACCATGGACCTGTACGGTGAGGACTTCGTCGCGATCACCCGCTCGCTCCTGCAGGAACGAATGCCGGTGGAGCGCCCGCTCGCCGCGAGCCTGGCCGGGCGCGGGTCGTCCGAGCTCGACCTGGAGACGGGGACGGCCAATGTCCGACTGCGCGTCCTGCCACTGACCGCGGAGGACGGCCCGGACGGGCTGCTGGTGATGTGCAGGGACACGACCGAACTCCGCTCCCGGGAGCGCCAGCTGGTCACCAAGGATGCGACCATCCGGGAGATCCACCACCGGGTGAAGAACAATCTCCAGACGGTGGCGGCACTGCTCCGCCTCCAGGCCCGGAGGATCTCGTCGGTCGAGGCCAAGGGCGCCTTGAACGACGCCATGAAGCGGGTCGCGGCGATCGCGGTCGTGCACGAGATCCTCAGCCAGGCCTTCGACGCCGCTGTGAAGTTCGACGACGTGGCGGACCGTCTGCTCAAGATGGTGGGCGATGTCGCCGCGACCGGTGGCAAGGTGCGGATGGTCCGTGAGGGGTCCTTCGGCTACGTGCCCGCCGACGTCGCGACCAGCCTCTCGTTGGTGCTCACCGAGCTGTGCCAGAACGCGGTCGAGCACGGCCTGCGCGAGCAGTCCGGCGAGGTTCTGGTGCGTCCGCTCCAGGAGGACGGCGAGCTGGTCGTCGAGGTGGTCAACCACGGCGAGCCCCTGCCGGAGGGCTTCCGGATCACGAGCTCGACCAGCCTGGGCCTGTCGATCGTGAGCACGCTGGTGGCCGATCTCGGCGGCACGTTCCGGCTGGCGACCGACGGCGGGGCGACGACGGCGACCGTGCGGGTGCCGCTGATCTGACGGGTCCGAGCGGCCACGGAACCCGGCTGGAACCCGCCGTCACTGAGGGCCCCCGCGCCGCTGAGGGCCGCGGTCCGGGGAGTCGGAGGATCCGGCCTCAGGCGTTCCGGACGCGCATCCTCGCCGCCCGGCGCTTCATGGCGCGGCGCTCGTCCTCGCTGAGACCACCCCAGACCCCGTGGTCCTGACCGGCGTCCAGCGCCCACTGCAGGCACGCCTCACGCACCTCGCAGCGGCGGCAGACCTTCTTGGCCTCAGCGATCTGCATGAGGGCGGGGCCAGTGTTGCCGATGGGGAAGAAGAGCTCCGGGTCCTCGGTGAGGCAGGCAGCGCGATGGCGCCAATCCATGAAGCAACACTCCTTGAGTAGGTGGGCCATGATGGCGGCGGCCCTGAGCACGCGGCACCGGGCGGTGGCAGAACCACGCCCGGCGTCCAGAGTGACAACTCTAGCTGGCGAGCACAAGGGTCGGGCGGCATTTTGCACATGTGGTGTGGCGCGCTCACATCCGCTGAACGGAGCAGGACTGTCCGGACGGCTACGCTGGCCGGCATGCCGTCCTTGCTGCGCACCCGGCCCGCTGCCGTGCTCGTGGCCGTCGCGGGCACCGCGCTGGTGGGCCTGGCGGTGGTGGTCCTGGCGGTCGCATCGCTTGCGTCCGGCCACGGCGGGTTCAGTTCGGGTGTCGCGATCTTCCTGGTCGGCTACGGAGCGCTGATGCTGGCCGCAGCCTGGGTGCTGTGGCGGCTCAGCATCTTCGGTCGCGGGCCGGTGCTCGCGCTGTCGCTGCTGAACCTGATCACGGCCTGGACGTTCACCGCGGACGCGCCCTGGGCCTGGCTGGTGGTCGCGGTGTCGGCCGCGACCGTCGTGGCCGCCGCGTTGCCCGCGACGAGTCGCGCCCTGCACCGGGGCGGCGTCAGGCGAGCCGGCGCGCCCCCGCCGACGGGCGACCGAGGAAGGTGACTGGTCCGCCCAAGCCCGCGCCCGCGAACGCGGTCCGCACGGCGTCCGCGGTCACCTCGACGCGGTCGGCCTGGACGAGCGCGAGCACACAGCCGCCGAACCCGCCACCGGTCATCCGGGCACCGAGCGCCCCGGCGGCCAGGGCGCTCTCCACGGCGAGGTCGACGCTCCGTTCGGTGATCTCGTAGTCGTCGCGCATCGACGCGTGCGACGCGGTCATCAGCCGGCCCAGCCGGGCGTAGTCGGCGCCGGCGAGGGCATCCATGGCGTCCAGCACCCGCTGGTTCTCGGTCACGATGTGCCGGACGCGCCGCCCCTCCAGCTCGGGCAGTCGGGCCAGTGCGGCGTCCAGGTCGGTGACGTCACGCAGCGCAGGCACACCGAGCATCTCCGCCGCCTTCTCGCAGCTCGCCCGGCGGGCGGCGTACTCGCCGTCGACGTGGCTGTGCCGGGTGCGGGTGTCGATGACGAGGATCTCCAGGCCGGCGGCGGTCACCGCGAGGGGAACCTGACTGGTCGCCAGGGTGCGGCAGTCGAGGAAGAGCGCATGCTCGGCCGTGCACAACGTCGATGCGGCCTGGTCGAGCAACCCGGTGGGCGCACCGACGTAGGCATTCTCGGCCACCCTGGCGAGCTTGGCCCGCTCGACCGGGTCGATCTGCAGGCCGTTCAGGTCGGCCAGCGCGGCGAGCGTCGCGCACTCGATCGCCGCCGACGACGACAGACCCGCGCCGAGCGGCACGTCGGAGGTGAGGACGAGGTCGGCGCCGCCGACCTGGTGGCCGGCCCGCTGCAACGCCCACACGACGCCGGCGAGGTAGGAGTGCCATCCGGGGGATCCGGGGAGGAGCTCGTCCTGGCCGAGTTCCACGGTCTCGTCGAGGTCGACCGAGCGGAACTGCCAGCGGCCGTCTGGGCGGGTCGAGGCCGCGACATAGGCGGCCTGGGGCAGGGCGAACGGCAGCACGTAGCCGTCGTTGTAGTCGGTGTGCTCACCGATCAGGTTGATCCGGCCCGGTCCGACCCAGACGCCTTCGGGAGCGGACCCGGTGAGCGCGGTGAAGGCGTCGATGGCTGCGTGGGTGAGCACGTCATTCCTCCTCGTCGTCGAGGCGAGCCAGCCAGGTGGCCAGTCGCTCGACGGCATTCTCGTGCTCGGGATGCAGGTCGACGAACAGGCTGAGTTTCTCGGACAGCCAGGCGAGGCTGACCTCCTCCTCGCCCCTGCGGTCGGCGAGCTCCTCGATGCCGCGGTCGGTGAAGTACATCTCAGTCCGCCAGGGCCTGGCTGACCAGGTCGATCTCCTGGGCCTGGTGCACCTTCACCGAACCGACCGAAGGCGCGGACGCCGCCGGCCGGGTGATCCCGGTCATGGCCAGGTCGTAGCCGGGCAGGAAGGCCGCGATCGCCTGCGGCAGGTGCAACTGGAGGAACCACCACGCGCCCTGGTTCTCCGGCTCGTCCTGGACCCAACGGACATCGCTCACCTGCGGGTACTTCGCCAGCTCCGCGGCCAGCTCCCGCGCGGGCAGCGGGTAGAGCCGCTCCAGCGGGAGGATCGCGACCTGGCCGTCGAGCCCGGCCTCCGCGCGGGCCTGGACGAGCTCCCAGCGGATCTTGCCCGAGCACAGCACGATGCGCCGCACCGCCGCGTGGTCGGTGACGGTCGGGTCGCCCATGGCCGGCTGCCAGCGCCCCTCCAGGAACTCCGAGCGTGGCGACATCGCCACCTTCGCGCGCAGCATCGACTTCGGTGTCGCGATCACGACCGGCCGGTGCCAGTTCACGTAGGCGTGGGTGCGCAGCAGGTGGAAGTAGCTGGCCGGGGTCGAGGGCTGGGCGACGGCCAGGGCGCCTTCGGAGCAGAGCGTGAGCCAGCGTTCGATGCGGGCCGAGGAGTGGTCGGGACCCTGGCCCTCGTAGCCGTGCGGGAGCAGCAGGACGACACCGGATTTCTGCGTCCACTTCGCGTTGCCCGCGGCGATGAACTCGTCGGCGATGGTCTGGGCGCCGTTGGCGAAATCGCCGAACTGGGCCTCCCACAGCACCAGGGCGTCGGGGGCGGCGACCGAGTAGCCGTACTCGAAGCCCATCGCCGCGTACTCGCTGAGCAGGGAGTCGAAGACGTGGAACCGGCCCTGGTCGGGGGTGAGGTGCTTGAGCGGGACGTAGGCGCGGTTGGTGACCCGGTCGATCACGGCGGCGAAACGCTGGCTGAAGGTGCCGCGGCGGGTGTCCTGCCCGACGATGCGGACCGGACGTCCCTCCATCAGCAGGGAGCCGAAGGCGAGCAGCTCGGCGGTCGCCCAGTCGATCGGGCCGGTCCGGATGCTCTCGGCCCTGCGCTCGAGCTGCGGCAGGACCTTCGGGTGGACGGTGAAGCCCTCCGGGAAGGTGAGGTGCGCCCTGGCGACGGCCTCCATCTGGTCGGGGGTGATCGCGGTGCCCCGGTCCTTGCCGAGCTTGGCCGGGTAGTACGGGGCCTTGCGGTAGGTGTCGTCGTCGGCCTCGGTGGCCTCGCGGACCTCGCGGAAGACGGCCTCGAGGCGCTCGCGGAACCGCGCCATCACCTGTTCGGCGTCCTCGGTGGAGATGTCGCCGCGTCCGATCAGGGCTTCGGTGTACAGCTTGCGGACGCTGCGCTTCTGCTCGATCAGGTCGTACATCAACGGCTGGGTGAAACTGGGGTCGTCGCCCTCGTTGTGGCCGCGGCGGCGGTAGCAGATCAGGTCGACCACGACGTCCTTGCCGAACCGCTGGCGGAAGTCGAACGCGACCTGGGCGACCCGGGCGACGGCCTCGGGGTCGTCGCCGTTGACGTGCAGGATCGGCGCCTGCACGGCCTTGGCGACGTCGGTGCAGTAGGTGGAGGAGCGGGACTCGATCGGCGCGGTGGTGAAGCCGACCTGGTTGTTCACGACCAGGTGGATGGTGCCGCCGGTCTTGTAGGCCCGCAGCTGGCTCATCTGCAGGACCTCGTAGACGACGCCCTGGCCGGCGAACGCCGCGTCCCCGTGCAGGAGGATCGGCAGGACGGGCCATCCCGGCACCTTGCCGATCCGGTCGATCTTGGCGCGCGCGATGCCCTGCACGACCGGGTCGACCGCCTCGAGGTGGGACGGGTTGGCGGCCACCGAGGTCTTGATGGTCTTCCCGCTGGCGGCCGTGAACTGGCCCTCCGAGCCCAGGTGGTACTTCACGTCGCCGGAGCCCTGGGACAGGCGCGGGTCGTAGTTGCCCTGGAACTCGCGGAAGATCTGGGCGTAGGACTTGCCGACGATGTTGGCCAGGACGTTGAGGCGGCCGCGGTGGGGCATGCCGATGATCGCCTCGGCGAGGTCGGCGCCGGCCGCCTGCTCGCACAGCTCGTCGAGGAAGACGATGGTCGACTCGCCGCCCTCGAGGGAGAACCGCTTCTGGCCGACGAACTTGGTCTGCAGGAAGGTCTCGAAGATCTCCGCCTCGTTCAGCTTGTCCAGGATGCGCAGATGCTCCTCCCGCGGCCACGGGACGAAGGGCCGCTCGAACCGCTCCTGGATCCAGGTGCGCTGCTCGTTGTCGGCGATGTGCATGTACTCCACGCCCACGGAGCGGCAGTAGGAGCCACGCAGCATGGCCACGATGTCCCTCAGGGTCGCGACCTCGCCGGAGTGACCGCCGAAGCTGCCGACCGGGAATTCGCGGTCCAGGTCCCACAGGGTGAGGCCGTGGTACTCGAGGGTGAGCTCTGGATGGGACCGCTGCCGGAACTCCAGCGGGTCGATGTCGGCCATGTAGTGGCCGAGGTTGCGGTAGGCGTTGATCAGGGAGTACACCCGGGCGCTGCGAGGGACGGAGCCGAGCTTCTCGTCGCTGACGTCGCTGGCCCAGCGAATCGGCGTGTAGGGAACGCGGAGCGCGTCGAAGATGCCGTCGTAGAAGCCGTGCTGACCGATCAGGAGTTCGTGCATGCGGCGGAGGAACTCGCCGGACTGCGCCCCCTGGATCACCCGGTGGTCGTAGGTGGAGGTCAGGGTGGTGACCTTGGACACGCCGAGCTGGGTGATCCGGGCCGCGCTCGCTCCCTGGAACTCGGGCGGGTAGTCGATCGAGCCGACGCCGAGGATCACGCCCTGGCCGGCCATCAGCCGCGGCACGGAGTGGTTGGTGCCGAGCCCACCCGGGTTGGTCAGGGACGCGGTGGTGCCGGCGAAGTCGGGGACGGTGAGCGCGTTGTCCCTCGCCTTGCGGACGAGGGCCTCGTAGGCGGCCCAGAACTGGGCGAAGTTCAGGTCCTCGCAGTTCTTGATGTTCGGCACGAGGAGTTGGCGGGTTCCGTCGGCCTTGCGAATGTCGATGGCGAGGCCCAGGTTGATCGAGCCGGGGGTGACCAGGACGGGCTTGCCGTCGACCACGTCGTAGGAGTTGTTCATCTCCGGGGTGGCCTTGAGGGCCTGCACCATCGCCCAGCCGATCAGGTGGGTGAAGGACACTTTGCCTCCGGTCGAGCGGGCGAGGTGCGCGTTGATCATCAGTCGCTGGTCGATCGCGAGCTTCATCGGCACGTCGCGGACGCTGGTGGCCGTGGGCATCGCCAGCGAGGCGTCCATGTTGTGGGCGGTGCGCAGCGGCGCGCCGCGCAGCGGGGTCCGGGTGGGCTCGGCCTGTTCCTTGGTGACGGGCTGCGTGCGGGGGACATCGGGGGACACGCGGCGCCCTGACCCCGGGGAGTCGGGCTTGCCGGCGGAGGTCTTGGCGACCGGCGCGGTCCGCGGGGCGGGCGCGGCAGTGGCGGCGGCGTCCGCAGGGGTGCTGGTCGAGGCGCCCGGCGGCG
>NZ_JASGES010000139.1:0-15950 GCF_047606205.1 Propionicimonas sp. | reverse complement strand
GTGCGCCCACCCGGCCTCCCGGGTGGGCGCACGTCCACCACCTCAGGGGTGGTTAGGCTGGCCTGGTGATCGCGATCAGCAGGTTCCGGGTGCCCGGCGAGGCGTCCGAGTTCGTTGCGGGCGCGCGGCTGGTCGTCGAGAGGTTCTCCGCATCCGCGGGATGCCTGGACGCGCGCGTCGTGCAGAACCTGGACGAACCCGAACTGTGGGCCGTGGTGAGCACGTGGGCGGACGTCGGGTCGTACCGGCGGGCCTTCAACGGGACGGAGGCGAAGCTCGTCCTGATGCCCCTGATGACGCTCGCCATCGACGAGCCGGGCGCCTACGCGGAGCCCGCCGCGGTCGGCGAGAACCGTCCGCGCGGGACGGTAGGCTAGCCGGGCTGCCAGCCAGGCAGCATGTCGCAACGACAAGGAGTGCATGGTGGCCAGCCGCCTGGAGAACGTGATCAGCCTGACCAAGCGGCGGGGGTTCGTGTACCCCTGTGGCGAGATCTACGGAGGCACGAGGGCGGCCTGGGACTACGGCCCCTTCGGCGTCGAGCTGAAGGAGAACATCAAGCGCCAGTGGTGGCGTTCGGTGGTACAGGGACGCGACGACGTGGTGGGCCTGGACTCCTCGATCATCCTTCCCCGCCAGGTGTGGGTCGCCTCCGGCCACGTCGGGGTGTTCTCCGATCCGCTGACCGAGTGCCTGAACTGCCACAAGCGGTTCCGCGCCGACCAGCTGGAAGAGAATTTCGAGTTCAAGAAGGGCCGCGCCCCGTCCGGCCTGGAGGAGATCAACTGCCCCGAGTGCGGCACACTCGGCCAGTTCACCACGCCGCGCGACTTCAACATGATGCTGAAGACCTACCTCGGCGTGATCGAGGACGAGTCCGGGCTGCACTACCTGCGTCCGGAGACCGCGCAGGGCATCTTCATCAACTTCAAGAACGTCGAGGGCACGGCGCGGATGAAGGTGCCGTTCGGCATCGGTCAGGTCGGCAAGAGTTTCCGCAACGAGATCACGCCCGGCAACTTCATCTTCCGCACCCGCGAGTTCGAGCAGATGGAGATGGAGTTCTTCGTCAAGCCCGGCACGGACGAGGAGTGGCACCAGCACTGGATCGACGCGCGCACGGCCTGGTACACCGACCTCGGAATCAGCGCGGGGAATCTGCGCCACTACGAGCATCCGAAGGAGAAGCTGTCGCACTACTCCAAGCGCACCGTCGACATCGAGTACAACTTCGGCTTCACCGGCGGCGACGGCTGGGGCGAGCTGGAGGGCATCGCCAACCGCACGGACTTCGACCTGGGCACGCACTCGGAGCACTCCGGCACCGACCTGAGCTACTTCGAGCAGGCCTCCGGCGAGCGCTACCTGCCGTACGTGATCGAGCCGGCGGCCGGTCTGACCCGCTCGCTGATGGCCTTCCTCGTCGAGGCCTACACCGAGGAGGAGGTGCCCACGGCCAAGGGCGGCGTGGAGACCAGGGTCTCGCTCAAGCTCGACCCGCGCCTGTCCCCGGTAAAGGTCGCCGTGCTGCCGCTGTCGCGCAACACCGACCTCTCGCCGAAGGCGCGCGACCTCGCCGCACAGCTCCGCAAGGCGTGGAACATCGAGTTCGACGACGCCCAGTCGATCGGCCGCCGCTACCGCCGCCAGGACGAGATCGGCACGCCGTTCTGCGTGACCGTCGACTTCGACACCCTGACCGACGACGCGGTGACGATCCGCGAGCGCGACACGATGAGCCAGGAGCGGGTCGCCCTCGACCAGGTGCAGGGCTACCTCGCGTCCCGACTCCTCGGCTGCTGATCGGCCGGTTGCGCCGGTCGAGACCACAGCAGTCTCGACCGGCGCAACCAGCGATGGCAGCCTGCTCGAAACCGGCGAATTCTGTCCCAACGACGCCTTGGATTGTGAAGCGTCGATTTAGCCGATGGAGTCGGTCCGCTCGGCACCCTTCGCACGCAACTGGCCGAACTGTCCTGACCCGACGGGGTGGACTGAGTTGGGGACGGTTCCTTACTCGGTCCGCCGTCAGACGCCCTCGGGAGTGGACCGGGTGGAGAACCGTCCCCAACTCGGTCCACCCACGTCGGGGCCAAGGTCAGACCAGCGGGACGAAGGCGAAGCGGTAGCCGGTGACGGGCTCGCGATGCCAGCCCTCGTGGTCCCGGTCCACGACCCACATCACGCCGGCCGCGGGCAGCACCATGCGTCCACCGACCGCGAGCTGGGCCTCCAGCGCCTCGGGGATGCCGCCCGGGTCGGCGGAGACGAGGATGCGGTCGAACGGGGCGCGGTCCGGTGCACCGACCCGGTCGGAGTGGGCAGCGGCGATCTGCGCCCACGGCAGGTGGAACGCTGCCAGATTCTCTGTGCCCATGGCGATCAACTGCGGCACGAGCTCCACTCCGAGCACGGTTCCCCCGGCGCCGACCAGCTGGGCCAGCAGCGCAGTGGTCCAGCCCGAGCCGCTGCCGACGTCCAGCGCGCTTGCCCCCTCGGGGACGCGGAGCAGTTCGAGCATGAACTGGACCGTCCATGGCTGGGAGTTGGTGGCGCCGTGGCCGATCGGCAGCGGTTCGTCGAGCGCGGCGCGTTCGCGAACCGACGCGGGCAGGAAGCGGGCCCGAGGGATGGCCGCCATCGCTGCGATCACCCGGCTGTGGTCGGTGCTCATGCTCCAGCGCACACCGCCGCACGGTCCTCGCGCAAGGCCCACGGGCAACGGTCGGTAGGCTGTCAGGCCGAAGATCGTGTCGGGATCCGGCCCTTCTGGGCCCCGGTTGGGACGTGAGTGACACCTCGGGTCGGGTCGAGCGGCCGGATCGTGGCAAGGAGTGATGATGGCTGAACCGCTACGCCTGGTGGCGCCGTCGGGGGGCGCCGTGGAGGTGCAGGTCCCGGTCGTGCTCGCGCCCATGGCCGGGATCACCAACGCCGCCTACCGCCGGCTCTGCCGCGAGCAGGGTGCGGGGCTGTACGTCTGCGAGATGATCACGTCCCGCGGGATCGTCGAGCGGATCCCGAAGACCTTCGACATGCTGCGGTTCGATCCGGGCGAGACCGTACGGTCCGTCCAGCTGTACGGGGTCGACCCGCAGGTGATCGCGACGGCGACGCAGATCCTGTGCGAGGAGTTCGGGGTGGCGCACGTCGACCTGAACTTCGGCTGCCCCGTCCCGAAGGTCACCCGACGCGGCGGCGGCGGCGTCCTGCCGTGGAAGCGCGATCGGCTCGCCGCGATCCTCCGTGCGACCGTGGCGGCCGCCGACCCGTACGGCGTCCCCGTGACCATCAAGACGCGGCTCGGTATCGACGTCGACCACCTGACCTACCTGGACGCGGGCCGGATCGCAGAGGACGCGGGCTGTGCGGCCATCGCGCTGCACGCGAGGACCGTGCAGCAGGCCTACGCGGGGGAGGCGGCCTGGGAGACGATCGCCACCCTGGTGGCCGCGGTCGACATCCCGGTCCTCGGCAACGGCGACATCTGGGAGGCCGCCGACGCCGTCCGCATGGTCGAACAGACCGGGTGCGCGGGCGTTGTCGTGGGCCGGGGCTGCCTGGGGCGTCCGTGGCTGTTCCGCGACCTGGCCGACGCCTTCGAGGGCAGGACGACCCGCACCCTGCCGACGCTGGGTGAGGTGGCCGCGATGGTGCGCAGGCACGCCGAACTCCTGGCCGGCCTGAACGGCGAGAGGCACGGCCTGACCGACCTCCGCAAGCACATGGCGTGGTACTTCAAGGGCTTCCCGGTCGGCGGCGACCTGCGGCGGTCCCTGGCGATGGTCTCGACCTTCGAGGACCTGGACGCGGCCCTCGCCCAGCTCGACCCCGCGGTGCCCTTCCCCTCCGGGGAACTCGGGGCGCCGCGGGGTCGCCAGGGCACGCCGCGCGATCGCGTGGTCCTCCCGTACGGCTGGCTCGACTCGACCGAGCTCGGCGAGGAGGACATCGCGGCCGCCGAGTCCGACGCGTCCGGGGGCTAGCCCGTCCCGCCGACCGCGGCCGGGCAGCAGTGACGCTCAGTCGTCGTAGCCGTGCCGGTCCTCCCAGCGGTCCTCCACCCGGTCGGACGCGTGGCGCTGGCGCAGGATGTCGCTCCCGGTGCCGCCGCTGAGACGGTCGGATCCCGTCCCGCCCTCGAGCAGGTCGTGCCCGGACTGGCCGTACAGCCTGTCCGCGCCTGATTCGCCCTCCAGGTGGTCGTTGTTGCTGCCGCCGTAGAGGGTGTCAGCGCCGGTGCCGCCCTCGAGCCGGTCCCTGCCCGAGCCCCCGGAGATCCAGTCGTTGCCGGAGCCGCCGTCGACCTCGTCGTGGCCGGCGCCCGCGCAGATCACGTCGTTGCCGTCGTTGCCGTCGATCTCGTCGTTCCCGCCCAGCGCGACGATCACGTCCCGCCCCGGGGTGCCCTCGATGTCGTCGTGCCCGTTCGTGCCCACGATCGTCGCGGCCAGGCCGTGGCAGGTGTAGGTGGCCGCCTGGGCGGTGCCTGCGGGGACGAGCGCGAGGACGGCGCCGGCGCCGATGGTCGCGAGGGCGGTGATCGTGGTGCGAGTGAAGTTGGTCATGTCGTTCCTCCTGACGGGGATTGGTGATGGCGTCAGCAGACCAGTCGTGCGTGAGGCGTCGGTGAGCCCTCGATGAGACTTCCCTCATCGGGAGGGCCGCAGCTCCCGCACCTCGGCCGGACCCGGCAGACTGGAGGGATGAGCCGTCCGGCCTGGAGCATCCGCACCCGCGTCATCGCCGCTGTGGTCGCCCTCACCGGCCTGGCCCTGGCCACGTCCGGGTTGATCGTGGCGAACCGCGGCCACGCGGTCACCGAGCAGCGCGTGGCCGCCGAGCTGCAGCGGGTCGCCGAGGAGTTCGAGAACCTGGCGCTCGATGGGATCGACCCGGCGACCGGCCAACCGTTCGCGAGCGCGGAGCCACTGGTGCGGGTCGCCGTCCAGCGCTCCGTGCTGGCGCCGAACGAAGGGGTGTTCGGCGTCGTCGACGGACGCGTCCGCTGGACGGCCCAGTCCGGAGTGGTGTTCCGGCCCGACGAGGATGCGGCGTTCGTGGCCCACGTCCTGCCACTCGCCGGTGCGGCGACGACCAGCCAGGGACGCGTCGAGACCGACCAGCGCGACTATCGCTACCTGGTGGTGCCGGTCACGTTCGCCGCCTCCGGCTCCGGCGGTGCGCTCGTCCACGCCGTCGACTTCGCAGCGGAGGAGAGCCTGCTCGCCGACGTGTGGCGCAGCTACGGGCTGGTCGCGCTGGGCTCGCTGGTGCTGGTCGGGCTCCTGATCTGGCTGCTGGTCGGGCGGTTGCTCGAACCGATCGCGCGGATGCGGCGCACCGCTGAGCGGATCACCGAGACGGACGCGTCGGACCGCATCGAGGTGCGCGGCTCCGACGACCTGTCGGCACTCGGCACCACCGTGAACGGGATGCTCGACCGGCTGGAGGGGGCCGTGGGCGCACAGCGCGAACTGCTTGACGACGTGGGCCACGAGCTGCGCACACCGCTCACGATCATCCGCGGTCACCTCGAGCTGCTCGATCCGGAAGATCCCCGCGACGTCGTGGCGACGAAGGCCCTGCTCCTGGACGAGGCCGACCGGATGGGCCGCCTGGTCGACGAACTGCTCACGCTCGCGAAGGCGCAGCGTCCCGAACTCCTGCAGCGGGAGCTCACCGACGTGGCCCGACTCACCGACGAGACCCTCGCGAAGGCGGCGGGCCTCGGCCGGCGACGCTGGATGCTCGACGACCTCGCCGACGTCGACGCACTGATGGACCCGCAGCGTGTGGCCCAGGCCTGGCTGCAGCTCGCGGCGAACGCCGTCCGGTACTCGGCGGAGGGGTCCCGGGTCGGCCTGGGCAGTGCCGTCCGGGACGGCGAACTGTGGCTGTGGGTCCGTGACCACGGGGTCGGCATCGACCCGGCGGACCGGGAGCGGATCACCGGGCGGTTCGAGCGGGGCACGGGCGCGGACGGCTCAGGTCTCGGCCTGGCCATCGTGAGCGCGATCGCGGCCGGCCATTCCGGGCGGCTCGACATCGAGTCGGAGCCGGGCGCCGGCAGCACGATCAGCATCGTGCTGCCGCTGAGGCGGGGAGGGCAGCCATGAGCCAGGTACTGATCATCGAGGACGAGCCGCGGATCGCGTCCTTCATCGCCAAGGGCCTGCGTGCGGCCGGTTTCGCCACGCTGGTAGAACCGTCGGGTGAGGCCGGGGTGCAGCTGGCGGTGAGCGAACCGGTCGACCTCGTCCTGCTGGACGTGGGACTGCCCGACATCGACGGCTTCGAGGTGCTCGCCAGGTTGCGTGGCCAGGGGGTCACGGTGCCGGTGATCATGCTCACCGCCCGGTCGTCGGTCGCCGACCGGGTGGCGGGCCTGCAGTCGGGCGCGGACGACTACGTGCCCAAACCCTTTGCCTTCGAGGAACTGCTCGCCAGGATCCACCTGCGCCTGCGGCCCGAGCCTGCCGGCGACCCAGTAGGCGTCCTGACCCACCGCGACCTGTCGCTCGACCTGCGCACGCGGCGTGCGAACGTGGGTGGCCGCTCGGTCGACCTGACCGGACGCGAGTTCACCCTCGCCGAGGTGTTCCTGCGCAACCCCGGGCAGGTGCTCAGCAGGGAACAGTTGCTGTCGGGGGCCTGGGGCTACGACTTCGACCCGGGGTCGAACGTGGTGGACGTCTACGTCCGCTACCTGCGGCGCAAGCTGGGAGCGGACTACTTCGAGACGGTCCGTGGGATGGGGTACCGGCTGGCCTGATCAGCCCGGGGTCTCCGCCGAGGGGGGCGATACCGGCGACGGCGCCGTCGGGGCGGTCGTGGACGGCGGTGCGGTGGCGGTCGTGGTGGTGGCCGTGGGCCTCGGGGAGATCGTGGCGTCCGCGTCCTTGGTGGCGGGTACGGTGATCGCGGGTCGGGGCTGCGGGTCTGCCTGGCCGCTGCCCTGGGTCGCCACGGTGCCGATGGCGACCGTCGCCAGACCGATCGCGCCGGTGACCACCCACGCGGTGGAGTTCGCGTTCACGACCACCTCCTCACGTCCGTTCGGTTCAGGCTAGGCCGACGGCCCGGCCGGGGACCAGCCCTGCCGGATGAGGGTTCTCTCATCCGCCGTCCGGGTCCGTCCCACCCGCCCACGCCTCGGCGAGCCCGAGCCGGTGTCCGGCCTGGTCCCCGTCTCCGCCTGCGATCAGGCTGAGGATGACCGCCGCCGTCCGCGCACGTAGCGCGTCCGGGTGCACGAGGCTCTCGAACTGTCTGGTCCACTGCTCCAGCAGGGAGGGGACGAGGGCGTAGTGGGCGGGGGAGAGCCCGGGCAGGACGGCCAGGTGCCCGAGCAGGCAGCCCAGATCGTCCTCCCGCAGGCCGGGGCCTGCGGCGTCCAGGTCGATCAGGCCGAGCCTCCCGGTGTCGACGAAGAGGTTCGCCTCGTGCAGGTCACCGTGGGTGGGCCGCACCGGCCCGACCGGTGCGGTCGCGACCGCGCGTCCGATCCGGCCGGCGATCGTCGCGATCCGCCCTGCCTCGTCCGGCAGCCGTTCGGCGGCGGTGGCCGCGTGGAAGTCGAGCCGCTCGGACCACGCCGGACGCCGAGGCAGGGCGGCGAGCCCGGAGGGCAGAGCGTCGAGCAGGGCGACGATCTCCGCGGGCGTGGGCAGTGCGGGACGGGAGGGATCGGCCAGCGCCTCGGCGAGGGAATGGCCCGGGGCTGCGTCGGTGACAAGGACGCCGGGCCGCGGTCGCGAACGCAGCGGTGGGGTCAAGCCCGCCCCGGCGACCAGGTGCTGGCGTAGGGCGAGTGCGTCGGCCCGGTCGGGACGGAGCACCTTCAGGTACGTGGCCGTCCCGTCGGCGGTCGCCCGGAGCACAGCCCGGCGCAGGGGTCGGTAGCCGAGCAGGGTGAGGTCGAACTCCCGAGGGTGGACGTCGAGCCAGCGCATCACCTCCTCCGGCGAACAGGCCGGGGCCAGACCGGGCAGCAGCGGATCGCCGGGGTGTCTCCACACGGCGAAGCTGAGGCCGTCCCTGCTCGCCATCACCGCGGGTGGGCCGACCGTCGCCGTGGTCACGAAGAGGTGCTCGGTGACGGTGCCGTCGCCGACGGCACAGGTGGTTTCGTAGCCGGCGGTGGCCTCTGCTCCCGGACGGTACTGCCAGTTCGTCAGGCGGACGGCGAACCCGGGCGGGACGGGATCCGCGGCGCCGCTGAGAGCAGCGAACAACAGCCCTGCTGCGTCCTGAGAACGCAGCAGGGCCGCCGCCTGCTGAAGGCTGGTCATTCCCTCAGTCTGCCGAACCCGCGGTCGGGGCACTCGGTGCGGACGCCGGCGAGTTCGGCGTGTTCGGAGTGTTCGGTGTGTTGGGCGTGGTGGCCGTGACGGGACTGTCCGCCGTCGCGGGCGTCGGCGCGGTGGTGGCGCTGGGTGCGGTGTTGGCGGTCACCCTGGGTTCCGTGGAGGTGGACGGTGCCGTGCTGCCGGCCGTGGCCGACCCGGTCCCGGACGGAGTCGCCAGGGCGGTGCCGCTGCTCGCGGGGGGCGTCGGAGTCGCGGTCTCGGCGAACGCGACGGTCGTGCCGCCCAGGACGGCGAGGCCCAGGGCACCGGTGAGGGCCCAGGCTGCGGTGGATCGGTTGAACATCATCTCGGAGTTCCTCTCTGGCGGTCTGTCGATGTCCGCCACTCCACCAGGGGCGGGTGAGGTGCCGAGGAAAGGGCGGTGAGAGTCCTCTCATCCGCTCGCCGGGGGACTGCTGACCTGGTTGTCCGTCTGAGGGTCCGACACCGGCCTGCGCCCGAACGACAGGAGTGCGACCGATCTGTCAGGGAGTGCTGAGCGTGACGTCGGTCAGATCGGAACGGCCGACCAACGCGGCGCCGAGGGCGGCCAGCGGGAGATCGGACGGCAGCGCGGAGAGTCGGTCGGGCAGGGCCAGAGAGGCCAGGAACGGCGACTCGCTCGCGCGGCCGGCCAGTACCCGGCGCACCCGCTCGATGAGCCCTTCGGCCGTGTGGACGACGCCCCCACCGAGCGCGACGAGGGGCGATCCCTGCGTGAGCACCACGAGCTGGATCGCCGTCGCGATCCCGCTGCTGATCCGGTCGACCTCGATCCGCGCATCGGGGTCGCCGGCGTCGGCGGCGGAGAGCAGCGTCGGCAGGGTGAAGCGTGCGGAGAAGGGAGCCAGCCGGGCGGCGATGCGCCCGCCCCCGACCAGCACCTCGAGGCACCCGCGCTGGCCGCAGGCGCAGCGGTCGGCCGACGGGTCCATCGGAATGTGCCCGATCTCTCCGGCGAGGTTCCTGCTCCCGCGCAGCAGCCGTCCCCCGACGAGGGTCGCCGCGGCGACGCCGGTCCCGACGTTCAGGTAGGTGAGGTCGGCCACGCCCAGGTGGGCGGCGGCGCCGCGCGCCGCGGCCTTCACGTCGTTGTCGACCGTGACCGGGACGCCCAGTTCGGCGGCGAGCAGCGCGCCGAGGTCGAGGCGCTCGATGCCGAGGTTCACCGCCGTCCGGACGACGCCCGCATCCGGGTCGACCTGCCCGGGGATGCCGACGCCGACGCCGGTCAGGTCCGCCCGGTCCAGGTCGGCGGCGCGCAGGCAGCCGTCGGCGACCGCGAGCGCGGACGCGACCACCCCGTCCGTGCCGTGAGACGTCGGCACCACGGTCTCTGCGAGGGTGTGGCCCGCCTCGTCGAGCAGGATGCCGTGCGTCTTGGTGCCACCGATATCGATGCCGAGGGCTGGTCCGGGCGCCGGCAACCGGGTCATCTGGATCCCTCCGCGAGCAGTCTGATCAGGCAGGTCGCAGCGCCCCGTCCGCTGCCGTAGGTGGCGATGCCGATCGCGCCCGGGAGCTCGGGCCAGCCCAACTCCACCACCAGCGCGTCGGGACGCCGCTGGAGCACCATAGCGGTCGCATCGACCAGGAAAGGAACCCGGGCCAGATCTCGGCCCTGGACCACCAGCGGACGACCCGCGGCGGCGTCCAGGACGCCCGCCAGCTCGGTCAGGTCGGCCGCGTCCACGCAGGTGGAGCCGGGCAGCCGGTCGGCCAACTCGCCGGCGAGGTGGTCCGCCACGCCCCAGGCGGTGTCGCCCGCGGCGATGTTCGCGGTCGACGACAGGCGCAGGAAGACAGGGGCGGTCAGCGGGTGGACCGGGTCGCCCAGCCAGAAGCCGGCCGGGGAGAGATGCGGCGTCCCCTCGGGACGCGACTCCGCTCGAGGGTCCGGGACGTGGCTGCCCGGCGACCGGTCGTTCCGGGGCAACGCGGCCACGGCCCTGGCCAGGTCGCCCACGCGGGCGGCGGCGTCGAGCAGGCGATCCTCGGGGAGGCGTCCGTCGCGGACGGCCGCCAGCACGTGCTCGCGGATTCCGGCCAGTTGCCCTGCGGTGTTGTCCGTGCCGATGCAGAGCAGGTCGCAGCCGGCCGCGAGCGCCATCACCGCGGCCTCGGGGATGCCGCGGCCGCCCCCGCTGGCCCCGGCCATGTCGAGGGCGTCGCTGACGATCGCCCCGGCGAAGCCGAGCTGTCCGCGCAGCAGCGACAGGACCGGTGCCGACAGGGTGGCCGGCAGGTCCGGGTCGATGGCGGGGACGAGGATGTGCGAGGTCATCACCGCGAGCGTTCCGGCGTCGACCGCGGCCCGGAACGGCGCCAACTCGCGACCGGCCAGGGTGGCCGCGTCCACCCCGATGGTGGGCAGGGCCAGGTGCGAGTCGGTGGCCGTGTCGCCGTGCCCGGGGAAGTGCTTGGCGCACGCCGCGGCGCCGGCCGCCTGCAGGCCACGCGTGTAGGCCGCGACGTGGCGGCCGACCAGGCCCGCGTCGGCGCCGAAGCTGCGCACACCGATCACGGGGTTGCGGGGGTTGGAGTTGACGTCGGCGACGGGGGCGAGGTTCAGGTCGATCCCCGCCGCCCGCAACCCGTTACCGATGCCCCACCCGACCTGCTCGGTGACGGCCTCGTCGTCCAGGTGCCCGAGGAAGGCCATGGACGGGTACGGCGATCCGGCCCGGTGGTGCAACCGGGTGACGTCGCCGCCCTCCTCGTCCGTGGCGACGAGCGCGGCGGGGTTCGTGGCGTGGATCGCGTCGGTGAGGCTGCGGAGCTGGTCGCCGTCGACGATGTTGGTGCTGAACAGGCACACCGAGCCAAGCCCTTCAGCCAGCTCCGCGGCCAGCCACGCGGGCAGGTCGGGGCCCTGGAAGCCGGGCATCAGCGTGGCGTTGACGGCCCGGCGGAGCGTCTGGTCGTCCATCTCAGCCCTTCACCGCGCCGGCGACGAGCCCGGATGTCAGCCGGCCCTGCACGATCAGGAAGAAGATGATCACGGGCACGGCGACCAGGGTGGAGGCGGCCATCACCTGGCCCCAGTCGGTGGCCCTGCTTGCGCTGGTCTGCACGAAGCCGCGCAGCCACAGCGGCAGGGTGCGGAACTCCTCCTTCTGCAGGATCACCAGCGCCACCGTGAACTCGTTCCATGCCTGCAGGAACGCGTACACCCCGGACGCGACCAGGCCGGGGGCGAGCAGTGGGAAGGTGATCCGGAAGAAGGCCTGGGTGCGGCTCAGGCCGTCGACCATGGCTGCCTCCTCCAGCTCGATCGGGACGCCGGCGACGAAGCCGCGCAGCATCCAGATCGTGAAGGGCACGACGGCGGCGACGTAGAGAATCGACACGCCGACCACCGAGTTCAGCAGGTCCAGCGAGCTCATCAGCTTGTACTGGGCGATGAACAGGCCCTCGGCGGGCAGCATCTGGATGAACAGCACGGCCAGCACGAAGGACGCGCGACCGCGGAAGCGGAACCGGCTGATCGCCAGCGCGGCCAGGAAGGCGAACAGCAGGCAGAAGGCGACCGTGGTCAGGGTGATCGCCAGGCTCATCCCCAGCGCGGGCCAGAAGGTGCCCTGTGCGAACACCGCGGCGAAGTTGTCGAGCGATCCGCCGACGGGCAGGAAGCGCGGTGTGGTCGAGGTGAGCACAGTGTTGGGCAGCAGCGAGGAGTTCAGCATCCAGTAGACCGGGAACGCCCATGCCAGCGCGACGAGCACGGCGACGGCGGTCGCCACCGCGCGGCCAGGGCGGAACCGGCGACGGTTCGGGACGGTGCGGGTGGCCATCAGGCGTCCTCCTCCTTCATGAGGTGCATGACGTAGAAGAAGCTGAGTGCGACGGTGAGCACGAGCACGAAGATCGACAGCGCGCTGGCCATGCCGAAGTCGGACGACCCCACGCCCAGCCGGTAGATGTAGGTGCCGAGCAGGTCGGTCGAGGAGGTGGCAGCGCCCGCGTCCTGCAGCATCTTGATCTGCGCGAAGACCCGCAGGTCCCAGATCACCTGCAGAAGGGCGACGATCATCAGGACCGGCCGGATCATCGGCATGGTGATGGAGAAGAACCGCTGGACCGGGGAGGCGCCGTCGAGGGCTGCCGCCTCCATGACCTCCTCGGAGATCTGGGTGAGGCCCGCGTAGACGGAGAACGCCACGAAGGGCACCGACATCCACACCACGATCACGGTGGCCACGACGTAGAAGCTGAGCGGCTGTTCCAGCCAGTTGTGGTTGGTGAAGTCGAGCCCGGCCTGCGTGAGCAGCCAGTTGACGACGCCGCGGTGCCAGTCGAAAAGCCAGATCCAGACAGTCATCGAGGCGATCACCGGCATCGCCCAGGCGAGCAGCATCGCGACCTGGAGCACCAGCCGGGCCACGGTGCCGACGGCGTTCATCAGGAGCGCGACCAGGACGCCGACCACCACCGTGACGGCGGCGTTGACCAGGCAGAACGCGATCGAACGTCCGACCACTGCCCAGGTCTGAGGATCGGTGAAGAGCCTGGCGTAGTTGCCGAGGCCGACGAACTCCGGCGGCCGGCCGAACTGCTGGGCGAGGCCGAACTTCTGGGTGGACGTCCAGAACTGCCACACCAGCGGATAGCCGAGCGCGATCAGCAGGACGGCGATCGACGGCACGAGCAGCAGGTACGGGGCGACCGGGCGGCGGCGCCGGCGGGGCGGCGGCGCAGGTGTCCTCGTGGTCGTCTCGGTGTGGGAGATCGCTGTCATCGGGACAAGCCTCTCAGGTGACGGTGCGTGGGGTCGGCGACCCCGGATCAGCGCGATGGCAGGGTTTCGCGTCCCGAGCGACGCGGAACCCTGCCATCCCGGGCTGGGCTACTTCTGGTTGAGCATCGGGGTCAGGATGTCGTCGTACTCCTTGGCGAGCGCGGTGACATCTCCGCCTTCGGCAACCTTCTGGAAGAACTCCTCCAGCTTGCCGGACGCCTCGACCGTCGCCCAGCCCGGGGCCGCCGGGGTGAGCTTGGAGTTGGACGCCGAGGCGATCAGGGCCTGGGCGAACTGGTCGTCGCCGAGGCTCGAGGTGTAGTCGGAGTTGGCCGGGCCGAGGCCGTTCTTGCCCAGCATCTGCTGGTACTCGGCGCTGAAGATGATCTTCAGCAGCTCACGGGCGCCCTCCTGGTTCTTGGAAGCGGCCGAGATGCCGATGTTCGACCCGCCGGCGAAGACCGGGGCGGGCTTGCCGTCATTGCCGGGGAGGGCGAAGACGCCGAAGGTGTCGTCGTTCCACTCCCGAACCTCCTTGCCGTCCTTCTTGACCAGGTCGCCGATCGACCAGTGCGCCCAGCCCGGGGCCATCACGGTGGCGGCGGAGAGGCTGGTCTTGGTCTTGGAGTTGTCGGTGCCGGTGAGCACGTCGGAGTTGTTCAGGTAGAGGTACACCGACTGGTCGGTCATCGTCTTCGGGGCGTGGGACGCGCTCTGGTAGAGGTCCTGCAGCTGGGTCAGGCCCTTGATGCTGTTCGGGTCGGACAGGGTGCTGGTCCAGGTGCCGTTGTCGACCTTGGCGAGGTCGCCACCGTTGGCGAAGATCCAGGAGATGCCGTTGCGCCAGTCCTGGCCGCCCAGGAAGAAGCCGGAGAAGTCCTTGATGTTCTTCGGGTTCTTCGCCGTGATGGTCTTCACCGCGGTGTTGAACGCGTCCAGCGTGGTCGGCACCTCGACCCCGGCGGCCTTCCAGATGTCCTTGCGGCAGAACATGTAGCGGGAGCCGAAGTAGTAGGGCAGCGTGTAATTCTTGCCGTCCACCTTGCCGACCTCCACGAAGGAGGGCAGCAGCTTGTCGCCGCCCAGTTCGGTGTACATGTCGGAGATGTCGGAGAAGGCGCCGACGTTGGTGAAGGTGGGCGACTGCGTGTTGCCGACCTCGACCACGTCAGGGGTGTTGTTGGCGTCCGGGAGCGCAGTGGTCAGCTTGGTGACCAGGTCCCCCCAGGACTGCTC
Organism: Propionicimonas sp.; assembly: GCF_047606205.1. Lineage (GTDB taxonomy): Bacteria > Actinomycetota > Actinomycetes > Propionibacteriales > Propionibacteriaceae > Propionicimonas. The sequence continues at coordinate 1,625 of NZ_JASGES010000139.1, read as the reverse complement.
CTCGATCGTGAGGGTGCCGCCGGTCTTGGCGTTGTAGGTGGTCTTGAGGTAGTCGCGGAGTGCGTCCGGCGTGTCACTGCCGGCCAGCCACAGCGTGATGTTCTGCGGAGCCGAGGACGTGGCCGAGCCGGCCGCGGTCGGGCTGGACGACGTGCCGGAGGCACATGCGCTCAGCGCCAGGGCTGAGGCGGCCGCCAACGCGACCACCGACAGCATCTTCTTCATTGTCTTCCTTTCGGTTTGGGACGGGACGGAAGGAGCCATGGTCAGCCGACCCCCAGTTCGCCCAGCAGCACGAGGGCTGCGGAGCCGAGGAGGACGGCGTTCGCGCCGAGAGAACTGGCGAGCAGTTCGAGCTCGGGACGGAACTCGGAGCGGGTGCGTTCGGCGATGCAGTCGCGGGCGGCGTTCAGCAGGGGCGTGTCGGTGATGTGGGCGGGGCCGCCGACGACGATGTGCTGCAGGCCGAGCATGCCGACCACGGGAGCGAGGGCGAGGCCCAGCCGGTGGCCTGCCTCGGCGAGCAGTTCGTCGCGGTGGCCGGGGTCGGCCTGGACACGCGCGTTGAGCGCAGGCACCGACGTCCACGTCTCCAGGCAGCCGGTCTTTCCGCAGCTGCAGGCCGGGCCGGTCTCGTCGATCACGACGTGGCCGATCTCACCGGCGTCGCTGGCCGCGCCGTGGACGAGGCGGCCGCCGACCAGGAGGCCGGCGCCGACGCCGCGGGAGAGCTGGACGCGGACCAGGTCGTCCGGTCCGCCGGCGAAACGGCGCTCGGCGAGGACTGCGACGTTGGCGTCGTTCTCGACTCGCACGGGCAGGTCGAGGTCGTCGTGCAGGAGGTCCTGCAGGGCGAGGTTGTGCCAGTGCAGGTTGGGCGCGGCGAGCACGGTGCCGGAGGTGTTCACCGTGCCGGGAGTGCCTACGCCGAGCCCGAGGATCGGGTGGGTCGCCGCCTGTCGCAGCGCGGCGGCCAGCTCGCGGGCCGCCGCGAGTGCGTCCTCGCCGACCGCGCCGTCGAGGGGACGTTCCACGGTCAGGATCGGCTCGCCACGCAGGCTCAGCACGGCGCCGCGGAACTGGTCGCGGGCCGAGAGGTCCATCGCGAGGATGTCGCGGGCGGCGGCGTTGAAGGCCAGCAGCGTGGACGGCTTGCCGGGGCGCGGGTTCCCGCTGGTCCCCGACTCCCACACGAGGTCCGCGGCCATCAGCTCCGCGACCAGGTCTGACACGGTGACCTTGGTCAGCCCGGTGGCCCTGGCGATGTCGGCCCGGGACAGTCCGGACTCGTCGTAGATGGCCTGCAGCACCAGCGCGAGGTTGCTGCGGCGGGCGTCCTCGGGCCGCAGCGTGCGTCTGATCGGGTACTGCATGCGGGTTAGTTAACTTTACTAACCAACTAGGGTCAAGGCCTCCCGGTCGGCTTTACCGAACTGTTACCGCGCGAGGGGCTACCCGATCCGCTCGGCCGTTCCTGGCCCCACCGTTCCCCGGCCACCGGACGCTCCGGCCCACCGGCGGCGGGCCGGTGGCGTCCGTCTCACCCGTCCCACACGTCGCGCTTGCTCCCGAAAGGCGGGGTTTGTCCCCCGGTACGGGGGGGCAAGGCGCCGTTAGGGGGGGTG
>NZ_JASGES010000138.1:0-40127 GCF_047606205.1 Propionicimonas sp. | reverse complement strand
CGGCGGGCCGGGCGGTGAACGCCGCGACCGCCGCGGGACGCAGCAGGGCGCCGACCGCCCAGCCGCGTCCGGCCAGGTCCCGGTGGGACGCCCGCGTGCTGGGCCCCGACAGTCCGACCATGCCGTCCTCGACCACGACGTTCAGCGCGGGGTAGGCGATCAACTGCTGCCGCGACACCTCACCGCCGGGCAGGTCCCATCGTGTGATCCAGAACCAGCGCACCAGGGCCGTGGCCGCCGCGGGAGGCGGCAGTCGGTGGAAGTCCGGCAGCCGAGCGGGGAACAACGGCCCACGCGAGGAGAGCATGCGCGCCAGCCTAGGAGGCTGCCGGACAGTCGTGTCCCGGCGGCGGTGCGCCGGGTCGGGCGATCCGCGGCCGCGACACCTCGGGCACAGCGCCGCTGTCGCCCTCACGATGTGGCCGTGCGGCTCATCCCGCCCCGCACGTCCTCGCTCGACACGGCCTTGTTCAGCAGCCTCCCAGGACCGGATCACCGATGGCCGTCCTCGCCGCGAGCGGGCGCGGAGGAGTATGCGGGCATCGCGACGTGGGCAAGGCCGTAGCGGGTTGTCTGTGCAGGGCGCCCCACGCAGCCAGGTGCCCGGACGGGATCGCGCAACGCCAGGCGGGAGGCGGGGCCGGGCAGGAGCCGACGGGGCCGGGCGCGGGAGTTGCTCGCCCCAGCCGGCCAGTCGGGAATCTGCAAGCCGGCGTCGTGCGCGGCGGCCTACCGTGGCCGCCATGGCTACCGCAGCGAACGGAACACACACCACCAACGGCCGTCCGAACGGCTTCTCGACGCTCACGCCCTTCCTCGCGGTCTCGCCGGCGAAGGCAGCGCTCGCGTTCTACTGCGAGGTGTTCGGCGCGACTGTCGTCGGCACCACCGAGTTCGGGGACGTGCTCGCACACGCGGAACTGGCCCTCGGGGACGGCCGGCTCCAGCTCGGCGAGCCGTCCGCGGAGTATCACCTCGCCGCCCAGTCGACGTCCGACGACGCCTGCTACTCGATCGCGCTCTACTGTCCGGACGCGGACGCGGTGGTGGCCAAGGCGGTCGCAGCCGGCGCCACCGTCCGCGAGCCCGCTTCCGACTTCGTCTCCGGCGACCGGTTCGCCAGTATCCGCGACCCGTTCGGCGTCCGCTGGTCGATCATGACCCGGATCGAGGACCTGAGCGATGAGGAGAGCGCCGCCCGGGTGGCCGAGTGGGCCGCGCAGTTCGCCGCGGGGAGCTGAGCGTCCGTCCCAGCGCCAGCGGTCGTCCCACCCGTCCCACCCGTCATCGACGCTCCCGAAAAGTGGGTTTTATCCCCAATTCCGGGGAGCAAAGCCGCTTTTCGGGAGCGTGGACGGGGGACTGAGCGACGGGGGAGGCGGGACGCGCCGGCAGCTGAGCGCGGGAATGCCGGACGCCTCCGGATCGTTGAGGCGGAGTGCCCATCCCGGGTCGATAGAGTGGGCACCCATCCGAGACCGTCGAGGAACGCCCATGTCCGACATCCGTGAAGTCATCATCATCGGCTCCGGCCCCACCGGCTACACGTCCGCCATCTACACCGCGCGCGCCGGCCTGAAACCGCTCGTCTTCGAAGGCGCGCTCGCCGCGGGCGGTGCCCTGATGAACACCACGGAGGTCGAGAATTACCCCGGCTTCACCGACGGCGTCATGGGCCCCGACCTGATGCTCGCCATGCGCGCCCAGGCCGAGCGGTTCGGCGCGGAGATCATCACCGACGACATCGTCGCGGTCGATCTGGTCGGCGAGGTGAAGACCGTCACCGACTCCGAGGGCAACAGCTACTCCGCGAAGGCGGTGATCCTGGCGATGGGCTCGGGCTACCGCAAGCTCGGCGTCCCCGGCGAGGAGGAGTTCAGTGGACGCGGCGTCTCCTGGTGCGCGACCTGCGACGGCTTCTTCTTCCGCGACAAGGACATCGCCGTCGTCGGCGGCGGCGACTCCGCCCTGGAGGAGGCCACCTTCCTGACCCGGTTCGCCAACTCGGTCACGCTGATCCACCGCCGCGACGAGCTGCGCGGGTCGAAGATCATGGTCGACCGGGCGATGTCCGACCCGAAGATCCGGTTCGCCTGGAACTCGGTGGTCCACGACCTGCACGGGGACACGTCCCTGGCCGGCGTCACCCTCACCGACAGCGTCACCGGCGAGAAGCGCGAGCTGGGAGTCCAGGGCCTCTTCGTCGCGATCGGCCACGACCCGCGCTCGGAGATCGTCCGCGGCCAGGTCGAGGTGGACGCCGCCGGCTACGTCATGGTGGACGCCCCCAGCACCCGCACGAACATCCCCGGCGTGTTCGCGGCCGGCGACCTCGTCGACCACACCTACCGGCAGGCGATCACCGCCGCCGGCACCGGCTGCGCGGCCGCCCTGGACGCGGAACGCTACCTCGCCGCCCTGTCGGACGAGGCCGCTAGCCTCACCCCCGAACCTGCACACGCCTGAGGAGATACCGACATGTCGAACGTCGCCGACGTCACGGACGCCACCTTCAACGATCTGGTGGTGAAGTCCACCAAGCCCGTCGTGGTCGACTACTGGGCCGACTGGTGCGCGCCCTGCAAGCAGCTCTCGCCGATCATCGACGAACTCGCCCGCGACTACGGCGACAAGGTCACCTTCCTGAAGCTCGACACGAACACCAGCACTCAGGTGCCCACCCAGCAGGGCGTTCTCGGCCTGCCCACGATCCAGGTGTTCGTCGGCGGCGAGGTCGTGAAGTCCTTCACCGGCGCCAAGCCCAAGTCCGTCCTGCTGAAGGCCCTCGAGGAGTACCTCTGACCTGAGGGCTCCCGCGGAGTCGTCAGAGTCTCCACCGGTCATGGCCAGCCGGGATTCCGGCACGCCCGCGAGCGGCGGCGTCAGTGGCGGACGCCGGGGCCTAGTGCCCGGGTGCCGGCGGGAGCCTGTGCGGCCACCGACCAGTCCCGCATCGCCGGCGTGCGGTCGCGTCCCTGGTGGGCCATGATGGTGGCCCGGACGGCGACGGGAAGGGACCCATGACCACGAGGATTCTGATCCGCTCGGGCCGACCGCCGCACCGCCCGGTGCCGCTCGAGGCCGCCCACGCCTACCGGGGCGTCGGGACGTTCGCGACCAACTCGGGAAACCTCCTCTTCCAGGACGCGATCTACCGCACGCTGCGCACCCCCGACACCGAGCTGGTGGTCGACTCCCTCAGCACCGAGCGGCCCGGGATGGACGCGAGGCACATCGAGCGCATCAACGACGAGTTCGACGTGCTCGTCCTCTCCCTCGCCAACGCCTTCCGCGAGGACTTCCTCACCCCCCTGGGCCGGCTCACCGATGTCGTGGAGAAGCTGCGGATCCGGGTGGTGGTGACCTGCGTGGGCGCACAGCTCGGGCTGGACGGGGACCCGCGCACGGCCGGCGAGGCGATCGACGAGGCCACCACCCGGTTCGTCCGCGCCGTCCTGGAGCGCTCGGAGTCGCTGGCCGTGCGCGGCGAACTCACCCGCGGCTACCTGGAACACCTCGGCTTCCCGGGCGAGCGGCTCGACGTCGTCGGCTGCCCCTCGCTCCACCTCTTCGAGGAAGGGACGACGGTCACCCGGCCCGGCACCACGCTGCCTCCGGAGGCGAGGATCGCGCTCAACCTCACCCCGTCGGTGCCGTTCTCGGACGCGCTGCTGTCGGCGAACTACGACCGCTACCCGAACCTCACCTACGTCCCGCAGGACAACGAGACCCTCGGGCTGATGCTGTGGGGCGAGGAGTTCGACGCCCCGCCCGGCATGCCGGGCACGCTGTCGCAACCGGCCTATCGCGACGACCGGATGCGGTTCTTCGTCGAGCCCCGGCCCTGGCTGGACTACCTGTCCACCAGGGACTTCGCCTGCGGGACGCGGATCCACGGCAACGTCGCCGGGCTGCTGGCCGGCATCCCCGCCTTCCAGTTCGCGCACGACTCCCGCACCCTCGAGCTGGCCGAGTTCCACCGGATGCCGTACCTCAGCACGCCTACCGGGCCGGGCCGGGTCGATCCGGAACTCGTGGATCTCGCCGCCCTCTACGAACGGACGGACCTGGCGGCGTTCAATGCCGCCCGCGAGCCCAACCGGGCGCTCTGGACGGCGTTCCTGGACCGCAACGGACTGCCCCATCTCGATCGTCCGGACGCCGACTACGAGCGTGAGCTGGACGGGCTGGCCTACCCCGCGGCGGGGCGTCCGCTGACCTCGGCCACCCCGGAGGAGCTCGCCGGCCGGCTGCGCTGGCTGCACCAGGGGATCAAGCCCGGCGACGTCCTGCGCACCCGGGGCGCCTACGAGCCCGACTTCGTGCCGGACAAGGCCCGCCAGCAGGATGCGCTGGACCGGTTCCGCGCCGTCGAGGCGCGGGTATCCGAACAGGGCCGGCTGATCCGCGACCAGACCCGGGCGCTGCGCGACCTGACGAAGCAGGTGGAGGCGCAACGCAAGGTCCTCGACCGGCTGACCGCCCCCAAGCCCCCCTTCTCCCAGCGAGTGGCCCGCAAGCTCCGCTCTGTGTTCGCTCCCGCCGCGGGCGCCTGACCGGGAACCACGCGCTGGCGACCGGACCGGGCGCCTCCCGCAGTCGCCACCGAAGCTCGCCGGCGCCGCCGGAGTCTCGGCAGCGTCTGCACGCTTCGCCGAGGACGTGGCGGACGCCGGGCCGCCACGCCGCTGCCGCCTCGACCGGCGGCTCAGCCGCGGTTCGCGCGTCCGGAGATCGCTCCGCCGGCAGGGTTGGGCGGCACCGGACGCAGCGACTGCAGGAAGCGTTCGAAGACCCCCCGCACGCCGTTGTGCTCGCCGGCCACGGTGCGGTCGAGGTCGAGGTGCCACAGCCGGTCGTCGAGGCTCCTGGCGAACCCCACGGCCCGCAGGAAGTCCCGCGGCGGAGCGTCGCAGCGCACGTTCTGGCGGCTCCCCCTGGCCAGGATCGCCCTGGCCTTCTGAGGGGCGAGGCCCGCGGCCGCCGCCTGGACCAGGTGCCGGCCATGGCCGACGCCGGTGCTGCCGGGGCCGACCCACAGGCAGGCGAGCCGCGCCTGACCCGGCTCGTCGACCGGGGAGAGCAGCAGCAGCCCGTCCACCCGATCGCCCTCGTGGAGCTTGACCCCGCACCAGCCCCACAGCGTCGCAGCCTGGATCGCCCACGGCGTGTCGGCGCGGACGGTCCTGCCGCAGTAGGGGCAGGAGAGGCCGGGCAGTTCCGCCAAGGTCACCATCGACAGTCTCGGCATGCCACCCCCGGTTGCGGATCTCCACCCCGCGGGTGGGTCGGTTTCATCCTAGGCCCGACGTGCGGCAGTCTGGTGCGGTGAGCCTGCCTGAGCAGTCCCGCCGCGATACGCGGCTGGACCCCTACATCGACGCGTACGCCGAGCGAACCCATGGCCTGACGGTCTCCGCCGTCCGTGCCCTGTTCGCCGTCGCCAACCGTCCCGAGGTGGTCTCGCTCGCCGGTGGCATGCCGAACATCACCGACCTGCCCCGCGAGGCGCTCGCGAAGGCCGTCGACCGGCTGATCGCGCAGAACGGGACGCAGGCCATGCAGTACGGGTCCGGCCAGGGCGAGCCGTTCATGCGGGAGAAGATCGTCGAGGTGATGGCCGAGGAGGGCATCCACGCCCACGCCGACGACATCGTCGTCTCCTGCGGCTCCCAGCAGGCCCTCGACCTGGTCACCCGCGTGTTCTGCGACCCTGGGGACGTCGTCCTCGCCGAGGGCCCGAGCTACGTGGGCGCGCTGGGCACGTTCCGGGCGTACCAGTGCCAGATCGTCCACGTGGCGATGGACGAGTCGGGCCTCGACCCGGTCGCGCTCCGCGGCGCGCTGGTCAGCCTGAGGGCGGCCGGCAAGCGGGTGAAGTTCCTGTACACGATCCCCAACTTCCAGAACCCCACCGGTGTCAGCCAGAGCGTCGAGCGCCGGCGCGCGATCATCGAGATCGCCAGGGAGTTCGACCTGCTGATCATCGAGGACAATCCCTACGGCCTGCTCACTCTCGAGGGGGAGCCGCTGCCCGCGCTCCGTGCGATGGACGCCGACAACGTGATCTATCTCGGGTCGTTCTCCAAGATCTTCGCGCCGGGATTCCGGGTCGGCTGGGTGCTCGCGCCGCACGCCGTCCGCGAGAAGCTCGTCCTCACGCAGGAGGCCGCGACCCTCTGCCCTCCGGTGTTCAGCCAGTTCGCGATCTCGACCTATCTCGACGACTTCGACTGGCGCGGGCAGATCACCACCTTCCGCGACATGTACCGCGAGCGCAGGGACGCGATGCTGCGCGGCCTGACCGAGCACATGCCGCCGGGGACCAGCTGGACCCATCCGCACGGCGGGTTCTTCGTCTGGGTGACCCTCCCGGAGGGACTCGACTCCCAGGCGATGCTGCCGCGCGCGATCACCGCCCGGGTGGCCTACACCACGGGCACGGCCTTCTACGCCGACGGCCTCGGCAGCCGCAACATGCGCCTGTCGTTCTGCTTCCCGACTCCCGAGCGCATCCTGGAAGGCACCCGCCGGCTCGGCGAGGTGCTCGACCAGGAGCTCGAGATGAACCGCACCTTCGGGCTCGGCGCCCGGAGCCCCCGCCACTACGACCTCACCACCGGCCCGGCGCCGGACATCACCTAGGAAACGAACATGACCGACTCCCCCACCCACGGCCCGATCGTCGTCCTCGCCGGCGGTCTCTCCCACGAGCGCGACGTGTCGCTGCGCTCGGGCCGACGGGTCGCCCAGGCCCTCCGCGACCAGGGACGCGAGGTCGTCGAGTCCGACATCGGCGCGGACCTGGTCGACCTGCTGCGGAGCCTGGAGAATCCGGTGGCCTTCCCCGTCCTGCACGGCGGGGTGGGCGAGGACGGGGGCCTCCAGCAGGTGCTGAGCCTGCTCGAGGTGCCTTACGTCGGCTCAGAGCCCGCCGCCTGCCGCCGCTCGTTCAACAAGGCCGTCGGCGGCCCGCTGATCGCTCAGGCCGGCCTCGCGCGTCCCCTGCTCGCCGCGCTCCCCCACGACATGTTCCGCGAGCTCGGTGCGGCCGCGATCATGGCGGCGCTCGGCGAGCGGATCGGGTTCCCGATGATCGTCAAGCCTGCGCGCAGCGGATCCGCGCTCGGCTGCACGAAGGTGGACAGTCTGGAGGAGCTCCCCTCGGCGATGGTCGGCGCGTACTCCTACGGCGATCTCGCCGTGATCGAGGAGTACATCGCGGGCACCGAGGTGGCGGTCACGGTCGTCGAGCTCGACGGGCAGCAGATCGCGCTGCCTGCGGTGGAGATCCGGCCCAACTCCGGGATCTACGACTACACGGCCCGCTACACGGCCGGCGAGACCCGGTTCATCGTCCCCGCGACGCTGTCCGAGGAGCAGGCAGCCGCGTGCGCGGAGCTGGCCGTGGCCGCGCACCGGGTGCTCGGGCTGCGCGACCTGTCCCGGGCCGACATCATCGTCCGGACGGACGGGACGCCGGTGTTCATCGAGACCAATGTCGCGCCCGGCATGACCGAAACCTCCCTGATGCCGCAGGCCGTCGAGGCGGCCGGCTACGACTTCGGACTGCTCTGCGCGCAACTGGTGGACAACGCCTGGGCGCGCCGTCCGGCCTGATCGGGCGGCCCCGGATGGGCACGCGCGTCAAGCAGGTGCTGGTCGCCGTCCTCGGTGCGGCGATCTGCGTCACGATGGTCGCGCTCGGCCTGTGGCAGATGCGCGTCTTCGAGAGCAAGGAGGACGAGTCCGCCGAGCTGCGGACGCAGCAGCCCGCCGTGTCGCTGGTCGACAACGTGGCCATGGACGGCACCACCGGCGACATCTACGGCCGTCAGGTGGAGGTGTCGGGGCGCTACCTGGCCGACCAGCAGAAGCTGGTCGTCGACGCGGACGGCACGGTCCGGGTGCTGACCGCCCTCACCCTCGACGACGGCCGGGTGCTCCCTGTGATCAGGGGCACGATCGCGTCCGTGGCCGCCGCGGTGCCGGCGCCTCCCTCGGGCGTGGTCGCTGTGATCGGGGTCTTCCTCGCCTCCGAGTCGGCGGCCGACGACACCCGGACGGTGCCCGCGGGGACGCTGGCGTCCGTCCGGCTCGCCGAACTCGCCCAGGAGTGGCCGCAGCAGCTCATTCCGGGCTATGTGACCCTGCCGGCCCTCGCCGCGCAGGGTCAGGGCCTGGGCGCGGCTCCGGTGACCCTGCCGACGGGAAGCGGGTCGATCCAGAACATCGGCTATGCCCTGCAGTGGTGGGTCTTCGCCGCGTTCGGGGCGTTCATGAGCGTCCGCTTCGTCCGGGCGATCGGGCGCTCAGGCGGCCTCGGTACGCTGTCGGACGAGGAGGAAGAATGAGCGACGCGACGACCGCAGACGGGCCGGCCATCACCCCGGAGGCGGTGCCCGGGATCCGGGGGGCGCTGATCCGCTACCGGGTCATGGCCTACGTGGTCGGGACGCTGCTGGTCGTGCTCGTGCTGGTCGGTGTGCCGTTGAAGTATCTCGGCGGCAACGGGATCGTCGTGACCATGACCGGCGTCCCCCACGGCTACCTGTACATGGTGCTGCTGTTCACCGCCTACGACCTGGGCCGGCGGGTTCACTGGCCGTGGGGCCGGTTGATTCTGATCGCGCTGTGCGGCACCGTCCCGTTCCTCTCCTTCTGGGCCGAGCACTCCGCCCGTACCGACGTGCAGGCACGCCTTCGCGCGGTCGCGGCGTCGCCCTCGGCGCCCACTCCGTGATCATCGACGTCCCGGCGTCCGCCCGCGCCACTCGATGTGACGTCGTCCCCCGAGTTCGGTGGCCGAAGTCGCAGTCAGGAGGGCTCGCTCCTCGCCGCAGATCTATATCAATATGTCGATAAAGAGTTAAAGCAAGAGATCGGCAATTCGCTGGAGATCTTCCGGCCCCGCGAAGTCGATCACGATCCGGCCCCTGTGGCGTCCCTCGGTGACCACCACGCGGGTGTCGAGCTTCTCGATGAGCTCCGACTGCACCCGGCCGGCGTCGGAGGAGAGGTCTTTCGGCGCGGTCGAGCGCGGTGCTCGCTTGGGGCCGTGCTCTCCCACCGAGACGATCTCCTCGGTGGCGCGGACGGACAGGCCCTCGGCGACCACCCGGGTGGCCAGGTGCTCCATGGCGGCCGGGTCGGGCAGCATCAGGATCGCGCGGGCGTGGCCAGCACTGAGCACCCCCGCAGCGACCCTGCGCTGCACCGGCGCGGGCAACTGGAGCAGGCGGATCGTGTTGGAGATCTGCGGACGCGAGCGCTTGATCCGGGTGGACAGTTCCTCCTGCGTGCAGTGGAAGTCGCTCAGCATCTGCTGGTAGGCGGCCGCCTCCTCCAGCGGGTTGAGTTGTGCGCGATGGAGGTTCTCGAGCAGCGCATCGCGCAGCAGGTCGGCGTCCTCGGTCCGGCGGACGATCGCCGGGATCGTGGACAGGCCCGCCTGCTGGGTCGCGCGCAAGCGGCGCTCCCCCATGACCAGTTCGTAGCCACCGTCCTCGAGCGGCCGGACGACGACCGGCTGCAGCAGGCCGACCTCCTTGATGGACTCCACCAGTTCGGCCAGCGCGTCCTCGTCGAAGACCGTTCGGGGCTGCTTCGGGTTCGGCCGTACGTCGACGACGGCGATCTCCTCGAAGCGGGCTCCCTCGGGCACCCGCGCCGCCGGTGCGTTGTTGTGCGGTGCGAGCTCGGGGTCGGTGCGCTGCAGCAGGTCTCCCAGCCCGCGGCCCAGACCGGTGTGTCGAGGGGTGTTCATGAGCTCTTCCTTCCTTCGGTGGGCGCGCCGCGCTCGGCGAGTTCCGCGGCGGCGTCCAGATAGGCCTGGGCGCCGGCCGACGCGGAGTGATAGGTGAGGACGGACTGCCCGTAGCTCGGGGCCTCGGAGACGCGCACCGAGCGGGGGATCGCCGCCCTGAGGGTTTCCGCAGGGAAGTGCTGGCGCACTTCGGCCGCCACCTGAGAGGCGAGCCGCGTGCGCCCGTCGTACATGGTGAGCAGGACGGTGGACAGGCGCAGGTGGTCGTTCATCGAGCCTTTGACCAGATTGATCGTCCGGAGCAGCTGCGAGACGCCTTCCAGGGCGTAGTACTCGCACTGGATGGGGATGAGGATCTCGTCCGCCGCCACGAGCGCGTTCAGGGTGAGGAGGCCCAGGGAGGGTGGGCAGTCGATGAAGACGTAGTCCGGCTCGTACTTCGCGCTGAACGCGCGCAGGGCGTTGAGCAGACGGCTCTCCCGCGCCGGCGTGCTGACCAGGCCGATCTCCGCGCCGGCGAGGTCGATGGTTGCCGGGAGCACCCACAGGCCTTCCGCTTCCGGGGACGGCTTGATCAGGTTTTCGATGGGGGAGTTGGCGGTCAGCACTTCATAGGTTCCCTGCACGCCCTCCTGATGATCCACGCCGAGCGCCGTGGACGCGTTGCCCTGCGGGTCGAGGTCGATCACGAGGACGCTCAGGCCACCGAGCGCCAACGCGGTCGCGAGGTTGACGGCCGTCGTGGTCTTCCCGACACCGCCCTTCTGATTGGCGATGACCAGAGTTCTGGTTCGAGTCGGCCTGGGCAGGGTTGTTTCACGTGAAACAGTGAAGGGCAGATCGTCGGGGGTCTCGGCCCTCGCGCTGAACTCTGGCTCGTCGAACACCACTCGACGAGGGGTCGGCGGGGGAGTGATCGACATGGTTCTCCTGCTCGGGCGTTTCACGGGAAACATCAGGATAGAGCGTGTCACCCGCGACGCTGACCACCCCGACCGGGCGTCCGGCGACGATGCCGCGTCCATCCGGTCGGTCACCGCAGAGGAGCGGCACCAAGCCGGCTCCAGCCGGATGGCTCGACGGCCCTCAGCCGGTCGGCCGACGCACCTCCACCGCCCAGGTCACCTCATCCGTCTCGGGGACGGGTCGCTCCACCACCCGAGCGACCAGCCCCGATCGGCGAAGCACCGGCGCCGCCTCCGCGAGTTCGGCGATGGCCGACGCCCCCTTCAGCGCCACGATCCGTCCTCCGCGCGCCATCAGTGGAGCGCACCACTCGACGAGGCGGGGGAGCGGCGCCACCGCTCTCGAGACCACGGCGTCGTAGCGACCGCCGTGATCCTCGGCGCGGGCGCGCACGACGGCGACCCGATCCTGCAGTCCCAGGTCGTCCACAGCCTGCTCGAGAAACCTCGCCCGCCGCAGCAATGACTCCAGCAGCACCACCCTCAGGTCGCGACGGTGGATCGCCAGCGGAATCCCCGGCAGGCCCGCACCGCTGCCGACATCCACCACCGACGCGCCCTCCGGAAGCAGGTCCGCGCAGGCCACCGAGTTCAGGACATGCCTCGCCCAGAGCCGGTCTCCTTCGCGGGGACCCAGGAGTCCCCAGTCAATACCTCGACTTGCCAATATATCGACATACCGACTTATGTCCTCCGCGCCGGGCCCGAAGACAGCCGCCCGCGCGTCCACTCCGATCAGGCCTTCGGCAGCACCACGACCCGACGATGCGGCTCCTCGCCCTCGGACTCGCTGAGCAGGCCGGCAGCCGCCACCGAGTCGTGGACGATCTTCCGCTCGAACGGATTCATCGGCGCCAGCCGCACCGGCTCGCCGGACTCGTTCACCTCCGCCACCGCGTCCTTGGCCAGGTCCTGCAGGATCCGCCGTCGACGATCCCGGTGGCCACCGATGTCGAGCATCAGCCGGCTGCGATGGCCGGTCTCGGTCATCACCGCCAGCCGCGCGAGCTCCTGGAGCGCCTCCAGCACCTCGCCGTCCTTGCCCACCAGCACCTCGCCGTCGGTGAGGATCGAGATGTGCGCACGACCACCCTCGATGAACGTGTCGATGTCGCCGTCGAGATCGGCGATGTCGAGCAGCTCCTCCAGGTAGTCAGCGGCGATCTCACCCTCGTTCTCCAGGACGGTCTCCTTCTTCGAGCGCGGGGCGTCCTCCGACGCGCCATCCTCCGACGCGCCATCCTCCGACGGGGCGTCCCCCGACGCGCCAGCACCGGACGCGGCATCCTCGGCGGGCGCCTCGAGCTCGAGTTCGACCACCTCGACGACCTCCTCGACCGGATCGGTCTGCTGTTCGGTCACTTCACACTCCTTGTTCACGACTGCTTGCGGGCAGCTCGGCTGTTCTTCTTCGGCTGCTGCCGCTGGATCACCTGGCGCTGGACGGTCGATTCGGCACCGTCGGCACTGTCACCGGCCACCGCCGGCGAGGACTTCGCCCCGGAGGCGGGCGCGCCCTGGCGCGCCACCTTCGTCGGGTCGTAGCTCGCCGGCTCCGGACGCTTGCGTCCCGCGCCCCGCCGCTGCGCCGCGATCGCCTCCGGATCCTTGCCCCTCGCGCGCATCCGCTCCTCCCAGTCGACGTACGCGGGAGTCCCGGGGGCCGGGTTGTTGTGGATCAGGATGTACTGCTGGCCCATCGTCCACAGGTTCGTGGTCAGCCAGTAGATGAGCACGCCGATCGGGATGTTCACGCCCATGAACAGGTACATGAACGGGAAGACGTACAGCATCATCTTCTGCTGCTGCGCCATCTGGCCGGTCAGCGCCTCCGGGGGCATGTTCTTGCGCATCAGCTGCAGCTGGGTGAAGAACAGCACGACCGTCATCAGCACGACCAGGGTCGCCGTCACCCACTGGGTCGCACCGAAGCCCCCGTCGATCGGGAGGAAGGTCGAGGACAGCTGGGCGCCGAAGATCGTGGCGTTGTGCAAGGACGTGGCCAGTTCGGGGTTGGACTGGAAGAAGTAACCCAGCGGCTGGTCCGGCGTCCGCGACACGCTGTTCAGCACGTAGAACAGCGCCAGGAAGATCGGCATCTGCAGCAGCAACGGCAGGCAGGACGCCATCGGGTTCACACCCTCGTCCTTGTACAGCTTCATGGTCTCCTGGCCGAGGCGCTCCCGGTCGTGACCGTACTTCTCGTTCAGCTCCTTGACCTTGGGCTGGATCAGCTGCATGTTCCGCGAGGAGTTGATCTGGCGCACGAACAGCGGGATCAGCGCCGTCCGGATCACCACCGTCAGCAGCACGATCGACAGCGCCCAGGTCACACCCCAGTCGGCGTTCAGGCCCAGCGACGTCAGCACCGAGTGGAACCCGACCAGGATTCCCGACACCGCCCAGTACAGCGGCGTCATCATCGAGGACAACAGCCCCAGGAAGTCGTCCCACATGTTCAACGGGAGCAGGAGAAGGAGTGCGTTCATTTCACCTCGTGGGCATGCGAGCACGCCCGGTTCGGGGCCGGTTCGGCCGGTGCTTTCCTGGTGGCCTGCTCGGCGGCCCAGGCTCGTGCGGCCGGTGTGCCCGGCACAGGATCGTAGCCACCGGCCGCCCACGGATGGCAGCTCGCCAGGCGTCGCGTGGCCAGCCAGGTGCCCTTCGCCGCGCCGTGGACGCTCACCGCTTCGAGCGCGTACGCCGAGCACGACGGGTAGTACTTGCACACGTTGCCGTACAGCGGGCTGATCACCGCGCGGTAGACCTTCAACAGTGCGATCAGGACGTACCTCATGCCGCCAGCCGATCCAGGCAGGTGGACAGCGCCGCGTGCAGATCCTCGGCCAGGTCCGCCGCCGCGGCCGCGGCGGGCAGCGCCCGCACCACCACGTCCACCACCACCGGCGCGGACCCCAGCTCGCCGGCCGCCAGGTGACGCAGGCGACGCTTCACCCGGTTACGGGTGACGGCGTTGCCCACGGCCTTCGACACGACGAAACCCGCCCGCGACGACCCCAGCGACGAGCGTCGTGCGTGCAGCACCAGGCTCCCGCGTCCACAGCGGACGCCCTGGCGGATGGTGTCGCGGAAGTCGGCAGCGTTGCGCAACCGCGACTCGGCGGGCAACACCTCGGGTCGGCTCAGCCGGCCAGACGGACGCGGCCCTGCCGGCGACGGGCCGAGATGATGGCACGCCCCGCCCGGGTGCGCATCCGCAGACGGAAGCCATGGGTGCGGCTGCGACGCCGGTTGCTCGGCTGGAAAGTGCGCTTGCTCACGCGAGTGCTCCCAAGTTCGATGTAGTCAAGGATCAGATGCGCCCACGCGGACACACGGATGCCGCGACAGCGACTGCCCAACTCTACGCGGCAGCAACCGGCCCGGGCAAACCGGACTGTCCAGTGGGCAGCCGTCGAGCCGACACGCCGTAACGGCCAGCATCTTCAGCGAAAACCGTTTGCGAACCCGCCCAGACCTCGCTAGGTTGCTCTACGGCCACCGGGGACCGTCACCCCCGACTTTCGTGCATACTCATGCACAGTCTGTGGACAACCGTGTGGAAACCTGGCTGGGGCAGGTAGTGAGGAGCCGAAGCAGGAGCCATGACCCAACCTCCCGCCAGCACAGAACCAGCCGCCTCCGGCGACCTCGGTGCTGCGTGGTCGCACGTGTGGGCGTCCTCCGACCCGGCGGCCCGCGGTTGGCTCGAGAGCATGCGGCCGGTCACCGTCCACGACTCCCTGGTCATCCTCGCCGTCCCCAACGAGTTCACCCGCGATCGGGTGGAGAGCCGGCTGCGTCCGGCTATCGAGATGCAGCTCTCCGAGTTCTACTCCCGGCCGATCCGGATCGCGATCGACGTCGACCCGACCATCGGGGACGTCGAGCCCGCGCCCCTTCCGGCGTCGACCCCTGAACCGCCGCCCGCGGACCACCGTCCGAACCACGCCCGCGCCGGCGGCGACCGGCTCAACCCGAAGTACTCCTTCGAGACCTTCGTGATCGGGAACTCCAACCGCTTCGCGCACGCGGCGGCGATCGCCGTCGCCGAAGCGCCGGGCAAGGCGTACAACCCGCTGATGATCTACGGCGACTCCGGGCTCGGCAAGACCCACCTGTTGCACGCCGTGGGCCACTACATCCGCAACTACTACGACCGGGTGCGGGTCAAGTACGTCTCCACCGAGGAACTCACCAACGACTTCATCAACGCCGTCTCCGACAACCGGACGGCCGAGTTCCGCCGCCAGTACCGCGAGGTCGACGTCCTGCTGATCGACGACATCCAGTTCCTCGAGGGCAAGATCCAGACCCAGGAGGAGTTCTTCCACACCTTCAACACCCTCCACACCGCCCAGAAGCAGATCGTGCTCACCTCCGACCGGCCGCCGAAAGCACTCGAAGCCCTCGAGCCCCGGTTGCGGAGCAGGTTCGAGTGGGGGCTGATGACCGACATCCAGCCGCCCGACCTGGAGACCCGGATCGCGATCCTGCGCAAGAAGGCCGCCGCCGAGCGACTCACCGCCGGGCCTGACGTGCTGGAGTTCATCGCGTCCAAGATCCAGACCAACATCCGTGAGCTCGAGGGTGCCCTGATCCGGGTGACCGCGTTCGCCAGCCTCAACCGTCAGGAGGTCGATCTCACGCTGGCCGAGGTCGTCCTGCGTGACCTGATCCCCGAGGGTGCCGAGACCCAGATCTCCTCGACCGCGATCATGACCAACGTCGCCGACTATTTCGGCATCACCGTCGAGGAGCTCTGCGGGCAGAGCCGGACGCACGTGCTGGTGACCGCCCGCCAGATCGCGATGTACCTGTGCCGCGAGCTCACCGACCTTTCGCTGCCGAAGATCGGCCAGCTGTTCGGCGGCCGCGACCACACCACCGTCATGCATGCCGACCGCAAGATCCGCCAGCTGCTCCGCGAGCGCCGCAGCGTCTTCAACCAGATCACCGAGCTGACCAACCGGATCAAGCAGTCCCCCCTGCGCTGAGCGACCCGGCCCGCCGCCGCGTCCTGAACGGCAAAGGGGACGGACCGGCGAACGGGAAAAGAACCGTCCCCGTTCTCGTTCAGGGGACGGTTCTCTTCCGGTTCGCTGGTCCGTCCCCGTTCTCGTTCAAGGTCGCCGCGCGGCGTCGGCGAGGGAGGACGGTTGCCTCGCGGGAGGCGCCGGGGCGACCGTCCTGGGCTCGCGGTGGGACTGTGCCGGGGCTGTGTCGCCTGTACACCGTTGTGGATAACCCGGGGGAAAACTCGCCCCTCCTGTGCACGGCCGCGGAGGGTGCGGACGTCGTCCGCAAATCCTCCCCGTGTGATTTCGGGTTGTCCACAGTTCCTCTCCACAGGCGACACGCCGCGCGACGAGCACGTTCGCCCGCCGTCCACCGAATCCACACCTGCTGTGACGACGACGAATTGATAGAGATCCCCTGATCTTCAAAGTCGCGCGCTGCACAGGGTGGGGAAAGCACCGTCAGGCAGCTGGCCCCCGCCTGCGCCGATATGATCAACCGACCACGCGTGTGAGTTCCAAGGGAGCAATGGTGAAGATCCGTCTCGATCGCGACGTCCTGGCCGAAGCAGTCCAGTGGGCGGCGCGCAGCCTGCCCACCCGTCCGAGTGTGCCGATCCTGGCCGGCCTGCTGGTGAAGGCCTCCGGCGGCCAGGTCGTGATGAGCAGCTTCGACTACGAGACGTCCGCCCAGATCACGGTGAAGGCGGACGTGACCGACGACGGCGTCGCACTGGTCTCCGGACGCCTGCTCGCCGAGATCGCCCGCTCGCTGCCGAACAAGCCGGTGGACATCAGTGCCGATGAAACCAGGATGGAACTGGTCTGCGGGACCGCACGGTTCACGCTCCAGACCCTGCCCGTGGCCGACTACCCCGCACTGCCCGAGATGCCGGACGCGACTGGCGTGATCCCGAGCGAGGACTTCGCGAAAGCGGTCGGCCAGGTGGTCGTCGCCGCCGGCCGCGACGAGTTGCTGCCGGTGTTCACCGGCGTCCGGATGGAGATCGAGGGCGACACCCTCTCCCTGCTGGCGACCGACCGGTACCGGATGGCGCTGAAGGAGCTCGACTGGGCGCCCCGCTCGAGCGGCGGGGAGGGCGCGGCACTCGTTCCCGCCCGGGTCCTGGCCGAGACGGCGAAGAGCATGACCGCGGGCGAGAACGTCACGCTGAGCCTGTCCTCGGCCGCGACCGGCGACGGCCTGATCGGTTTCGAGGGGACGGGGACGGCCGGGCTGCGGCAGATCACCACCCGGCTCCTGGACGGCGAGTTCCCGAAGGTGCGGCACCTGATGAACGTGCAGGCGTCGGTCGCCGTGCGGGCGAACACCGCCGAGGTGATCGCGGCGGTGAAGCGGGTCGCGCTGGTCGCCGAGCGCAACACCTCCCTGCGGATGTTGATCGGGGACGGTTCGATCACGCTCGAGGCGGCCACCGGCGACCAGGCGCAGGCGGTGGAGGCGCTGGAGGCGGTTGTGGAGGACACCACCGGCGCCGGCCTGTCGATGACGGCCGCGGGCTTCAATCCGCACTACCTCTCCGATGCGCTGTCGGCGCTCGACGCGCCGTACGTGCAGTTCTCGTTCACCCAGCCGGGCAAGCCGTGCCTGCTGACCGGCCTGAACGAGCTCGACGGCGAGCCGAACGGCGACTACAAGCACGTCATCATGCTCATGCGCCTGCCGGCGTGAGACCACCCGCGCGCGGGCGGGACGGAGGACGACGGGGGGAGCCGACGTGTTCGTCACCCACCTGAGCCTGGCCGACTTCCGCTCCTACACCCTCGCCGAGGTCCCGCTGGAATCCGGCGTGACCGTGTTCACCGGCGCCAACGGCCAGGGCAAGACCAACCTCGTCGAGGCGGTGGAGTTCCTGGCGACGCTGGGCTCGCACCGGGTCGCGACCGAGGCGCCGCTGGTGCGTGCCGGCGCCGAGCGGGCGATCGCGCGGGCCCGTGTCCAGGCCGGCCTGGACGACGCCCGCAGCCTCCTGCTGGAGATCGAGCTGATCCCCGGCCGGGCGAACAAGGCGGCCCTGAACCGGACGCCGCTGCGCCGGCCCCGCGACCTGCTCGGCGCGCTGCGGGTGGTGCTGTTCTCGCCGGAGGATCTCTCGATCGTGAAGGGCGACCCGAGCGAGCGCCGCCGTTTCATCGACGACCTGGTCGTGGCGCGCTGGCCGCGGCTGGCCGGCGTCCGGGCCGACTACGACCGGGTTCTCCGACAACGCTCAACCCTGCTGAAGTCCTTGTCGGGACGCGGTCCGCGGGCGGTCACCGAGGACGTGGCCGCGACTCTCGACGTCTGGGACGGCCAACTCGCCGCCTTCGGTGCCGAGATCGTGGCCGCACGGCTGACCACGCTGGAGGCGCTGCGTCCACACCTGCTCAGGGCCTACGCCGACATCGCGCCGACCAACAATGTCGCCGGTGTGAGCTACAAGTCGTCGTCGGTGCCGGCGGACGTGGTGGACGCGAGCCCGCCGGCGGCCGAACTCGCCACGATCCTGACTGCGGCGATGCTCGAGCGCCGCGGCGAGGAGATCTCGCGGGGCGTGTGCCTCGTCGGCCCGCACCGCGACGATCTCACCCTCACCCTCGGCGACCTGCCGACGAAGGGCTACGCGTCGCACGGGGAGTCCTGGTCGACGGCGTTGGCGCTCCGGCTGGCGGCATTCGCACTGCTGCGCGAGGACGGCGTGGAGCCGGTGCTGGTGCTCGACGACGTCTTCGCCGAGCTCGACGAGACCCGTCGCGAACGCCTGGCCGATCTGATCGTCGGCGCCGAGCAGGTCCTGATCACTGCCGCAGTACCCGCCGATGTGCCCGCACGGCTGGCGGGTCGCCGCTTCCGGGTGCACGCTGGCGAGGTGAGGCTGGTCCCGGACGGAAGCACCGCGGCCCCAGAGGGGGAGGCCGCGCTGGATCACCCGCCGTCGCCGGGCGGCGCCGTCGCGGAGATCCCCGATGACTGACGAACGAGCCGACCACGACCCGCAGGGCATGGACCTCGCCAGGCGGATCGCCCGCGCCGCCCGCGGGGCGGCCCCGAAACCCGCTCCGAAGAAGCGGCGGCCGGTGCAGCGGCCCGACGATCCGGCGCTGCTGGGCGACCTGCTCAAGGAGGTCATCGAGGAGGAGGGGTGGACGCGCGAGGTCAGCGTCCACCAACTGCTGGCCCGCTGGCCGGCGCTGGTCGGACAGGTGAACGCCGAGCACTCCCAGCCGGTCGGCTACGCCGACACCATCCTGACCGTTCGCGCGGAGTCGACGACGTGGGCGACCTCCCTGCGCACGATCGCTCCGCAACTGGTCGCGACGCTGAACGAACAGCTCGGCCAGGGCACGGTGTCGCGGGTCGTGGTGATCGGGCCGGAGGCGCCCAGCTGGAAGCGAGGACGCCGCTCGGTGCCAGGCCGCGGTCCGCGGGACACCTACGGCTGATCGTGTCGTGACGGTCGCCGGACGGGCGTTCGGACGGGTCGGGCGTTGCCGGGTCGGGTGCCCGCTCCTGGACCTGCCGACCGGCCGCGGCCGGCAACTCAGGCCGGGCGTGCCGTGGGTACTGCTCCCGCCCTCTCACCGGCATCGGTGAAGGTGGAGCGCACCTCGTCGAGGATGCGCTGCATGGCCGCCCGGGCCGCCTCCGGGTCGCCGCGGAACACCGCCTCGGCGACGGCCTCGTGGCCGTCCAGCGCCTCCGGCTTCGGCTGCGGGGGCATCAGGCCCAGCTCGGTGCGGCCCTGGAGCACGACCGCCACGAGCGGGCTGAGCGCGGCGAACAGTTCGTTGCCGCAGGACTCCAGCAGCAGCCGGTGGAACTCGATGTCGAACGCCATGAAGTCCTGCAGGTCACCGGCTTCTCCGGTGCGTCGCAGTTCCGCGGCCAACGGCAACAGCCGGGCACGGGTGTGAATGGACGCGTGCCGGGCGGCGCTCTCCGCCGCGGCGGGCTCGACGGCCAGCCGTAGCTGGGTGAGGGAGCGGATCTGGTCCTCGCGATGGCTGGAGTGCAACCGCCAGTCGATCAGCAGGGGATCCAGCGCGCTCCAGGCGGCCATCGGCTGCGCGACCAGGCCGAGCCGGCGCCGGCTGCTCACCAGCCCCATCGCTTCGAGCTGCCGCGACACCTCGCGGGCGACGGTGCGGGACACGCCGTATCGGTTCTGGAGTTCCTCCAGGGTCCGCGCCGAGCCGGGGGCCCATACCCGCTCGATCACCTCGACGCCCAACTCGCGCGCAATCGGCTGGTGCAGGAGTTGTGCTCCCGTGCTCATCGAATCCCCTTGCCAGACACGGATGGAGCGTACCAGTCGCGGCACAGGAACGACCGAACGCCATTCAAATACTCTCTAACTCTTGAAAGAGATTACTTATCAGGTCTATGGTCATCACACTGGACGCGACGAAGCGTGAGGAAGGTCGACGATGACGCACACCCATCTGGTCGTCATGGGGGTTGCCGGTTGCGGCAAGTCCACCGTGGCGAGAGCCCTGCAGGACGTTCTCGGCTGGCCGTTCGCCGAGGGGGACGAGTTCCACCCGCTCGCCAACATCGTGAAGATGAGCGAGGGCACCCCGTTGACCGACCATGACCGCTGGCCGTGGCTCGACACGATCGTCGACTGGACGGCGAAGCAGGACCGGGCCGGGTTGGACACGATCGTCACCTGTTCCGCGCTGCGCCGGGTCTACCGCGACCGGCTGCGCACCGCTCCGGGCCGCACCGTCTTCCTCCACCTGACCGGTAGCGAGGAGCTGCTGGCCCAGCGAATGGCCGCGCGGGCCAATCACTTCATGCCGGCCTCCCTGCTGCCGTCCCAGTTCGCGACGTTGGAACCCCTCGGCGGTGACGAGGCCGGCGCCGCCGTCGACATCGACGCCCCGGTCGACGCCATCGTGGCCGCGGCCCTCGATGCCCTCACCCTCAGCCCCACCACCCACTGACAAAGGAGTCCGTCCATGCCCGTTCCCCTGATCCTCGCCGCGCTCGGCGGGATCGCGACCATCGTGGTCCTCATCGTCTGGCTCAAGGTGCACCCCTTCCTCGCCCTGATGGCGGGCTCGGGTGTGATGGCGGTCTGCGCCGGCGTGCCCTATGCCGACCTGTTCGCCAGCTTCACCACCGGCCTGGGCTCAACCCTGTCGGGGGTGGGCCTGCTGATCATCCTGGGTTCCATCATCGGCACCCTGCTGGTGGCCTCGGGCGGCGCGGACGTCATTGTCGACACCATCCTGGCCAGGACCCCGCTTCAGCGTCTGCCGTGGGCCATGGCGCTGATCGCCTTCGTCGTCGGCATCCCGTTGTTCTTCGAGGTCGGTGTGGTGATCCTGATCCCGGTGGTGATGTTCGCCGCCCGGCGGGCCAAGCTGCCCGTGATCCTGCTCGGCATTCCCGCACTCGCCGGCCTCTCCGCGCTGCACGGGCTGGTGCCGCCGCACCCCGGGCCGCTGATCGCCATCGACGCCCTCGAGGCAAACCTCGGCCTCACCCTCGGCCTCGGCCTGCTGGTCGCGATCCCGTGCGTGATCATCGCCGGCCCGGTGCTCGGCAGGATCATGGCGACATGGGTGCCGATCGAGGCCCGCGCGGACGTCCTCGGCTCAGGGGGACCCGCCCAGGGTGCGAAGCGGCCCGGGTTCGGTGCCTCGCTGAGCGTCGTCCTGCTCCCGGTCGTCCTCATGCTGGCCCGCACCGTCGTCGAGATGACGGGCATGGACAAGACCCCGGCCGGCGAGGCCGTCGTCTTCGTGGGCACGCCCCTGATCGCCTTGTCGATCACCACGGTGGTCGCGATGGTGGCCCTCGGGTTCGCCCTGTCGAAGACCCGCGAGGAGGTCAGCAAGCTGGTGGGGTCGTCGTTCGGACCGATCGCCGGCATCCTGCTGATCGTGGGCGCGGGCGGCGGCTTCAAACAGACCCTGGTCGACTCCGGCATCGCCGACGTGATCGCAAAGGGGCTCGTGGACGCCGCCCTGCCGCCCTTGTTCGCCGGCTGGCTGGTGGCGGTTCTGATCCGCCTCGCCACCGGGTCCGCCACGGTCGCCACGATCACCGCCTCCGGCATCATGGCGCCGCTCGCGGCCGGGCTCTCGCCGACCCACACCGCGCTGATGGTGCTGGCCATCGGCGCCGGCTCGGTCTTCCTCAGCCACGTGAACGACGCCGGTTTCTGGATGGTCAAGGAATATTTCGGGATGTCCGTCGGTCAGACCTTCAAGACCTGGTCGCTGATGGAGACCGTCCTCTCGGTCACCGGACTCGCCGGGGTCATGCTGCTCAGCCTGGTCGTCTGACCGGAAAGGAACCACGTCATGAACAAGACCCGAGCACCTGGGGCGAGTGCCGACATCGGCATCGTCGGACTGGCCGTGATGGGCAGCAATCTCGCCCGCAACTTCGCGCACCACGGGCACACGGTCGCGCTGTTCAACCGCACCGCGGCCCGCACCCGTGACCTGGTCGCGGCTCACGGCAGCGAGGGGGCCTTCGTCCCGACCGAGGACCTGGACGCTTTCGCGGCCAGCCTGAAGCGTCCGCGCCGGATCATCATGATGGTCAAGGCCGGCGACGCGACGGACGCGACCATCGAATCCCTGGTGCCGCACCTGGAACCCGGCGACATCATCGTGGACGGCGGCAACTCCCACTTCCCCGACACGATCCGCCGTGAGGCCGCGCTGCGGGAGTTGGGCCTGCTCTTCGTGGGCGCGGGCATCTCCGGCGGCGAGGAGGGCGCCCTCAACGGGCCCGCGATCATGCCCGGTGGACCCGCCGAGTCCTACGCCAGCCTCGGTCCGCTGCTGGAGAGCATCTCCGCGCACGTGGATGGCGTGCCGTGCTGCACCCACGTGGGTCCGGACGGCGCCGGCCACTTCGTGAAGATGGTGCACAACGGCATCGAGTACGCCGACATGCAGCTGATCGGGGAGGCCTACGACCTGCTCCGGCGGGGGCTGGGCGCGTCCCCGGCCGAACTCGGGGACATCTTCGCGGAGTGGAACACCG
Source organism: Propionicimonas sp. (assembly GCF_047606205.1). GTDB lineage: Bacteria > Actinomycetota > Actinomycetes > Propionibacteriales > Propionibacteriaceae > Propionicimonas. Next base: position 17,369 of record NZ_JASGES010000138.1, on the reverse strand, counting down.
GTGACCTGGAGTCGTTCCTGATCGAGATCACCGCCGAGGTGCTGCGGCACACGGACGCGGAGACCGGGACGCCGTTCATCGATGTCGTCGTCGACCGGGCCGGCCAGAAGGGCACCGGCCGCTGGACGGTCCAGAACGCGCTCGACCTCGGTGTCCCCGTGACCGGGATCGCGGAGGCCACCTTCGCTCGCGCACTGTCGAGTTCGCTGCCGCAGCGCGAGGCCGCCAGGAAGGCGCTGCCGGGCGACGCGGAGGCGTTCGGGATCCTCGACCGCAGCCAGTTCATCGAGGACGTCCGCTCGGCGCTGTACGCGTCCAAGGTGGTGGCCTACTCGCAGGGCTTCGACCAGATCGCTGCGGCGAGCGCCGAGTACGGGTGGAACATCGACCGCGGTGCGATGGCCAGGATCTGGCGGGGCGGATGCATCATCCGTGCCCGTTTCCTGAACCGGATCACCGAGGCCTACGAGCGGGATCCGGGGTTGCCGCTGCTGCTCGCCGACCCGTACTTCACCACGGTGGTCGGCGACGGACTCGCTGCCTGGCGACGGGTGGTCGCGCAGGCCGCGCGCAGCGGCGTCCCTGCGCCCGCGTTCGCGTCCAGCCTCGCGTACTACGACGGACTACGGGCGCAGCGGAGCTCCGCCGCCCTCATTCAGGGCCAGCGCGATCTGTTCGGCGCCCACACCTACCAGCGCGTGGACAGGCCGGGCACCTTCCACACGCTCTGGTCCGGCGACCGCACGGAGGTCACCGCCTGAGGTTCCCGATGTTCCCGAGTCGCCGGGATCCCCGCCTGCCGCGACCGGCCGAGATTCCGGTGACTCCGCGCCCGGGCGGCGGCGATCTGGCCGTCTGAGGGCCCCGGACGCGTATCCGACCTTGGCCGGGGCCCCGCGAGAGCCTCGGGAACGCCAAATCAGGCCGCTGAGGCCGCAACGCACGGTCTCGGAGCCCGGGATTTCGCGGGCGATCAGGTAGACTGTGGATGTTCTGGAGCGCGCCGCGACGAAGACCTCGCCGGTGGCGCTTTCTCACGTCCGAAAGGTTCTCAGTGACTGACGAGCCCAACGTCACCCTGTCCGCTGCCGATGCCGCGCACGTCGCCGCCGGCAGCTACGACGCCTCCGCGATCACCGTCCTGGAAGGCCTGGAGGCCGTCCGCAAGCGTCCCGGCATGTACATCGGGTCGACGGGGGAGCGGGGCCTGCACCACCTGGTGTACGAGGTCGTCGACAACGCCGTGGACGAGGCCCTGGCCGGCTACTGCGACTCCATCCTGATCGAGTTGCTCGACGGCGGCGGGATCCGGGTCACCGACAACGGCCGCGGCATTCCGGTCGGAGAGCACCCGAAGGAGAAGATCTCGGCGCTGACCGTCGCGCTCACCATGCTGCACGCGGGCGGCAAGTTCGGCGACGGCGGTTACAAGGTGTCCGGCGGCCTGCACGGCGTCGGCGTCTCGGTGGTGAACGCGCTCAGCGACAGCCTCACCGTGGATGTGCGCAGGGACGGCTACCACTGGCGGCAGAGTTTCCGCCTGGGCGACCCGGTCGCCCCGCTCGAGCAGTTGGAGCCGAGTGAGGAGACCGGGACGATCGTCACCTTCTATGCCAGCCCGACGATCTTCGAGACCACCACCTACTCCTACGAGACGCTGGCCACCCGGTTCCGTGAGATGGCGTTCCTCAACAAGGGCCTGAAGATCACGATCGCCGACCGCCGCGCCGCCGCCGTCGGGGAGGACGACGAGGACGAGCTCGACGCCGCGGCCACGCTGCGCGAGCAGACCTTCGTGTACTCCGACGGCCTGATCGACTACGTGAAGTACCTCACCGGCAGCAAGGACACCATCCACCCCGGGGTGATCGCGATCGACGCGGCGTCGGCCGAGCAGAAGATGAGCCTCGAGGTGGCGATGCAGTGGAACACCTCGTTCAACGAGAGCGTCCACACGTTCGCCAACACGATCAACACCCACGAGGGGGGCACCCACGAGGAGGGCTTCCGGGCCGCGCTCACCAACACGGTGAACAAGTGGGGCGAGACCTGGGGGATGATCAAGAAGCGTGAGGACCGGGTCTCCGGCGACGACATCCGCGAGGGACTCACCGCGATCATCTCGGTCAAGCTCGCCGAACCGCAGTTCGAGGGCCAGACCAAGACCAAACTCGGCAACACCGAGGCGCGCTCGTTCGTCCAGAAGGTCGTCAACGACCTGCTCGGCGACTGGTTCGCGAAGTTTCCCTCCGACGGCAAGGACATCGTCCGCAAGGCCCAGGCCGCCGCGACGGCCAGGGTGGCCGCCCGGAAGGCGCGTGATCTGGCCCGCGGCCGCAAGGGACTGCTGAACAAGGGCCAGTACGGCAAGCTCTCCGACTGCTCGTCCACCGAGCCGGCCGAGTGCGAGGTGTTCATCGTCGAGGGCGACTCCGCCGGCGGCTCGGCGAAGGGCGGACGCGACCCGCGAACCCAGGCGATTCTCCCGATCCGGGGCAAGATCCTGAACGTCGAGAAGGCGCGCCTGGACAAGATCCTGCAGAACAAGGAGGTCGAGGCGATCTTCAACACCCTCGGCACCGGCGTGCAGGACGACTTCGACGTCGACAAGCTGCGCTACCACAAGCTCGTCCTGATGGCCGATGCCGACGTGGACGGCGCCCACATCCGCACGCTGCTGCTGACGCTGCTGTTCCGGTTCATGAAGCCGCTGATCCAGGGCGGCTTCGTGTACCTCGCCCAGCCGCCGCTGTTCCGGCTGCGCTGGACCAACGCGCCGCACGAACTGGCCTACTCCGACGAGGAGCGGGACAGCCTGCGGGACGCCGGCATCGCGGCGGGCAAGAAGCTGCCGCAGGTGAACCCGATCCAGCGGTACAAGGGGCTGGGCGAGATGGACGCCGCGGACCTGTGGGACACCACCATGGACCCGGCCAAGCGATCGCTGCTGCAGGTGACCCTCGAGGACGCCGCGAGCGCCGACGAGATGTTCTCGATCCTGATGGGCGAAGAGGTGGAGCCGCGGCGCAACTTCATCACCCGCAACGCCAAGGACGTCCGCTTCCTCGACATCTGACCGCGCCCCACGCACACGGAAGCGCGATGAAGGAGAACCACCATGACTGACGGCCCCGACGAACCGACCGACGTCGAGATCGTTGCCGAGGACGAGCAGGCGCTCGCCCCCACGCAGGCCAAGACGGAGGAGATCGACCTCCAGGTCGAGATCCAGCGCTCCTACCTCGACTACGCGATGAGCGTGATCGTGGGCCGCGCGCTCCCCGACGTGCGGGACGGCCTCAAGCCCGTCCACCGGCGTGTCCTCTACGCGATGTACGACGGCGGCTACCGTCCCGACCGCGGCTGGAACAAGTGCTCGCGCGTGGTCGGCGAGGTGATGGGCCTGTACCACCCGCACGGCGACTCCGCGATCTACGACACCCTGGTGCGGCTGGCCCAGCCGTGGGTGATGCGGCACCCGCTCGTGGCGGGGCAGGGCAACTTCGGTTCCCCCGGCAACGACCCGGCGGCCGCCATGCGGTACACCGAGTGCAAGATGGCGCCGCTGGCCATGGAGATGGTCCGGGACATCACCGAGAACACCGTCGACTTCACTCCGAACTACGACAACAGGGAGATGGAGCCGTCGGTGCTGCCGGCGCGGTTCCCCAACCTGCTGGTGAACGGTTCCACCGGGATCGCGGTGGGCATGGCGACCAACATCCCCACGCACAACCTGCGCGAGGTCGCGGCGGCCGTGCAGTGGTCGCTGGAGAACCCGGAGGCGTCCAAGGAGGAGCTGCTGGAGGCCGCCATGGAGCGGATCCAGGGCCCGGACTTCCCCAACGGCGCGCTGATCGTGGGCCGCAAGGGCATCGAGGACGCGTACCGCACCGGTCGGGGGTCGGTGACCATGCGCGCGGTGATCGACATCGAGGAGGACCGCAACGGTCGCACGCTCCTCGTCGTCACCGAACTGCCGTACATGTGCAACCCCGACAATCTGGCGGTGAAGATCGCCGAGCTGGTGAACGCGGGCAAGCTGAGCGGGATCGCCGACATCCGCGACGACACGTCGGCCCGGACCGGCCAGCGGCTGGTGATCGTGCTGAAGCGGGACGCGCAGCCACGCGTCGTGATGAACAACCTGTACAAGCACACGCAGCTGCAGGACACGTTCGGCTGCAACATGCTGGCGCTGGTCGACGAGGTGCCGCGGACGCTGCGGCTGGACCAATTCATCAGCCACTGGATCAAGCACGAGGTGCAGGTGATCCGCCGGCGCACGCAGTACCGCCTGGAGGAGGCGGAGAAGCGCGCCCACCTGGACCGCGGCCTGGTGGCCGCACTGAACCGGCTGGACGAGGTGCTGGCCCTGATCCGGGCGTCCCGGACGGCGGAGGCCGCGCGGGAGGGCTTGAAGGACCTGCTCGGGATCGACGACGACCAGGCGCTGCACATCCTGAACACGCAGCTGCGCCGGCTGGCGGCGATGGAGATCGAGCAGATCATCGCCCGCCTGGCCGAGATCGAGCTGCTGATCGAGGACCTGAAGGACATCCTCGACAAGCCGGCCCGGCAGCGCCAGATCATCTCCGACGAGCTCGGCGAGATCGTCGACAAGTACGGTGACGAGCGCAGGACGCGGATCGTGGCGGCCGACGGTGACCTGAGCGACGAGGACTTCATTCCCGACGACGACATGGTGGTGACGATCACACGCGGTGGCTACGCCAAGCGGACCCGCTCGGACCAGTACCGGACGCAGAAGCGGGGCGGCAAGGGCGTGCGCGGGGCGACGCTGCGGGCGGACGACGAGGTCGACCACCTGTTCGCGACGACCAACCACCACTGGATCCTGTTCTTCACCAACCTCGGCCGGGTGTACCGGGCGAAGGTGTGGCAGCTCCCGGAGGCGGGCAGGGACGCGAAGGGCGGCCACGTGGCCGGCCTGCTCAGCTTCCTGCCGGACGAGCGGATCGCCGAGGTGCTGACGTTGCGCGGCTACGACGACTCGCCGTACCTGCTGCTGGCCACCCGCAACGGGCTGGTGAAGAAGACCGAGCTGCGGGCCTACGACTCGCCGCGCCAGGCGGGTGTGATCGCGGTGAACTTCAGGGAGGCCGACGACGAGCTGATCGGGGCGGCGCTGTGCAGCCCTGCCGACGACGTCCTGCTGGTGTCCAGGAAGGGCCAGGCGATCCGGTTCGCGGCGGACGACGAGCAGTTGCGTCCGATGGGACGGGCGACCTCCGGCGTGACCGGGATGAAGTTCCGCGACGGCGACGCGCTGCTGAGCATGTCGGTGATCGACGCGGACATGCCCGAGGACGACCGGTTCGTGTTCACGGTCACCGACGGGGGCTTCGCCAAGCGCACGCCCGTCCGGGAGTACCGGCAGCAGGGGCGCGGCGGCCTGGGCATCAAGGCGATGAAGCTGAACTCCGAGCGCGGGTCGCTGGTCGGCGGACTGGTCGTGCAGGAGTCGGACGAGGTGATCGCGATCAAGGTGAGTGGCCAGATCACCCGCTCGGCGGTCGCCGAGGTCCCGGCGAAGGGCCGCGACACGATGGGCGTGAAGTTCGTGGGTGTCACCGGCGACGACGCGGTGTCCGTGATCGCCCTCAATCCGGAGTCGAGCGCTGAGGAGGCGGAGAGCGTCCCGGCTGTCGGCGAGGACGCGACGGAGGGTACGGTTGAGGCCCAGGAGCCGCAGGCGGCGACAGCTGCTGACGAGTCGACGGCCGAGGAGGAGCAGGGTGACTGAACGACAGGGCACCGCGGGAGGTGCGACGGAGACGGAGCACAGCCACCCGCAGTGGAGCGTCGAGGGCGCCGAGTCCTCCTACGGTGACGGCGGCCTGGGCGACACGGTCGTCCGGCTGCCCCGGATCACCGACGAGGGGCCCGCGCCGGCGCAGCCGTCCGCACCCGCTCCGTCCGGCAGGGACGCGTCCGGGAAGGGCGGGGACCGTCCGGCCGCGGTGACGGCGCCCGCGGCGCCGTTCGCCGGCCCGACCCCACTCGTCGACGCGACGATCGCCGCTCCGGCCGCCGCGATGGTTGCGGCACCGGTGGCGGCAACGTCGGAGAAGCCGAAGAAGTCCGGCCTGCGCCGGACGCGGAAGGCACGGCTGCGGCTGTCGAAGATCGACCCGTGGTCGGTGATGAAGACGTCGTTCCTGTTCTCGATCGCGTTCGGGATCATGTTCTGGGTGGCCGTGTCGGTCGTGTGGACGGTGATCGTGAGTTCGGGCCTGTTCGATGCGATCAACGAGGCGATCGTGAACATCATCTCCAGCCCCAACGCCCAGTCGACGTTCCGCATCGAGGACTACGTCAACACCAACAAGGTGCTCGGCATCACGGCCCTCCTGGCGGTGATCAACGTGGTGATCTCGACCGCGCTCGGCACCCTGACCGCGTTCCTCTACAACCTCAGCGCCAACATCCTCGGCGGCCTGGAGCTCACCCTCGCCGAGGACTGACGCCGGAAAGAGCCCCTCTTCCGTTCGAAGGATCGCCGGCTCCGCCCGCGCGCCGAAGTGCCGGGCAGAGCTGTGTGGCCAGGAAGGTCCGAGGTCGCCGGGGACTCACCACGGCTTCCCCGCGCCCCTCAAGTTGAGCCCGCAGAGCGGAGTCGGTAACGTACTCACTTGCGTGCTACGCATCCCGGGCCTATAGCTCAGTCGGTTAGAGCGCTGCCCTGATAAGGCAGAGGTCACTGGTTCAAGTCCAGTTAGGCCCACCACATCTCCGGGAGATCCACGAACCTCACCGCCCCGCTTCCCTGACTGGTGGCTACGCTTGTCCTGAGCAGGTCGAGCGAGTGGTCAGAAGGAGGCAGGAGAGGGCAGAAACGGGCTGGCCTTCGCGCCGCAGCTACGTCGAGCGTGGCGCGCTGCACCAGGACGTTCTCGAGCCTGAGCTACTCGGTCAGCGGCCAGTCCCGACCGCAGGCGTACGTTTCGTGCCAATGAATCGATGCTCGACCGGCAATGCACATTGCGTGTGCCGCTTTGCACCGGGTGTGTGGCAGATTCTGGACCGTTGTAGCGTGTAGCGCTACGCGATACACTAGGGCGGTGATCGTCAGCTTCCGGCACAAGGGTTTGGAGCGGCTGTATCGCGAAGGTTCGAAGAAGGGCGTCCAGGCCGACCACGTCCCGAAGCTGCTGCGTATCCTGTCGCTGCTCGACGTGGCTCAGGGTCCCGACGATCTCGCGATCCCGTCGTTCCGGTCACACCAGCTCAAGGGCGACCTCGCCGGCCACTGGTCGATCTGGGTCAACGGGAACTGGCGGATCACCTTCAGATTCGCGGACGGCGAGGTCGAACTCGTCGACTACCAGGACTACCACTGAGGAGGGAGTTGAACATGGTGATGAAGAACCCGGTGCACCCCGGCGAGATCCTGCGCGAGGACGTCCTTGGTGACCTCGGCATGAGTGTCGGCGAGGCCGCCTCACGCTTGGGCATCTCCAGGGTGACGTTGAGCAGGGTCCTGCACGGTCACGCGCGGGTGAGTCCGAACCTGGCCGTCCGTCTGGAAGAGGCCGGCGTCGGCACCGCCCGTGCCTGGCTGGCGATGCAGTCGGCCCATGACCTCGCTGCCGAGCGTGCCGGCGGGGTGCCCACGGTGCGGCGCCTCGATCCCGTCGCCTGATTCACCAATCGATATTGCACGCAAGATGCACGGCGGCCGAAACGGTTCGGCTGCGCCATCCGTTTGTGCTTGTGAAAGGCACATTGGAGGGACCACATTGGCCGGTTCAAGTCCTGCCACCGGCGGACATGGAGGCGATGCTTGACCTCTCCCGCTTCCTGGCGAACGTCGCGGAGCCGGCCGCCCTGCTGGGGCCCGACGGCCAGACAGTGCCGCTGCCGATGGAGGCCTACCAGGTGCTGGTGAAAGTCGTGGAATCGATGAGAGCGGGAAAGGCGATCACCGTCGCACCTCTCGATCAGCGGCTCACCACGCAGGAGGCCGCCGACTTCCTCGGCATCAGCCGGCCGACCCTGGTGAAGCTGCTCGAGAAGGGCGAGATCGCCTACGAGCGTCCTGCGACCGGCCGGCATCGCAGGGTGCGGCTCAGTGACGTTCTCGACTATCAGAGCCGCAAGCGCCAGGAGCGCCGCACCACTCTCGACCAGATGACCGCGGACGCGGCTGCCGCAGGGCTCTACGACGAGGTTCCCGACTACCGGGAAGCCCTGCGGACGGCCCGCAAGCGTCGGGCCAGCTGAGTCGTGGCCCGCTACAGCGCGTTCCTCGATGCGTGCGTGCTGGTCCCGATCTCGTTGGCCGACACGCCGCTTCGCCTGGCCGAGGCCGGCCTCTACCGGCCGCTCTGGAGCGATGGGGTGCTCGACGAGATGGTGGATGCGATCGGAATGATCCATCCGGAGCTCGCTTCGGGACCGGCGCGGTCGCGAGCCGACGCCATGCAGGCCACCTTTGAGGGCGCCTGCGTCACGGATTGGGAGGAGTTGGTTGCCGGCATCTCCCTCCCGGATCCTGACGACCGCCACGTCGTGGCAGCGGCGCTGCAGGGCCGGGCCGACATGGTGTGCAGCGTCCCGAGGTTCGCGGCAACGGCGGCGGGCCAACTCTGGCGTGACGGGTAGCTTTCCGGCGCGAGGATTGAGGAGCCGTGGCATCCTTGGGCCGAGCGAGTCTGGTGGGCAGACTCCGCCAGAGTCGGCGGGCAGATGAACAGGTTCGGTCAGGTCTCATCCTGGGTCATCGTGGCCGCCTTCGCGCTGGTAGTGGGCGGCGGGCTCGCATTCTGGTGGCTGAGAGCGACTGTGATCGCGCCTTCTTGTGGGGATGTTGCACGGGCGCAGCTGGACAACGCCGTCAAGGAGCTGCGAACCCGGATACCGAGCCTGAGGTTCGATGGCGTCGGCGACAGCTGCAACTCAGGTGGCGAGGTGTACGCGTCTTGGGAGCACGATGATCTGGGGCAGCTGCTGAGTGATGCGGCGGCGGCTGGTTGCCGGGTGGACAAACCGGACCCGGCGGACGAGGACGCGTCTGAGTCCCTTACCTGCAAGACCGCCGGCAGGGACGTGGTCCTCATCTTCGAGGTCGGCACGGTTCCCATCCTCGGGGAATTGTTCCTGGCCTGAGAGACGCCCCCGCTCGAAGGGCGCGCGTCGGCGTGAGCGCCGCTCTGCCCTCAGGGAGGTTCGGTCGCTGACCGGCGCGGCAGCGCCCGCGTCCTTCGTCGGCGGCATACTGGGTGACCGTGCCCGAGGAACCCGTCGCTGCCCCGCCGGACGGGCCCTCGCGGATCCCGCGCGAGATCTGGGTGCTGGTGGCCGCCGCCTTCGTGATCGCGGTCGGCTTCGGGCTGATCACCCCGGTGCTGCCAACCTTCGCGCAGAGCTTCGGGGTGGGCGCGTTCGCCTCCAGCGTGGTCGTCAGCGCGTTCGCGTTCTTCCGGCTCGTCTTCGCCCCGGCCGGCGGCCGGCTGATCGCCCGGCTCGGCGAGCGTCCGGTCTACCTCGCCGGCCTGGTCATCGTCGCCGTCTCGACCGGGGCGACCGCGTTCGCCCAGGACTACGCCCAACTGCTGCTCTTCCGTGGCCTCGGCGGGATCGGGTCGACGATGTTCACCGTCTCCGCGGTCGCACTCCTCGTCCGCCTCGCTCCGGTGGCCATCCGGGCCCGCGTCTCCTCCGCCTACGCGACGGCGTTCCTGCTCGGCGGCGTCGCCGGACCGGTCGTCGGCGGTGCGCTCGGCAGCCTGGGCCTGCGCGTGCCGTTCCTCGTCTACGCCGTCACCCTCCTCCTCGCCGCGGCCATCGTCGCCGTCTTCCTCCGCCACGCGGCCCTGCGACCGCCGCCGGGCAGCCCCAGCCTTCCCGCCCTGACCGTGCGGGAGGCGTGGCGGGACAGCGCCTACCGAGCCGCCTTCGGCTCGGGTTTCGCCAACGGCTGGGGCAACTTCGGGGTCCGCAACGCGATCCTGCCGCTGTTCGCCACCGCCGTCATCGGTACCCAGCCGTGGGTGGCCGGGATGGCGCTGGCCGTCTTCGCGGTGGGCAACGCGGCCGGCCTCGCCTTCGCCGGACGAAGGGCCGACCGGGCCGGGCGCCGACCCTTCATCGTGGGTGGACTGATCGTCTCCGGTGTCGCGACCGCGCTGACCGGGCTCGCGGGAGGCCTGGTCACCCTCGTCCTGCTCTCGGTGGTCGCCGGGGTCGGCGCCGGCGTCCTCAACCCCGCCCAGCAGGCCGTGCTGGCCGACGTGGTGGGACGCGAGCGCAACGGGGGGCCCGCCCTCGCCGCCTTCCAGATGGCCCAGGACTCCGGATCCATCATCGGCCCGGTGGTCGCCGGCCTGCTGGTCGACCACGGCAGCTACACGCTCGCGTTCGGCGTCACCGGGGCGATCACCCTCGTGGCCGCCCTGCCCTGGCTGCGCGCGCGAGAGACCCACACCGTCCACGCCCGCCCCGGAGCCCCCTGAGCCGGCCGGAGCGGGGGTCAGCCGGCGTCGCGCGCCGGCTCGGCACCGTCCAGCACGAGCGAGCGGGCGAGTTCGCCGACCAGGGCGGCCACGTCCTCGGGGGCGAGCCGGACCGTGGCCAGGCAGGTGTGGTCCTGCCAGATCGAGAGCACCACCCGCCCCGACTGCGGATGCTGGGCAACCCGCAGTGTCCGCCCCGGCCGGTCCCTGCCGGTCAGTGACGATCCGTGGCGCGGCAACGGTGACACCGTCATTCCCACAGGATGACACCGAACCGGCTCCAGCGGAATGGTGCGGCGGCGGGTCTTGTCGACCGCCGTGCGGCGGCGCAGAGTGTCGGGCACGGGTCCGCCGCCGGCGGCCCGGCACGAGGAGCCCGCCCATGACCGACCCGATCGCCGCCACCGCCCTGCCGCCCACCCCGCCGGAACGGGGCACTCGGGTGGCGCTCGCCCAGCGCCGCGCCCTGATCGCCCAACTCGAGCAGCTCGCTCCCGGCCAGTGGGATGCCGCGACCGAGTGTGTGCCGTGGCGCGTCCGCGACATCGCCGCCCACATCGCCGGCGAGCTCGTGTACATCCGCAACCCGCTCGCCTACGTCTCGCTCACCACCTCCTGGCTCGTCCACGACCGAGGCCGCACCTTCCTCGACGGCACCAACCAGGCCGCACTCCGGGCGCGCGCGGGCTGGACGCCGATGCAGCTCCTCGACGCGCTGCGCCGGGACACCCCTCGCGCCGTACCGCCCGTATGGGCCCGCCGGATCCCGCTGGCGGGGGTCGCCGGGCTGCCGGGGAAGGCCACCTTCGGCTATCTGGCCGATGTCGTGCTGCCGCGCGACTGCTGGATGCACCGCCACGACATCGGACGGGCCACCGGATCCGTGGTGACGCAGGACCCGTCGGACGCGGAGGTGGTCGCGCAGGTGGTGCGCGCCCTGGGGCTGCGCTGGGACGGGCCGGCCGCGGTGCTGACCCTGACCGGTCCCGCCGGCGGTGCGTGGCTCCTGGGTGACCGGGCGCCCGCGCCCACAGAGGTGACCGCCGACGCCGTCGAGTTCCTCCGCCACCTGTCCGGGCGGGTGGTCGATCCGGGACTGTTCGAGGGCGTCGCCGAGCCGCTCGCCGACCGGCTGGCGCGGGCGAGGGTCACCTTCTAGGGGGCTGCTGATCAATGCTGTTCCGAGCGAGGACGTGCCGGGCGGGATGAGCTGCAAGGCCACATCGTGTGGGTGATAGTGGCCCTATGCCCCAAGGTGTGGCCGCTGCGGATCGCCCGATCCGGCGCGCCGCAGCCGGGACATGATTGTTCAGCAGTCTCCCAGCGTCCGGGGGCCGGCAGGCGCAGCGACTGGGTAGCATGCCGACGTGGCCAACCTCGTTCTCACCGTCGTCGGCGACGATCGCGCCGGTCTCGTCGCCGCCCTGGCTGACGTCGTCTCCGCCCATGGCGGCAACTGGGAGCACAGCGAACTGGCGGAGTTGGCGGGCACCTTCGCCGGCATCGTCGTCGTCTCCGTCCCCGATGACCGCAGCGCGGACCTCGTCTCCGCGCTCCGGGCGCTGGACGGCCTGCTCACGGTCACCGCGCACGCCGGGACACAGTCTTCCGCGGCCGAGCCGCCGCGCCAGCTCACGGTGAACGTCCTCGGCAACGACCACCCGGGCATCGTGCGGGACATCTCCGCAGTGCTGAGCCGCCACGGCGTGAGCATCGAGCGCCTCACCAGCGAGTCGCGGGAGGCGCCGATGTCGGGGGGCCGTCTGTTCGAGGCGCGGGTGGTCGCCGCCGTGCCCTCCGGCGCGGATCCGGCAGGCATCCAGGCCGACCTGGAACGCCTGGCCGCCGAACTCCTGGTCGACATCACCCTCGGCGAGTAGCCGGCACCCCGCACAGACGCTGCTCGAACTCGCAGACGCTCCGCAAGCCCGGGGCGGTGTCTGCGAGTTCGGCAGCCTCTGCAAGGAGGGCGACCTCATCCCGGCGACGACAGGGGGACGGTTCTCTTCCCGGTCAGGCCACGTCGTCGCCCACGCGGCTCACCGGGTCGACCCGACGCTGCGGAAGTCGGCGCCCGCACCGCTCTGCCCGTAGTTGTCGAAGACGCCCACCGCCTCTCGTACCTGTTCGTCGGTGAGGACGTCCACCGGCTCGCCCAGTGACTTGGCGACCGCGTAGGTCTTCGCGGCCTCCTCCAGGTACACGCACGCGTACAGCGCCTGCTTGAGCGTGGCACCGATCGCGATCACACCGTGCTTGCGCAGCACGACGGCCAGCCGGCCGTCCAGGTTCGCGACCGCCTGGACGCCCATCTCCTCCGTCGCCGCCGAGGTGAACGACGCCACCCGCACCGGGCCCTTGACGGCGTTGGCCATGGTGGTGACGCAGCACGGCAGTTCGTCCATCGACAGCCCCAGTGCCGTCGCGTACGGCTGGTGGGTGTGGATGACCGCCTGCACCTCCGGCATGGCGTTGTAGATGTGGAGCAGCGCCCCGGTGTCCACCGAAGGACGCAGGTCGCCCTCCACGACGTCCCCTGCCGGGGTCAGGACGGGGACGTCGTCCGGTGTGAGCTGCTCGTACATCAGTCCGGAGGGCGTGACCAGGATGTGCTCGCCCACCCGGAGGCTGACATTTCCGCCGGAGAGGGCGACCAGCCCGTAGCGGTCGAGCATTCGCCCGGTGCTGATCACCTCCTCCTTCTGCCGCTCATGCATGCCGGGTGCCTTCTGCGGGCGTGTAGCCGGTCAGCCCTGCCCGCACCTTGAGCGAGTCGGGGTGGAGCCGCATGTCGATGGCACGGATCCCGGCAACCAGTTCGTCGCTGTCGGAGTAGGCCTTCCACTCGATCCAGTACTTCTGCTCACGACCGCCTCTGGGCTGCAGCCGGAGGTAGATCGTGTCGCTGGCACGGAACTCGCGGACACGGAACTCCTGCAGGTCGGCGAGTGCGTACGTGCGGGACTTCCGCGCGTCCGACAACACCAGCTGGTCCCCGGTCAGTTCGATCGTCCTCGGCACACTGCCGGTGAGCAGCAGTCGCAGTGCCGCGTACGTGCCGACCACCAGGGGGATCAGCCACAGCATCGACCAGGCGCCGCCGTTGACCAGGCGCTCGACCGACACGACCGCCACGACCGCGGCAAGGATGCCCTCGCCGTAGACACGGGACGCGTAGAGCGAGGAGTTGTGGGTGAACACGGTCTGCTCAGGCATCGGCGCCCACCTCGGCCAGTTCGCGCAGTTCGCGGGCCTCCCTCAGGATCCGGACGCGGTTCCAGAAGGCCAGACCGAGCGCGATCACGCCCACGATGATCAGGCCGAAGATCCCGAGGTCCTGCAGTCGCACGATCGCCCAGGTGAGCGGGTTCGCCCCGTCGCAGATGCTGGAGATCATCGTGGCGCCGTCCGGCATGGTGAACTTCGCGTCGATCGCGGCCTGGGTGAACAGGGGGGCCAGGTTGGAGGAGATCAGCAGGCCGACGGCCAGCACGATCACGCCGATCACCAGGGCGCGGAAGCCGTTGCCCCGCACCAGCGGCGTGATCAGCACGAACATCCACGGGATCACCGCCAGGTCGGCGAACGGCAGCACCGTGTTGCCAGGCAGGATGACGGCGAGGAACACGGCCACCGGCACCAGGATCAGCGACACCGACAGGGTGATCGGGTGGCCGACGCCGACGGCGGAGTCGAGGCCGATGTAGATCTTGCCGCGGTTGCGGAACTTCTTGCTGATCAGGTCCGAGGCCGCGTCCGAGATCGGCAGCAGGCCCTCCATCAGGAGCGCCGCCATCTTCGGGATCAGGACGAGGACCGCGCCCATCGTGATGCCGAGCACCAGCACGCCCTTCACGTCGTAGCCGGCGACGACGCCGATGATCAGGCCGAGTGCGGTGCCGATGATGATCGGCTCACCGAAGACACCGAAGCGGCGCTGCGCCTTCTCCATGTTGATGTTGATGTTGCGCACGCCCGGGATCATCTCGAACAGCTTGTTGAACACCCATGCGATCGGCGCGTAGGCGGCCGAGAAGCCGTGCGGCAGCGAGATCCCTGGCATGTCCAGGCTCTTCTGCACGTGCGGGGCGGTGACGTCACCGATCACCATGATGATGATCATGTTGAGGACGGCGGCGACGACGCCGATCACCTGGCTGCCGGTGAGGATCGCGACCAGCGCCCCGGTGAAGGCGAAGTGCCAGTAGTCCCAGATGTCGATGTCGACGGTCTGGGTGGTGTTCGTGAGCAGCATCACGACGTTCACGAGCAGCCCGACCGGGATGATCACCAGGCCGACCGTGGACGCGAACGCGATGGCGGCCGCGGCCGGCCAGCCCACGTCGATCACGGAGAGCTTCAGGCCGTAGTGCTCGACCATCGCCTGCACGGCGGGGCCGAGGTTCTCCGACATGGCCCCGATGACCAGGTTCAGGCCGATGAAGCCGACGCCGACGGTGAGGCCCGCGCGCAGCGAACGGCCGAAGCCCGCCCGCAGGAACAGGCCGAAGATCAGGATGATGATGGGCATCATCACCGATGCCCCGAGGTCCTTGATGAATTCGAAAACGCTGAGGAAGGTGTCCATGGTCCTGCGACTGCCTCGCTTTCAGGTGTGGTGAGCGGATTTCAGGTGTGGTGAAGGAGGGAAGGGTCGTGCATCAGGAAGGTGAGTGGGGAACGGGGTACGGACGGTGAATTCAGGCGTCCATCAGGCCGAGGATCTCGGTCATGGTCTCCTCGGTGCCGATACCGGTCAGGAAGGAGACCGCGCGCACGAAGGGAATCTTCAGGTTGTCCGGCTTGAGGGTGGTGGAGATCACGAAGTCGTAGCCGGGTGCCTTCGCCACGACCTCGGCGATCTTGCACTGCTCGATCTTGTACTGGCCCTTGTAGCCGCGGTCATCCAGCTGTTTCTCGATCTTGAACCGCACGGCCGTCGACGTGACGATCCCGGATCCGCAGGCGAGCAGGATTCGCTTCATTTGGTTCCCTTTCTGGTGTTCTTGTCGTGGTGGGGCCGGTGGTCAGCGCAGGCCGGCTCTGGCGAACGTCTCGACCACCTCGAGCGGTGAGGTGGTGGTGCGGAGGGTGTCGACGCTCTTCGGGTCCTGGATGAGCTCGACGAGCTTCTGCAGCATGGGGATCTGGTCCTCGCTCTTGTGGAGCGCGAGCATGATCACCAGCGACACGTCCGCGGTCGCGGTCGCGTCGCCCATCTGCCGGAACGTCACCGGGTGCCGCAACGACATGAACCCGAGCTGGTCGGTGACGACGTGCTCGGCGTCGGTGTGGGGGATGGCCACGGCGACGTCGCCGAGATCCAGGCCGGTGGGGTAGCGCTGCTCACGGTCCAGGACCGCGTCGGGGAAGCTGGCCAGGACGAGGTCGCGGGACACGAACTCGCCGGCCAGGCGCCGCAGGGCGTCGTCGCGGTCTGATGCCGCGTCCTGGAGCAGCAGGATCGATTCGCTGAAGTACATCACGTTCCTTCGTGCTGGCTGGCCGGTTGTGTCGCCGGTCAGCGGCTGGTCGCGCCCGTGAAGCCGCGGGAGCGGTACTCGGTGCCGCGGCCGGTCCCCTCCGGGCGGCGTCGGTGGATGACTGCGGGGTTGGCGAAGGGACGGGTCGGGACGTCCGCGATGTCCGAGCCGCGCGGCGTCTCCCAGGCGCCCGCAGGCTCGATGCTGTCGGCGCACAGACGGAGCCGGTCGGTGCGGACGAGGGCGCGGGACGCGGCGACCGGGCGTTCCCCGTCCCCGAAGGCGACGGCCTCCACGATGGCGATCGGGCGCCCCTCCTCGATCTCCAGGAGCGGGGAGGTGTGGTGGTCGGTGGCCGCTGCCTCGATGGTGCGCCGGACGTGGGTGATCCTGACGCCGGCCACCGAGCCGAGCTTCTCGAAGAGGCTGGCGCGAGGGTCCCTCAGGTCGGCGAGGAGCCCGATGAACCACCGGGGAAGGTAGTCGGTGACCAGGACGGCCGGCTGCCCGCGCAGGAAGCGGAGACGTTCGAGTGCGAATCCCTCCTCGCCCACGTTGCACTCCAGGAGCCGGACCGCCCACGGCGGAAGCGTCTCGATGCGTCCCCGCAGGACGATCGACTCCAGCGGGCTCTTGCCGTGCAGGTTGACGCCGCCCAGGACGCTCGCCGTCGTGGGCAGGACCCAGTTGGGCGAGCCGGCCAGCCCGGCGACGTAGGTGCCCGATCCGCGACGGGAGTAGACCAGCCCCGCGGCCCGCAGGTGGTCGATCGCCGTGCGGATGCTGGTCCGGGAGGCATGGAACTGTTCGCACAGCTGGGGCTCGCTCGGGAGCTGGGTTCCCTCGGTCCAGGTGTCCTCGCGGATCAGGTTCTCGATCTGGCTGCAGATCTGGAGCCAGACCGGCGTGGAGCTCGCCCTGTCGAGCGGTGTCCACACGACGGTGTTGACAGCATCCATTGCCGGCTCCTCCTTGAGTTCCCGCTCACCATACGAAGTCCTGTCTTGGTGGGGTAGAGACAACTTGAGGTCTGTGAGATTGACCACGGTGAAACGACACCACTGTCGCCTGACTAGGTATGATCATCGGTCGCTCCGGCCTGCCGGCGCCGCCTCGTGGCGGCGCAGGCCGCTCTCCGTGCGGCACCTGGGCCCAAGTTGTCCCTGCCGGGGAGCTGACCCGGCACAGGTACGGCGACGGATCCCGTCGGCGCCGGAGGCGGAGGTGGCCGCGGACGCGAAACCGCCGTCCCCTGCGATGGGGACGGCGGTTTGGGGGGTGGGCTTCGGAGCCCGGCAGGGCCCTAGGAGACTGCTGAACAATCATGTCCCGGCTGCGGCGCGCCGGATCGGGCGATCTGCTGCGGCCACACCTTGGGGCATAGGGCCACTATCGCCCACAAGATGTG